>JAZSEG010000270.1:0-4490 GCA_045531575.1 Oscillospiraceae bacterium | reverse complement strand
GACAGCTTCGCTGTCATATCGGAATTTCATTCCGATAACATATATTATCGTCGGGAGACGAAGGAGGAAACTATGGAAAAGGTAAGAATCCAGAAGATTATTGCGGACAGCGGCTACTGTTCCAGAAGAAAGGCTGAGGAGCTTATATCCTCAGGGCTTGTAACGGTAAACGGCAGAGGCTGCTCGCTAGGCGACAAGGCTGACCCCAGAAACGATCTCATCAAGGTGGGCGATGACATCATCCCTGCAGAGCGTGCCGAAAAGCGCTACATCATCCTGAACAAGCCGAGAGGTTACGTTACTTCTATGGCAGACGAGAAGGGCAGAAAGATCGCTGCCGAGCTGCTGACAGACGTGCAGGAGCGTGTTTATCCTGTAGGACGTCTTGACAGAAATTCCGAGGGACTGCTGATATTCACCAACGACGGCGAGTTTGCAAACGACATCATGCACCCCTCCCGCCATGTGGCAAAGACCTACCGTGTAACTATCGACGGCAGGGTAAAGGAAGATCAGCTCTCCAGACTCATGGCAGGCGTGGAGATAGAGGAAAATGTGTGGACGCTCCCCTGTACCGTTGAGGTGCTGACAGAGGAGGCTGAGCGTACTGTTCTCCGCTTCGTTATCAAGGAGGGCAGAAACCGCCAGATCAGACGCATGTGCGAAGCTGTGGGACTTCAGGTAGGCAGGCTGCGCAGAACAGCAATCGGCGGCGTAAAGCTCGGTATGCTGAAGCCGGGCGAGTACCGTGATCTCACAAAGGAGGAGCTGAAGAAGCTCCGCACCGCAGTGGGAAAGACCGCAAAGCAGGGAAAGTAAGGGGGCTACATACATGATCGAGATATTACAGAACAAGGAAAATGTTGATAAGATCGAATTCAATGCCACTGAAAAGGGGGTGAGCCTCGGCAAGTGTGCAGGTACAATGCAGGGCGATACCTTCGTGTTCGACGAGCTGGAGTGCGACGAATTTTTTGTGGATGGTCTGGTGCGTGCGCTGCTCAATCTCCTTGACCTGAAGGGCATCGAAAAGGCTCGCTTTGATTTTGAGGAGGGCGAGGCTCTGCAGCGCCTGAAAAGATGGGGTTTTGTTAAAAACGACGAAAAAACCATCGACAATATTGCGGCATTCTTCGACGAAAATAAAAATTGCACAAAAATGTGATTTGGACTTGTTATTTTCATCACAATGTAGTATAATTATTATGGAGAAATTTTTAATATAAAGGTGAGCTGTGTCGATACATGCAGCCTGCCTTTAATACGATGGAGGACTGAAATGGCAATCAAGACATTGGCTGAGATGGAACAGAACGTTCCCGACAGCGAGGCAAGAAAGAGACTGACTGCCCTCTTTGACGAGGACAGCTTCAGAGAGCTGGACAAGTTCGTTTCCACAGACGGCGAGCTTTGCTCCGTAGTTGCAGGCTACGGCACTGTTCTCGGCGCTACAGCTTACGCATTTGCGCAGGATGTAAGCGTTAAGGGCGGCGCAGTAAACAAGAGCGCTGCTATGAAGATCAGAAAGATCTATGAGCTGGCTGCTAAGAATGGCGCTCCCGTTGTAGGAGTATTCGACAGCAAGGGCGGCGATATCAACGAGGGTATGGCTGTGCTTTCCGCTTACGGCGATATCGTAAAGGCATCCGCAGCTATCTCGGGCGTTGTTCCCCAGATCGCTGTTGTATGCGGCGTATGCGCAGGTGCTGCCGCTATGCTCGCATCCATGGCTGATATCACTGTAATGACAGAGAAGGCTGAGCTGTTCATGACCGCTCCCTTCAATACACCCGATGGCAAGCTTGCAGGCGCAGGTACCGCTGCAAACGCAGCAAAGGCAGGCGTATGCGATATCCTCGCAAAGGACGACGCTGACGCTATCGCCAAGGCTAAGAAGCTGGTTGCAGTAATGCCCGCAAACAACATCTCCCTTGCAGGCAACGATGATTTCGCTGAGAATGACGCTTTCGTTGCAGCTAACATGAAGGGCGCAGATGTTATCGCAGCTATCGCTGACAAGAATTCCGTTATCGAGCTGGGTGCTGAGTTCGGCACTGCTGCTTACACAGCTATCGCAAGCATCAACTGGGCTACAGTTGCTTTCGTAGCTACCGACAAGGCTGAGAAGCTCACCTCCGCTGACTGTGCTAAGATCGCACGCTTCGTTCAGCTGGCTGATGTGTTCTCTATCCCTGTTGTTACAGTTCTTGATACTGAGGGCTTCGCTCCCTCCAGTGAGGCTGAGCTTGCAGGCAGCGTAAGAGACTGTGCAAAGCTTGCACAGGTATACGCTTCCGCTACCACTACAAAGGTAAATCTCATCAAGGGCAAGGCTTTCGGTGCAGCTTATGCAGCATTTGACAGCGCTGACATCTCCTACGCATGGGAGAACGCTGCTATCGCTCCCATGTCTCTTGAGGCTGCAAAGGTATTCATGGGCGAGGAGATCGACGCTTCTCCCTTCAACGCAGCAGGTCTCGGCATGATCGACGGCGTTATCGCAGCAGAGGACAGCAAGGACGCTATCGCATCCGCAGTAGATCTCTGCAGCGGCAAGAGAGTGGCAGCTCCCACCAGAAAGCACGTTAACTTTGCGTTTTAATCGTAGGGACACGGCTTGCCGTGTCCGCATAACGAAGATAACTATTTTATAACTAAAATCACAGAGAGGTTTTTGACATGAAAAGATACACCATCACAGTAAACGGCAATGCTTATGACGTAACAGTAGCAGAGGCTGACGGCTCCGCAGCTCCCGTGGCTGCTGCTCCCGCTCCCAAGGCTGCTCCCAAGAAGGCTGCTCCCGCTCCCGCAGCTGCAGGCTCCGCTTCTATAAACGCTCCCATGAACGGCACTATCGTTGATGTTAAGGTAAAGGCAGGAGATAAGGTATCCAATGGTACAGTAGTTGCAGTTCTCGAGGCTATGAAGATGGAGAATGACATCGTTTGCGATAAGGACGGCGTTGTTGCTTCCGTTAACGTTGCCAAGGGAGATTCTGTTGAGACAGGCACCGTTATCATCACCATCAACTAATTATAAGGAGAGCAAAAATGGCTAAGCTTAACATTACAGAGACCGTTCTGCGTGACGCGCACCAGTCGCTGCTCGCCACCAGAATGACAATTGACGAGATGCGTCCCATCCTGTCCACAATGGACAAGATCGGCTTCTACTCCGCTGAGTGCTGGGGCGGCGCTACATTCGATTCCTGCATCCGCTTCCTGGACGAGTGTCCCTGGGACAGACTGCGCACCATCCGTAAGGAGATGCCCAACACAAAGCTTCAGATGCTGTTCAGAGGACAGAACATGCTGGGCTACCGTCACTATGCGGATGACCTGGTTGAGTACTTCGTACAGAAGTCCATCGCAAACGGTATCGACATCATCCGTATCTTCGACGCACTGAACGATATCAGAAACCTCGAGACTGCTATCAAAGCAGCAAAGAAGGAGCAGGGTCATGCACAGGTTGCTATCTCCTACACCCTCGGCGAGGTATTCACACACGAATATTACATGAACTATGCAAAGCAGGTAGAGAGCGCAGGCGCTGACTCCATCTGCATCAAGGATATGGCTGCGCTGCTCACTCCTTATGAGGCCGAGACTCTCGTCCGTGACATCAAGAGCGCTGTTAACATCCCCGTACAGCTGCATACACACTACACCTCCGGTCTTGCTTCCATGTGCATCCTGAAGGCTGTTGAAGCAGGCGTTGACGCTGTTGATACAGCTATGTCTCCTCTGGCGCTGGGCACATCCCACGCTCCCACAGAGTCCATCGTTGCTACATTCCAGGGTACAGAGTACGATACAGGTATCGATCTCGTGGCTCTGACCGAGGTAAGAGATTTCTTCATGAAGCTGCGCAAGAAGTATATCGAGAGCGGTCTGCTGGATCCCTCCATGCTCGCTACCGACGCAAATGCGCTGATCTATCAGGTTCCCGGCGGTATGCTGTCCAACCTGCTTTCTCAGCTGAAGCAGGCAGGCAAGGCAGATCAGCTTGACGAGGTACTCAGAGAGGTTCCCAGAGTTCGTAAGGACAGCGGTTTCCCCCCTCTGGTTACTCCCACATCCCAGATCGTTGGTACACAGGCTGTATTCAACGTTATCACAGGCGAGCGCTACAAGACCGTTACCAAGGAGTTCAAGGGTCTTGTTAAGGGCGAATACGGTAAGACTCCCGTGGCTATCGATCCTGAGTTCCAGAAAAAGATCCTCGGCGATGAGGCACCTATCACTTGCCGTCCCGCAGATCAGCTCGCACCTGAGTTCGAGGCTATGAAGGCTGAGGCAGCTGAGTGGATCGAGCAGGAGGAGGATATCCTCACCTACGCTATGTTCCCGAAGGTTGCTCCCAAGTACTTCGAGAAGCGCCGTGACAGAAAGCTGGGCATCGACGCAGATCACGCTGACAAGACTAATAAGGTACATCCCGTATAATGAACGATCCCTGCCGAAGAAATTCGGCAGGGATTTTCT
>JAZSEG010000158.1:0-5365 GCA_045531575.1 Oscillospiraceae bacterium | reverse complement strand
CCTTAATTCCTCATTCCTAATTCCTAATTCCTCATTTTCTTTCATCCAATAAACTCTCTGACGAGCGAGTTCTCAGGCACAAGCTCCTTGTCTACGCTTACCATCTCACGCAGGAAGCGCTCGATATCGGAATAGCGCTCGTAGTCCTCGTAGGTACCCGATGCCTGCTCCAGCAGCGGCAGCAGGATGTCACGGTATATCATCGGCTCGTAGGGGATGAAGGTGTCGATATCGAAGTTCGCTCTGTCCTTGTGCGGCATGATGTACAGACCCTCGCCACGCTCAACGGTGCGGAAGAACTCAAAGGTCTCGGGCAGCTCTCTGCCTCTGTACAGCCTGTCACGGATGAGACGGCGCATCAGCCTTATTTTGGAGGGATGCAGCAGCTCGCCCTTGCTGTTCTCGATTCGTGTGCGCACGCTGACGTAAACGCAGTTTGTGTAGCTGTCGCTGTCGCCTGTTACGATGGGATTCAGTGCGTGGATGCCCTCGAGGATAACGATGTCGCCACGCTTTATGCGCAGCTTCATTCCCGGACGGCTTACCTGACGTGCGAAATCGAACGTGGGGATGTCTATCTCCTCGCAGCGGGAGAGCTTCACAAGATGCTCCTTGAACAGCTCCGTGTCCAGTCTCATGGGTGATTCAAAGTCAAACTCGCCACGGGCGCTGAGTTCCAGCTCCTCCTTGGTGAGGGTCTTGAAATAGTTATCCATGGAGATGGTGTGCGCACCGCAGCCGTTATCCTTCAGGATGCGGGCAATGCGCATGGCGGAAGTGGTCTTGCCCGAGCCGCTGGGTCCTGAAACAAGCACAACAGGGCGCTCGGCACGTTCGTTATATATCCTCTGCGCAGCGGCGTTCAGTGCGTCGGCATAGGTGTTTTCGGATGCCTCCACAAACTTCTCCGCATTCTGTGCGCAGTTATTCAGCCTTTCAATGGACAGACAATTCATACAGATTCCCCTTTCGCCCTTGGTGTTTTATGATATTCACAGCAGCAGGAAATTGTTACTGCCGTTATACGCTTACTATCCGCCTTACTCTCTCGATGCCCGTGCATTTTCCGCTCTTCTTGTCGATATCCAGCAGAACGCCGTTCAGCTCGATATCTCCGCCTGCGAAAGCATGGCGCTTGGGGTAGTAGGTCAGGAAGCGCTCGATTATTATATCCTTTTCGACGCCGAGGATGGACTCCTTCGGGCCTGTCATGCCGACATCGGTGATGTATCCCGTGCCGTCTATGACCTGCTCATCCGCCGTGGTGACGTGGGTATGCGTACCCAGCACGGCGCTTGCACGGCCTGCGAGATAATAGCCCATCGCACGCTTTTCCGAGGTAGCCTCGGCGTGGAAATCCACTATCACAATGCGTGAATCGGTCTTTTCAAGCAGCTTGTCCGCACACTTGAACGGATTCTCCAGTGGCTGCAGGTAAGTGGTGCCGAGCAGGTTTATCACGCACACGCTGTAGGAGCCGCAGTCCAGCTCACACATGCCCTTGCCGAACACCTCGTCATCGTAGTTTGCGGGGCGGATGATGCGCTCGTTGCGCTCCAGCTCCTCCTCGATGCCCTTCTGACGGAAGCAGTGATTGCCCGTGGTGATGACATCTGCACCTGCGTCAAATATCATCCCTGCGGAATGGGCGGTGATGCCGTTGCCCTCGGCAGAGTTCTCGCCGTTTACGATAACGATATCGGCGGAAAGCTCCCTTTTAAGGCAGGGGAGAGCCTTCTGCAGAGCCTCACAGCCACGCTTGCCGACAACGTCGCCTATAAAAAGTATCTTCATGCGTATCAGATGGTGCCGAAGATACGGTCGCCTGCGTCGCCGAGGCCGGGAACGATGTACTTGTTCTCGTTCAGCTTCTGGTCGAGGTGACCGCAGTATACCTCGATATCGGGGTGCGCCTGGATGAGTGCGGAAAGACCCTCGGGCGCAGCGATGATGGACATGAACTTGATGGACTTCACGCCCTGCTTCTTGAGGTAATCCACCGCAGCAACGGCAGAGCCGCCTGTTGCAAGCATGGGGTCGAGCAGGATAACGGTGCGCTCCTCAATGTTCTCGGGCAGCTTTGCGTAGTATTCCTGAGGCAGATGCGTCTCAGGGTCACGGTACATACCGATGTGTCCTACCTTAGCGGTGGGAACGAGAGCAAGGATGCCCTTAACCATGCCGAGACCTGCACGGAGTATCGGCACAACAGCGATGGTCTTGCCTGTGATAACGGGAGCCATTGTGTTCTCTATGGGAGTCTTGATCTCCTTCATCTCAACAGGCAGGTCACGCAGAGCCTCGTAGCCCATCAGGGTAGCGATCTCCTCGATAAGGATACGGAAATCACGGGTGCCTGTGTTGCAGTCACGCAGCAGAGTGATCTTGTGCTGGATGAGAGGGTGATCGAAAACAACTATTTTAGACATTGAAAATATCTCCTTTTTTCATATATTATCATTCTTATTATCTCATATTTTGCGGCATTTTGCAATAGCTTTTTTATGGCATGTGCGAATATTTTCCCGTGCTATGTGAGAAATTAACATAAGTGGAGCAGCTGAGCTTTTCAGTCGTGTGAAAATGTGCTGAAACATCAAAAAAAACCGCAAAAAACTGCTGAAACCTATTGAAAAATGGTCAGAAATATGTTAAAATATTTGTGCGATCGGTGAGGGTCGTTTTTTGGCGAGCCTTTCAGCATCGTATTTAATTTTAGGGAGTGTTTAATTTATGAGCCGTATGATCGGTACTGTATCAAGAGGTGTAAGAGCGCCTATCATCAGAAGTGGCGACGATATCGTTGAGATCGTTACTAATTCTGTTCTCGAGGCTGCCAAGGATGACGGTTTCGAGATCCGTGACAGAGACATCGTTGCGATGACCGAGGCTATCGTGGCTAGAGCGCAGGGCAACTACGCTTCTGTTGAAGATATCGCTGAGGATGTAAGAGCGAAGTTCGGCGGCGAGACTGTCGGCGTTATCTTCCCCATACTCAGCCGTAACCGTTTCGCTATCTGCCTGAGAGGCATCGCAAAGGGCGCAAAGAAGATCGTTCTTATGCTCTCCTATCCCTCTGACGAGGTAGGTAACCACCTTATAAGCCTTGACGCAGTGGATGAAAAGGGCGTAAACCCCTACACTGACGTGCTTACTCTTGAAAAATACCGTGAGCTTTTCGGCTATGAGAAGCATACATTTACAGGCGTTGACTACGTTGAGTACTACGAGAGCCTCATCCGTGAGTGCGGCGCTGAGTGCGAGATCATCTTCGCAAACAACCCCAAGGCAGTTCTGAACTACACAAAGAACGTTCTCTGCTGCGATATCCATACCCGTGCAAGAACAAAGCGCATCCTGAAGGCTGCAGGCGCTGATATCGTTCTCGGTCTTGATGAGATCATGAACGCTCCCATCAACGGCAGCGGTTATAATGAGAACTACGGTCTCTTAGGCTCCAACAAGGCTACAGAGGATCAGGTAAAGCTGTTCCCCAGAGAGTGCCAGCCCGTTGTTGACGCTATCGCTGCAAAGCTGAAGGCTGCAACAGGTAAGAACGTTGAGGTTATGGTATACGGCGACGGCGCATTCAAGGATCCCGTGGGCAAGATCTGGGAGCTGGCTGACCCCGTTGTTTCTCCCGCATACACCGCTGGTCTTGAGGGTACACCCAACGAGCTGAAGCTGAAGTACCTTGCAGATAACGACTTCTCCGATCTTTCGGGCGACGCTCTGAAGGAAGCTATCAAGGGCAAGATCCAGGAGAAGGACGGCAGCCTCGTAGGTCAGATGGTATCCGAGGGTACAACACCCCGCCGCCTGACAGACCTTATCGGCTCCCTGTGCGACCTGACCTCCGGCTCAGGCGACAAGGGTACACCCATCGTATTCATTCAGGGCTACTTCGATAACTACACCACAGAATAAGTTTCAAAGACCCGGGATCGCTCTCGGGTCTTACAAGTAAAAGAACGTCGGCTGCTTCGGCGCCGATACATATCTGAAAGGACGAAAAATCATGGCTGACAAGAAGAAAAAGTCTATTTTCGCTGAATTCAAGGAGTTCATCTCCAAGGGCAATGTTATTGATATGGCAGTCGGTGTTATCATCGGCGGTGCGTTCACAAAGATCGTGAACAGCCTTGTTTCCGATCTCATCATGCCCGCACTCGGTCTGCTGACAGGCGATATCGATTTCGCTGACCTGAAGGTAGTGCTTTCTCCCGCCGAGCTGGACGTTGACGGCGTTACCGTGCTGAAGGAAGAGCTTGCCATCAGATACGGTGTGTTCCTTGACGCACTGCTTAACTTCCTGCTGATCGCTGTTGCGGTATTTGTAATGGTTAAGCTCATCAACACCGCAAGAGAGAAGGCTGAGAAGCTGAAGAAAAAGAAGGAAGAGGAAGCTCCCGCAGCACCTCCCGCTCCCGATCCTCAGATCGTTCTGCTGACAGAGATCCGTGACCTGCTGAAGAAGGACGAAGAGGCTGCCGAGTAACAGCACCACAAGTACATAAAACAAGACCCGAGTGAGCATCTCGGGTCTTTTGTTGTCTAATGCAAATCGGAATTTGTTGGGGAAGTCTCCGCACGAAGTGCGGATTGGTTTTTAGGTCAAGCCTTTTTTCAAAAAGGCTTGTGGGGTGTGGGGCAACGCCCTACCACTCGGCGCAAAGCGCCCCCAAAAGCGTTCAGAGCGCTAAAGGGGTCTGGGGGAAAACAAGAGTTTTCCCCCAATTTGTTTTGTGGCTAGATGCCACAAAACAAAAAGCCCCCCAACAAATTCCGATTTATGCTGCACTTTGCGGGGTGGCTTTACCGCCGTTTAGACGATTTGTAGCCGCAAGGGGAGGGGTCAAACCTACGGTTTACCCCTACTACCCCTATCCCTTAGTTCCGCATGCCGCTTCGCTATGCGGCGGTATTTCAGGATAGGATTACCGTGCCTGTGTGTAGCTTGTGAATTAATTGCGCTTCGGAATTCTCCTTTTTACATCGAGGTGCAAATTGACTTATCTGTGCGTTACGGCTAGCCGCATAGCTTTTGACGTGGTTTTTGATTAACTTGTGATATATTTCAATTGTTGCAAGAAAGCGGATGAACGGCACAAATTAAGATGGTTTTAATGTGCTTTTCACAGATTTATTACAGGCAACGTTGCAAGCTCTGCGGCTGGCGCCTACGCATAGATAAGTCAATTTAATGCTCGTAAAAGGAAGGAGAGTTCCAAAGAGCGATTTAATTACAAGCAACAAACAGACACGATAAACCTGTCAATTTAATATCGACCGCACAGCGAAGCGGTGTGCGGAATGGGTAAGGGTTGGGGGTAGCAGGAAGTCGGGGGCCAAGCGGGCTTAGGAA
>JAZSEG010000224.1:0-14552 GCA_045531575.1 Oscillospiraceae bacterium | reverse complement strand
GGGAAAATCTCCACCACATCGCCCTTCACACGGAAACGGTTGCGCTGAAAAGCTATCTCGTTTCGCTCATACTGCATCTCCACCAGGCGTGCTATCACCTCGTCACGGTCTATCTCCTGACCCTGACGGATGGAGAGCGTGTTGGTGCGGTAATCCTCAGGCGAGCCGAGGGAGTAGATGCAGCTCACGCTGGCAACTATGATGACATCCCTGCGCTCTGCAAGCGCCGCCGTCGCAGAGTGGCGCAGACGGTCTATCTCGTCGTTGATGGCGGAATCCTTTTCGATATAAGCGTCAGTGGAGGGGATGTACGCCTCAGGCTGATAATAGTCGTAATAGGATACGAAATACTCCACCGCATTATTCGGAAAGAACTCCCTGAATTCGCTGCAAAGCTGCGCCGCAAGGGTCTTGTTGTGTGCCAGCACCAGTGTGGGACGGTTAACGTTTGCGATGATATTCGCCATGGTAAAGGTCTTGCCCGAGCCTGTAACGCCGAGCAGAGTCTGCTCCTTATCGCCACGAAGGATACCCTCGCTGAGGTCTGCGATAGCCTCAGGCTGATCTCCCGTGGGATGATATTGCGAATGCAGTTCAAATCTATCCATATCTCAAATTCCTTACAGAGTATATATCAGGTCCATATATCGGGAAGCAGCCTTGCACCTCTCATGGAAAAGGCGCCCTCCTCGTTCACGATGATGTGGTCGATAAGCTGTATGCTAAGCTCCTTCAGAGCGTTTGCGACCCTTCTTGTAGCCGCCACATCGGCAGTGGACGCCGCCAGCACACCGCCGGGATGATTATGCACCATCACCACGTTGTCGCACTTGTTCTTCATCGCCATGCCGACTATCTGCTTCAGGTCGAACTCCACCCTGTTGGTGACTCCTCTTGCCACCTGCGCTTCTCCCATCAGCGTGAAGCCGCTGTCAAGGAACAGTGCATACGCCACCTCAACAGAGCGCTCCTTCAGCATATTATGGCAGAAATTGCGCAGCTCAACAGAATTATCCAGCACCACGCCTCTGCGCCCGAGGGCTGTCTGGCGTGCGAAAAGATCCCTGTAAAAGCCGAGCATCACAGCGGCATTATGTCCGACATTATCCACCTCGCACAGTGCGTCATAGCCTGCCGAAAGCACGCCGTCAAGGCTGCCGAAGCGCTTTATCAGCTCATGAGCGATATCGTTGGTGTTGCGCCTTGTATAGGAGGAAAACAGCAGTATTTCAAGTATCTCATGCTCCTCAAAGCAATCGATACCATGCTCGGTATATTTCTTCAGCATACGCTGACGGTGACCCTTGTGGGGGTTGTCCTTTTCGGGCATAGCACATCCTCCTTATTATGTATCATACCTTAATATTATATTGCATTATTTACACATTTGTCAAGATGCATGCCGACGATATATACGCACCCTCGCCCGAGTCAGCAGACATATTACACAAAAATATGAACAAACGCAAAAGCCTGAGACAGACACATGCCGCTCAGGCTAGATTTTTATTTACTTTTCCGTCAGACTATAACATCCATCTCGACCTCGGACGGCCGCTCGAACATCTGCGAAAACTTCGCTGCAAGTCCGTCGTCCACATAGTATGCGGAGGTCTCGCCTTTAAGCACTGCGGCATTGCGCTTTTGCAGCCGCCTGTGCCACTCCTCATCACTGATGACGATGCAGTGGAACTCGCACGGTATGTTATGCCCGGCATAAAACGCCCTCGCCTGCTCCCTTTCTGCCCTCGTCCAGAAGCCCCAGTCAAGGATGACGTCCACGCCCAGTCCGACTATCTCCACCGACTTTTCGTACAGATACTTCTCCGCACGCTCCACATAGGTGTCGTGCATCTCTCCTGCATCCTGCCCGAAAAGCGCCAGAGTTATCTCATCCACGGAAAGCACCACCGCTTTCAGCTCCCTGCTGAGCTTCTGCGAATAAGTGGTCTTGCCGCTGCATATCCTTCCGCAGGTCATGATTACTTTCGACATAGCCTCTCCTTTACAGATAGAACTGCTCCTCGGTGTTCATTGCCCTCGCCTGCTCCATCCAGTATTCACGGAGCATCTCCACCATTTCAGCCGCTTTCTGCTGCGCCGTTTCGGGGGAGTATTCCTCCATCTCGCTGAACACATGGCCGCAATGCTCCATCTCGCCGACCTCATAGCCGCCGCACACGCCGACCAGCCATCTGCCCAGCACGCCTTTTCTGAACTTGAAAATGTAGTAGATCAGTCCATGCAGCTCAAACTGCCCCACGCACTCGATCTTCTTAGGTGCCTTTCCAAGCTCCGCAGGGTTTGCAAGCCATCTTATCATAGCAGCCTTTGCTGCTTCCTGCTGTAAGCTCATTTTACGACCTCCATGAATAAATGGGCGACTCTGCGCCGCCCATCGTATTGATTACAGAATGTCTGCAATGTCGATATTCTCGCCTGTCAGACCCACATAAGCGCCGTCGGATGCCTCGGAAGCGTCCTTGTGAGCAAGCAGCCACTTGTTGCAGGCTCTCAGCCACTTATCCTCTTCGTTGAGCGCCTTGATCGCAGGAGCCTCGATATTCGTTCCCTTAGGCAGAACGATAACCACCTTAAAGCCCTGATCCTTAGTGCCGTTGCAGGGAGCGTAATGCAGAGTTGTTGCATACACTTCAACTACCTGACCCGCCTGTGCCCTGAACGCCATTACCTTAGAAGTATCCAGCTTGCCGTCCACGATATCATCCATCTTTGCAACCAGCAGAACGAAGTCGTACAGACCGATGTTAAGCTCGCTGTCACGGTGATATTCCAGGCAGTTCAGCTTTGTGTTGTGACCGTTGCAGTAGCCGATCTGAATGGGCATACCGCCGTAAGCGTTGTTCTGGAACTGACCGAACAGGCAGGTGGTCTCCAGAGCCGCAACGCTGGGAACATACGCAACGCCCTCAGGCAGAGGAGTCTCAGCCTCCAGCGCACTGAGAAGGCAGGTGGTGTCGTAGCCCTCCAGCACCTTTCCGTAGGGTGCAAATTCCTTGTCGAGTACAGAATAGATCTTCATAATTTCAAGTCCTTTCTATAAATGTGCTTCGCACGTTAGTCCGTTGTTTTTTCACAGTCACCTAATACCTGACTCTCCATAATGTGCTTGTACAGGCAGTTCTCCGCCTCGATAAAGACATCGTAGGAAGGCTCATCCTTCTGCTCAAAGGTGCCGTAGGCATCCACTATCTCCACAACGCCTTCCGTGGGAACATTGTTCCTGTTGCGGATATAAACACGATCGCCACGGTTGTACTTCGGCTTGCCAAGCTCTGTCCCCTCGAACACCTCAAAGCGGTACTCCTGAAGAGTATAGGGATACTTCTCGCTGTCCACCTTTGAAAGGAACATCTCCACGGGGCGTGCGTACAGCTTTCCGTCACCGTAAAGCGCACGATAGATAACGAGCTGTTCCTCGCTCTCGGTGTGCATGGCTGTGCCGAGTATCTCGTATGTGTATTTCGTCGGTGATTCCGTCAGCTCTTTATAAGTCATGTGTTCACGCTTGAAGTGCTTTACACGAACGCCGCTTCTGAGATCGTCTATCGTCATATCAGTCACCCTCAAACAGCGGTGTGGAGAAATAACGCTCCGCCGTGTCGGGAAGAACGGTCACCACCGTCTTGCCCTTTCCCAGCTTCTTTGCAAGCTTTCTCGCCGCCGCAACGTTGGTGCCTGCGGAGATTCCGCACATCAGACCCTCAAGTCGTGCAAGATCCTTTGCGGTCTCGATAGCCTCTTCATCGGTTACTATATAAACATGGCTGTAGATGTTGAGATTCAGGTTCTTCGGGATGATACCATCGCCGATGCCCATCTGCAGATGTGTACCGATAGTTCCGCCTGCGAGGATAGCCGCATTCTCAGGCTCCACCGCCCATATCTCGATATCGGGGTTCTGAGCCTTTAAGGTCTCGCCGATGCCGCTGAGCGTGCCGCCTGTGCCGATTCCCGAGCAGAAGCCGTGTATCTCCTTGCCTGCCTGCTCCAGTATCTCAAGACCTGTATGATGCTTATGTACCAGCGGATTTGCCCTGTTCTCAAACTGCTGGGGGATATATACGTTGGGATTCTCATCACGCATGCGCTCTGCAGTTCTCAGGCACTCGTCAATGCACTCGCCGATGTTGCCGTCATCATGAATGAGGATGACCTCAGCGCCGTAGTGCTTCACCAGCATCCTGCGCTCACAGCTTACGGAATCAGGCATGATGATGACCGTCTTATAGCCTCGCACAGCGCCCACCAGCGCAAGACCGATGCCCTGATTTCCGCTCGTAGGCTCAACGATGATAGTATCCTTGTTGATGATGCCGTCACGCTCTGCCGCAAGGATCATGTTGTAGGCTGTTCTGGTCTTGATGGAGCCGCCCACGTTCAGGCCCTCGAATTTAACAAGTATCTCAGCACTGTCCTCATCCACCATTCTGTTCAGGCGGATCAGCGGAGTGTGGCCGATAACATCGAGTATGTTGTTGCTTATCATATAATTGTGTCCTTTCAGATTATGTCTGTATCAAAAAGGCTTGTGCGCCTTTATTATCAGGAAAAGAGGCTTGTGCAGAGTATCGGACTTCGGGCGCTTAGCCACCATATCCGCATCGGGAACAGGCTCGATGACCTGCTCAATAATGAGGCCTGCCGAAGTAACAGCGTTAATAATATCAGAAAAACGACGATGGAAATATATCCTGCCCTTGATAAACCACTCGTCCTCACGTTTACCCTCGGTCTGATAGTGGGAAAAGCAATAGCCGCACTTATTCCCCTGTTCGTCAAGGATATAGTGTCCCTGCCCGTTCACTGAAGCGGTGTAGATGGGATGCTCCTGCGAAAACAACAGCGTTCCGCCCTCATTCAGCAGCGCCGAGATATCACGCATAAGCGCAGGAAGATCCTCTATGTAATGGAACGCAAGGGAGCTGTATATAAGATCAAATTTCCCGTCCAGCTGAGATATATCGGTCATGCTCATATTTATATAGGTGATATCGGGATGAGCGCTTTCCGCTCTTGCCACCTCCAGCATCTTCTCCGATATATCGATACCCACGACTTCTGCAGCACCACGCCGCACGAAATCCATGCAGTTGTGACCAAATCCACAGCCTAGATCCAGCACACGCCTGCCGCTCAAATCAGGCAACTGCCTTGCCATTTCAGGCTGTTCCATCAGGGTGTTGCAGTTGATCTCGCTGTCACGAAGCTCGCAGTAGCCCTTGAACACCGTATCATTATCGAAGAAATTCTGTTCCATAACGCCTCTTATATTATATGCAGTTAATATAAATATGTATCTATTATAATACGGTTGAGCCTATCTGTCAAGGGAGCATATCTGATTTCTCCACACTCGCAACAAATTGACAACACTGCGCGTATCATGTATAATATATAATATAATATGTAAAAATCAACACATTTTCTAATACACTGCGAAGGACGGCTTATCATGAATAAGGAAATATGGCTCTGGCTGCTTCTGGTAATGGGGGCGCATAATGTTAAGACTCTGCAGATAGTGGAGCATTACGGCGATGTGCGCACCGCAGCCGAAGCTATCCGTGACGGAATATGCGAACTCCTTGACGCTGACGAAAAGAAGCGTGCGGAAAGCGTACGTTCACGGGATGTTTCTGCCGTTCTTTCCATGTGCGAAGCAAACGGGATACGCGTCATAACGATAGAAGACGAGGAATACCCCGCACGGCTAAAGACGATATTCAATCCGCCGATACTGCTTTTTGTACAGGGCAGCCTTGCAGAGCTTGACAACGAGCCTGTTATTGCAGTAGTCGGCACACGCAAGGCAAGCAGCTACGGCCTCCGCACCGCCAAGCGCATCTGCACCGAGCTTGTCCGCAACGGAATGGTGATCGTCAGCGGACTTGCCGTGGGGCATGATACCACAGCGCATCGCTGCGCCCTGTCAAACGGCGGCAGGACTATAGGTGTTCTCGCCTGCGGTAATCTGGTGGATTATCCCTCCGCCAGCAGAGAGCTGAAGTGCGAAATGATCCGAAAAGGCGGCGCAGTAATATCAGAGCTCCCACCCGAAACAGGTGTCACCAAAGAATACTTCCGCTACAGAAACCGCATCATCTCGGGACTGGCGCAAGGCACATTCATTACCGAGGCTCCTGACCCAAGCGGCTGCCAGCGCACCGCAGAACACGCAATAGAACAAGGCCGAGAGCTTTTCTGCATCCCGCCACACGATATTTTCGATCAGAGATACGCAGGCGTGATAAGCTTTTTACGGGACGGCGCAACACCCGTATTCAGCCACACAGACATTCTGGACGCCTACAATTTCGGCATAGTCGGCGATTAAACGATACACGGTGCGGCAGCGCTGTTGCCGCACCGCATTTATCATCCAAAACGACCGCATGAAAATTTTACTGCTTTTTTCAAAAAAGTGCTTGACAAACCAAAACTCTTGTGATATAATATATGAGTGCTTGAAAGCACGGTATGCGCCAGTAGCTCAGCTGGATAGAGTACTTGGCTACGAACCAAGGGGTCAGGGGTTCGAATCCCTTCTGGCGTGCCATACAGAAACCGTTTAACCATCAGGGTTGAGCGGTTTTTGTGCTTTTATAAACCTTTCTAATTATCAGCGGCAAGACGGAAATAGTGCGCCATTAGTGCGCTATTGCTTAAAAAAATGTGCCGTCGGTACTCTGACAACAAACAAGGGGCGACCTGTTCCAAAAGCAGGAAGCCCCTATTTTTTTATGCCCTTTTCTTGCTGAATACAACATCAGCGATACAGCTTGCCGCTGCCTCGTCAGCCTTTCGCATGATATGACCGTATTTATCTGTTGTGGTGCTGACCTTGCTATGCCCCAGACGGCGGCTTATGCTTATGCTGTCAACGCCGTTAAAATACAGGATGCTCACCATCGTGTGGCGGAATGCGTGCGGATTGATGTGTGGAAGTCCGTATTTCTTAGAAAAGCGGCTGCAATACCCTGTCAGGCTGGACGGATCCATCGGAGCGCCATTGTCCTGCACAAACACAAAATTGCTGTGCTTCCACTTATCGCCGTATCTGCAAGACTGTTTCAGATACCATTGACGATATTCCCGTAAAAGCTCCATCGTTTCCGCTGGGAGCTTCACAAAGCGCCTTGAATTGGTGGTTTTTGTCGTATCCTCGTACACTCCCCTATCCGCTGAATACAGCAGATTATTGCAGATGTGTATCTGATTTGTTTCCCAGTCCACCTTATCCCACTTCAAGCCGAGTATTTCGCCACGCCTGGCACCTGTTATCAGCAACAGATGAACAGCAGTGCGCCACTTGATAGGCTCTTTCTCCAGACAGTCCCGTATGCGCTCGATATCCTCGATATCAAAGTAATTGGCTTCTTTGACGGTCACTTTCGGCGGCGTTGCCTTTGCCGCTGGGTTATATGGTATCAGCATTTCCTTTTCAGCCTGAGCCATTACAACGGAAATAAAGCGGTGATGCTCCACTATGGTCTTGTTGGAAAGCGGCTGCATATTTCGGGTGATGGTGAACAGCTTGTTTACATCCTGGCCCAGCGCCGCCGCTATTGAACAGGCGATATCCTCTGCAACATTCTTTCCATGTACGGCATTAGAAAGCGTGCTTTCAGCTATTCCTGCAGCCTCTGCAAAACTCTTGAACGTCATTCCACGCTCTTTCAGGATAGCGGCAAGGTCTCCTTTGGCGGTTGCCCTGCCTGTTCCCTCCCTCAGACCGCTTTTTGCAAGCTGGGAATACAGGTTATTGAGATGCTGAGGACGAATGTCGTTCAGCTTCAGATGTCCTATACCCTGATTTATACGGCTCGACAGGCTTTTATAAAGCACTATGGTACTATGCTTTACGCCGCTGCGCTCTTTCAGGTCAATGACGTAATCAGCATATTGTGCAAAGGTTTGGCGGTTATCGAGGATAAAGCCCTGCTTGCACTGCTCCTCAAACTGCAGCGCCCTACGGTTCAGCTCCTTTTCGATACGTTTCGGAGATAAGCCGCTTTCGGGCTTGTAGGTAGTCGTAAAGGGCTTCAGGCGCTTGCCGCTGCTGTCATAGCCGTGATATACCCTGATGGTGTAGCTTATGATATTGCCGTGTTTGTCTTTGCGTGGGGTTATGCTGGGCATTTAATCACCTGCTTTCTGTGTAGCTACTTGTAGCTTTTCACTAACAAAGTCAGTAAATTCCTTAGGTAAGCGTTCATTGATTAATCTCTCGATAATTTTTGTGTTTATATCATCCCAATCTAATTTTTCTGTTTTACAATCTTCGGACGCTAGCGCAATGAGTTCCTTAGTTGCTCTATATTCGCACATTTCCAAGTGTTCAGCTATTTGAGGCAAGAAACTATGAGGTACAGATTCTATATAATATGTTTCGGGAATTAACCTATTATATGCGAGCATCGTCATAGGATGATTTATATGTTTTCTGCGATATTCTTCATCTGCATAAATATGTTGACAGTTCAACATAAAAAGATCAGCCACACTTTTTACGAATGTGCTTTTATATTCAATACAACTATCCGAGTCAATTATTTCTGCAAGTGCATTCTCAATATGTGACAAGTATTCTTGCAGTTGACTATATAAATCATATTCCATAATTGAATACGCTATATTCCAAAATCGGTCTGATTGCAGCATCAATGACACCCATCCATGTAATTCTTCAATGTGATATGTGTCTATGCTATCCTTGATTTTGGACACTGCCGATTCAGATAACCCTGTATATTCACAAACCGCCTTTAACTCTGCATTCGTTGTTTTTATTTCCGTATCAGTAAGCAGATAATCTGTGCTTACCCCGAAGAACTCTGCAATTATCGGCACTGTGCGAAGATTAGGGCAGGTATTGCCGTTGCACCACTGACCTACCGCCTGCCTTGTGACACTTTCGCCTAATCGCTGTTCGATATATTCTGCAAGATTGTTGTGGGTCTTGCCGCTTTCCTCAAACAGCTTTCTGATTTTAACAGCAAACACCGCATTTGCCTTATCCTTGTTGTATATGCTCCTTTTTGCTGACATGGTATACCTCTTTTCGTTGTTTGTAAAGCATTGTTTTACATTTATGCTTGCAAGCAAAAAAGTATTGACTTTCTTTTTGCTATCTGCTACAATTACAGTATAGCAATAAATTATTGCTTTGTCAAGCGAAAAGAAAAAAATATTTTACAAAAAGGAGTGAGATTATGGCAAAGACCGACACCAGCAAGCTTTCTGCCGAAGATAGAGCAGTTATCGAAGCTCGCAGAGCCTACCAGCGAGAATGGCGCTCAAAGAACAAGGATAAGGTCAAGGAGCACAACCGCCGCTTTTGGCTGAAGAAAGCAGCAAGCACAACCACGATAACAACCGACTGACACGAAAGGAGTTTATGATTATGTTTTACATCAAAGAACAGCTTACAGAGAATGCAACCGTTGAAATCGACCTGACAGGAGAGGTATTCACACATTGCCCTGATTGCGGTGTAGAGCAGGAGATCGATCTTGTAGACCTTATCAGGGGCTGTCCCGATTTCGATTTTTACGGAATGCACATCTGCTGCAAAAATTGCACCGAGAAACGGCGCACCGCTAGAGAACAAGCATAAAAAAGAGCCGCCTGACGTGTTGGCGCACATCAAGCGGCAAGAGCAATCCCCTACACACTACCAAATGAATAGGTTGAAAGCTCCGCCCTTATTATATCACAAAACGGGCGGCTTTTCAATCGGAAAGGCTGAAATTTATGATCAATATCACTGAGTTTATCCCCGACGGCAAAGCCAATGCAATTTCTATGAACGATCTCGCAGCGGCAACAAATCTCGACACTCGCACTGTACGCCAGCTCGTACATAGCGCACGAGTAAACGGCGCAGTTATCTGCTCCACTTGTGATAAAGACAACGGCGGCTATTACATTCCTCGTGATGTAGCGGAAGCCGTGCCATATTACAGGCAGCAGCGGTCTTATATTAACAGCGCTACTGAGGCGTTACAGAGCGTAATAAATTTTATAGGCGGTGACAAAAATGAATGATAATACATTAAAGATTCCTCGCATGGAAAGCATAAAACGCACAGCAGAGCTTTTCGGGCTTCCAGTGCATTTCGTAAGGTCAAAGGTGGCAAGCGGTGAGATCGTAGCTGTACGAGCTGGCAAGCGCTTTTTGGTGAATGTGGATAGATTTGCGGATTATCTGAACAGCTCCACCGTTCAGCCTGAGCAGCCTGCCAATAGTCGCATACAGCCCATCAGCTTGAAGTAAGGCGGTATAAATGAGCAATGATTTAGGATGGATCAAATTACACCGCAAAATTCTTGAATGGGAATGGTATCCGAATGCCGCTACACGCATATTGTTTTTGCACCTGCTCATTGAAGCAAATTGGGAAGATACCTGGCAAAACGGCATTTTGATAAAGCGCGGACAATTACTCACAACTGTGAAGAAACTAGCAACAATCAATCAACAAACCATTCAACAAACAAGAACAGCGTTAGAACGATTGAAATCAACAAACGAAATAACAATCAAAACAACCTCGAAATTTAGCATTATAACGGTGATTAACTATGATTTGTATCAAGCGAATAACAAACCGAATAACAAACAAACGGAACAGCAACCGAACGCAAATCAACAAACCGCCCATAACAAAAACAACAAACCTACTATATTATATAAAGAAGAAAGAAGGGAAGAAAGCTGTTTGCCTTCGGCAGAAAGCCATGAATCCACTACTGAAAGCGGAGGCTGGAAGTCAAGGAGGAGTTTTTGATAAAGGGGCGTGCTGCCAATGATGAACGAAGCACTTGCAGAGCTTATCCAGCAGGGCGAAAATGATGAGCTTCTTCCGATATTGTGGGAAAAGGTGCATAAGCTGCTTTTCATCAAAGCAGAACGGTATTATTATGCCTATGCCGATATCCTGCGCCGCTATGGTTATGACATACAAGACATCAGGCAGGAGTGCTATTCCGCTATGCTTGCCGCTATAAAGTGGTTCAAGCCTGATAAGGGGTATAAGTTCACTACATACCTTAATTACGCCTTAAAGCACACGATACGGGGCTTATACAGCGGCAAGGATGATGCACTCAATCAAGCTGCGACAATGAGCCTCGAACAGCCTATAGGCGAGGACAAGGACGGCGGCGTGCTCACCGTTGCCGATACCGTAGCTGACGATACAGCAGCGCAGATATTTGAGGAGATAGACCGCTATGATGAGTTTTCGCTGCTCCGTAGAGCTATCGCAGAATTGCCTGGCATTCACAGGGATGTGATCAGGCTGTATTATTTCAAGGGTCTGAAGCTCAGAGAAGTCGGAGAGCAGCTCGGGATCTCATTTCAGAGAGTACGTCAGATAGAGGGCGAGGCTCTGCGGCGATTACGCTATGGCAAGATGGGCAGGCGGCTATATGAGGTATATGGCGAGGAATACGGCTATCACCGCCGAGAATATACAGCAGCATCGCACAAAGGTCTTGCCGCTTTCCGTAGTTCTTGTACGTCTGAGATTGAGGATCATGTAATCCGCTCGATCATTCGGGAGCTTGCCGCTGAGCGATATGCTTCAAGTATGATACACTGATGCTGCTTTGCCGCTGGCCAGTTGACAAAGGGCTATTTACTCATTTTACACACTTTAAAAAGGCTTTTCTTCATTTTCTGAGTCCCTAAAAAGAGCGGCAAAATCTAACACCCGCACACACATACAGAGCCGAAACGCAGATTTTTACTTCCGTCTTGCGCACATAAGGCAGCGTGAACTGTCGAGAAGCAGTCGAGAGCAGTATATCCCCCCTACCCCTCTGACTATCCAAATTTGGATGGTCCGACATCGGACACCCTCCTCCATACATAAAATATTCCCGAAATGGATTTTTCGAGTTAGGGAAATACTCATACACGCTCACAGGCGAATGGAAATGCCCCCAGAACGCCCCGAACGATAAAAAGCAGGAATATACCCCTAACCGTCAAAACGCATTGTAGAGGCTTACAGGGGTATTTGTGAGGGCATACCATTTTACCGCACAAAAAGGAACAGCGGCAGCCCTATTATCAGAGCCGCCGTTGTTTTGGCTTTGCTATATCAGATCCCATTGTGAGGTGCGAACCGGAATAGCATCATTGGATTTGTTTTCTCCTAAAAGGAGCTAGATGTAGCAGCGGTTACGATTCCCAGCGTTCTTTTATTCCTACCTTTGCCATAAGTGCGGATTTCTCGAATCTCCAGACTCTGCCGATTTTTACCGCAGGAAGCTCTCCTGTTCTCGCCATATATCGCACTGTTTGTACTCTTAATCCAAGCAAAATTGCAGCATACTCACTATCAAACAAAACAGGTGCTTTTTCCCATGTGGTTATGTAACGCTGTTTGTACTTCATTCTACTCATATTATCACCCCCTTTCAAACAAGAATAGCGGCAAGCCGCCCGAATGTGGGAAACTTGCCGCTTTTGTTATTTTGCACTCTATTTTCGCCGAAAATGCGCTGTATTACGGTTTTGTGGCGTTGGTGGATACACATACCATCAACACGCTAAAACGGCTTACAGGGCATTGTGGGCATTCTGATGATTTAAGCTATTTTTATCGGGTCAGCCACTATGGGACTATCGGCGATTGTAAAGGGATCTATGTCTATGCATTCGCAAGGATCCATATTGCCCGATATATCCCATGCAACGGTATCATTAAGCACGGTGAGCCGTTCTTTGAAAAACTCCTCGTTCTGAAGCTGAGCAAACACACCGCCCTTGCTAATGTGTGGCTTCATGTCATAAAGGTGAATGCTTCCATCACGCATATAGGCATACACAGTGAAATCCTCGCCCGGCACCGCCTGAACTACAGCAGGAAATATATTCTCCATAATGATCCCCCTTTCTTAAATCAATGGGTTGATTCTGTTGAGCGGCAAGTTCTGCTTTGAAAGCTCCCAGTTCTGCATGAGTTCGTCCTGATGGAGTACACACCACGCAAGCACCAGCTTAAGTTGCTTGTTCGGTAAAGCTCCCCGCATAACAGTGGCATTGATAATATCAATCAGCGCTTTGTTTCCTGCATATTCTACATGGAAGTGAGGCGGATTGTGGTCATCATAATACATTGTTACTCGGATTCCGTAAAATAAACTTATTTCGGGCATGGTGTTCACTCCTTTTCGGTGTCGTTAGGCTGTTCATCGTCCGATACATATTCCATTATATCGCCAGGCTGGCAGCCTAGCACAGCGCACAGCTTTGCGATTGTATCAGTAGTAACGCTTTTGCCGTTCTTTATTGCGGTTAGCGCACTTTGTGAAATAATGCTTTCTTGCCTTATTCGATAGGTTGTTAAGCCCTGCTTTTTCATCATTTCAAATAGTTTATCATATTTTATTGGCATTATATCATCTCCTTTTGGTTCGTTGCTCGATTGCGGATGTTTTATATCCCCACTATATTATAGCATATCTATGCACGGAAATCAATGTACAATATATACATCTTTTTCCGTGAATATTTGTGCAACATCTATATTGACTATTCACGGATTTTGGTGTATAATAATATCAAGGTCAGAGGCAAACGCCTCAACCAAATAAACCGAAAGGAACTACAAAGCATGAAATCAAAGGTTATGACAATCGCAAACCACCTTGTAAAACAGGGCATGAGCAGATCAGCGGCAATGGTAAGAGCTTGGGTTACGGTCAAGCTCCGCAGGATTGAAACTAAGACCGCTGGCGTTACACATGGCAACAGGCAGATGCTGCTTGCAAGGCTCTCCCGGTACGCTCCTGAAGATATCACCATACAGCTTCAGCGTGAGAGCGGCAACACCTACGACAGCAACGCCGTTCAGATCGTGGCGGCAGTCAAGGGCAAAGGCTCGGCGGTTATGGGTTATCTCAACAGACGGCTTGCCGCTGCTATTGCGCCCCTGCTGGATAAGGGCAAGGAGATCCGCAGCACGTTCAAAGCCATCACTGGCGGTGCAGATTACCGCCTTACTTATGGTCTGAATGTGGAACTCGCAATATAAAGCAAAAGCCCTTACAGCTGCGAACTGTAAAGGCTAATGGAAACAGCGGATGCGTGGTGCAACCACCTGTAAGCAAGGATATTGTATCACGCTTGCCGCTGAATGTCAAGATGTAAAGGAGAAATTTTTCAATGGAACAGACAGAAACGGTATTTGCGCTAGAGTGGTGCAAGCACTCGGAGCAGATCAGCAAGGCAGAGCTTGCAGAACTGACCGAAATAGCAAACGAGCAAGCCGAATTATCCGATTATTGGATAGCAAGGGCAATATATGACCTTTCCCGCCCCTCTGACGATAGGAAATGGCGAGAAGTCACAGGTTTTTCCGCTATATTCAGAGTAGGCTTTATTTTAGGGGTACGGAGAGAACGAGCCAGGAGACACGCCGATAATTGCAGATTGGAGGGTTTGTCGCATGAACTTAGATAATTTCAAGCTGCCAAGCCTGCGTGATATATTCTATCAGTTCGAGCTTACAGAG
>JAZSEG010000003.1:0-14585 GCA_045531575.1 Oscillospiraceae bacterium | reverse complement strand
AATACCGTACACACAAAATCAGATGCCGAAAACAAAATCCAACAATATCAGAAAGGAAATGATGCTTATCTCGAAAAAGAAATTATAAATGAACGTCAGGTATTGGAGGCTTTATTTAAATGCACAAAGGAAATCCCGGTATCTTTCCTGCTCTATTTGATTTTGGTGTTATCATTTATGAAAACCCCGTTATCTGAATTAAACAATTACAGGATACCGCAATTTTTAACGATTTTAGTAGCACCCTCCATGGCTGGTAAAACTACGCTGTTAAAGACTGAACTGTGTTGTTATGAGGATATAGAGCTGTTCGACCTTAGTGTAGGAGTATCTGAAGCGGCTATATTCAGTGAATTGGAATACTTCTCAGATGCTGTTCTGCCTATCGACGATTTTAAACTGCGTAACGGCGATAACAGTGAGCTTTACAAACTCGTAGAGTCTTTAATAAGAGCTTGTGGTAACGCTGGATCTTCACGTAAAACCGCTAAAAGTTCGTCTTCGGTAAGTGGCATGGCTATTATGACAGCTGAGATGATACCTGAAGTCTCCGAATCAAGTCTTAACAGAATAATTGTGCTGCAAATGAAACGTGAAGATGTAGATTTCGAAAAGATCGAATTTGTAAATAATCACCGTTGTTGGTATGCAAGACACATTTACAGATTGATAGAATGGGTATCTAGGAAGGGAGCTGAAAACATAGCTAAGGATCTTTGCACTGCATTTGAAAAAATCCTCAAGAATTACGAAAAATATCCTCAGCGTAGAGCAGAGGCATACTCATGGCTTATAAGTGCCTTTCAGTGCATAGTAGAGCCGTATTGTAAGCACATTGGGCTTGATCTTAAACAACGGGCTGATCAGATTGCAGACTATGCTAAGAACGCTCTTGAGGATTATGCCACTGAATTAAAGGAAAATGATCCGATTAATATGCTGGCTCAATATCTTAAAAGCTATGGTGATGATCTCTTCACAGCTGATGATGGAGTTACTAAGCCTGAGGCAAAGAAATTAGGATTAAAAACTGCAAATTATGAATATTATATTACAGAGGAGGGTCTTACACGTTTAAAGGACATGCTCGGAATTAAAATCAGTTCAAGATCATTGGCTGAACGATTAAAATGTATCAGCTTGCTGGAAACTGATGAAAACAGGGGGTATAAGAAGCGCAGAAGAATTAAAGGTGAAAATTACTTATTTTACAAAATAAAATTACAAAATTATGGAGGTTAAAATTGAAAGATATTTACAAGTTAAAGCCCAATAGCTACCACAGAAAAACAAATCACTTTGAGGAGTATTTCAATAGTATCTATGATACTGTATACACTTTTGATGAGTTGTTGGAAGAGGCAAACAAACTGATCATGGATCTGCCCTTCGATGCTAAGGATTATCCGCTTGACCTTCGAGGTCAAGTGGATACTTTAGGAAAAATTAAATATTTTTATTATCACGCTTTGATAGGTAATGTTGAAGCTCTTTTATCTCTGATAGCCTTAGCGACATCCTCAGATATGTATGAATACAATTGCGATTATGCTTCAGAACTTCTGACGTATATATTAAACTGTCCTGAGATCCACTCACACAGGTTTACAGATAGGTATAAGATGGTTATTGCAGACTGCCACATGGGAGTATTTGGTGATAAAGTATCCTGCCTTTATTCAAGTGCGATGACCATATATCATTCCATTACACAATGCAAGGATAAAGAACTTAGCTGTATTGCTGAGCATCGAATCAACTGCTTACGTTTGCTGATGTGTACTAAAGATGCGCCTCCTAAAAAGGGAATAATAAAAGCTTTGAAAAAATCAGCTGAAAGCGATCCTTTATCAAAATGTGTTCTGTCCTTTTACTATCTTACTACCTCTGAACTTGTTGAAGATGTATGGTGTTATGATCATGGTAAAAGGTTGATATTTGAAGCAATCCACTGCAGATACTCTCCTGCTTTCAGGCTGTTAAACTACTATATAGAGCATGATATTTATAAGGAGAGATTAGAATTCTCCATTCCAAATAACCCCTTGAATTATGAGTATATACAAGGAATAGATGCTAGACAGCTCTTGAATTACAGAGATATCGATAGTACTGAATGTAAACTGCGATGCGCTCTGGAAGAATAAACAAATACAGGGAGCGACCGTATTATAGGCCGCTCCCTGTGATATATGAAAAGCATATATGCTTATTGCTTTAATTTAGTGTTTACAAAACGATCGTTTTACGGACAATAATTTATCCCCTGAAATTCAAGCGATTTCAGGGGATTTTTCGTTCGGAAACCCGTTCGTAAATCTATGTTCGGGAAAGGGGCGTTTTACGGAAACGATACCAAATCACACCTGTTCTTCTGCCATTCTTTCAATCGCACGATAATCAATCTTCTGACTTGATGTAATTGGCATACTATCAATCACATATACATTTTTCGGAGCATAGTATTCAGGCATATCTTTTCCGATTGCGGAAATAACGCTCTCCCTTATTTCAGCCTTATTATCAATCGCACCAGTAGACACAAACACAATCGGAATGTGCTGTCTTTCGTCATCTTCCACAACTACTACACCGCATTTATCTACATAAGGCACTTCCTGTATCAGTTCTTCCA
Organism: Oscillospiraceae bacterium; assembly: GCA_045531575.1. Classification (GTDB taxonomy): domain Bacteria; phylum Bacillota; class Clostridia; order Oscillospirales; family Ruminococcaceae; genus CAG-115. Next base: position 11,950 of record JAZSEG010000003.1, on the reverse strand, counting down.
TACGCTGTGGAAACAGCTTATATATCTGTCCGTCTTTTGCTTTTACGGTAAATATACGCTTTAATCTGCCAGTAATGAAAATGTATCCGTCACTCGTTATTTTCGCAAGGTCTCCTGTGTGTATCCATCGTGTTCCGTTTTCATCAACATCAATAATTCGTTCAGTTTCCTCGGGATTATTGTAGTAGCCTATCATAAGTCCCGGCGATGCTATAAGAAGTTCTCCCTCGTTATCATAAGATAGTTCTTTGCCGCTTTCAGCATCAACTATTTTAGCAGCCATATGAGGTAGTATTATACCTATACTTTGGAGCATATGTTTGTCGTTATGGTTCATTGATACAGCGGAGCTTAATTCTGTCATTCCATAGCCTGAAAGATATTTTGAGTTTGCTTTCTTTTCGGTAAGTATTGCACTTAATGCGATTTCTTTTTCGCGTGAAATGCTACCTCCACCACCAGTTAAGTCAATTACAAAAGACAAATCATTTCCGTCGTATTTTTCAATCACTTCTGTGATAGCAGGACCTATAACAAATCTTTCAGGTTTATATTTTTTTAGGTTACTTGTAATTGGTTTTACTTTTGGAAGAATTGAAGCAATTTCTGCCATGCCTGTATAAAAACACAAATGCAACATACCTATTCCGAACGAGAAAAAGGGGGGGAGAATATTCAGAAACTTTTCATTTGGTTTATAATTCTTTCCTGAAATAGAACAATCAAAAGCAACTGCATTAAGGTTATAGCTGCTCAAAACAACGCCCTTCGGCTGACCTGTTGTGCCACTGGTATAAACTATTACAGCAGGAGATTCATCATCATTTGAAATATTCATTTCTGTTTTTTCAGCAGCTTTTATAAAATCGGTATAGTACTTATAGGGCTTATTCTTCTTTGCCGATAACTTCATTACAAGCTTGGTAATACCGCCTGCAGATTCAGCGAGAGGTAGTAAGATTACAGGCACAGAAAGATTCAGCCCTGAGAAATTATCCAGTAGCTTATCCAGAATAAAAAACATTTTGCAGTTTGTTGACTTGATGTTCGCCTCAATTTCCTGCACCGTTATTGTTGCACCAAGAAGATTTGCAGTTGCGCCTATGTAATTCAGAGCATATATAGCATAAATAGTTTCAGGCGTGTTCAGAGAAATAATAGTAACAATATCGCCTTTCTTAACACCGTTTGCCGTAAATGCATTTGCGGCGGCAAGCGTATTATCAAATAGCTCCTTATAAGTTATCTTGCGGTCAAAGTAATATATCGCAATATTATTTAATCTGTCTTTATTGCTATCGTATATAAACTGATACATTGTCTTACGAGGAATAACAGAATTTATCGCCTCCTCGCTGTAATATTTCAGCCAGGGCTTGTCTATTGAAGGGTAGCCTGTGAGATTATTTTTGGTGGTCATAATCAACTTCCTTTCATTTCTTCCAAGTATGCGTAATTATTTGATGCTTTAAGTTTCGTTAATAATGATTCGAGAAGAGAATAATAGCCATCGTTTTTTTGAGCCATATCAAGCAAATGAATCCGTTCGTCTATCACTTTTATGTAGTATTGATATTTCTCTTCGTTTGAAGAATCAAGCATTAATGACCAGGCACATGCTAATCCGTTTAACGCTTGAAATGATAGTTTGTTCGGAAAATCATTTACAGCCATCCAAGAAAGATAATAAAAATCTTTAATAATTTTCTTTAGTTCTTCTATATTTATTCTTGTTTCTAGTGTTTTATTGTTATAGAAAAAAGCATCGAAGCATTTATTGAAATACGAAAGTGTTGCGTAGTAAGATAATTCACGATTAGAATAAGATTGTTTATAATCTACAAGACACATTCTAATTGATTTCTGATAGTTTTCAATTATCAACTCCATGTTGTCACCGAATTTATGCAATCTGTCACGCCGTTCGTAAGCACAAGCGAGATTTCTGTAATACACCTCCCTTTCGTATATGTTTTCAGAGTATTCAACCGCACATTTACAGAATACAATAGCCCATTCCGAATAAATATCAACTTGATAATTAATTTTTGAATTATCTTTGCCATTAGTTTTCAACTGATTAAAACAATAACAGATTTTGCTGTAACATTCTCCTACCGAATTCAATAAATACGCTATTATTTTTACTTCTGATAATATGTAGTTTGATTGCGTCAAATTCAATGTATCTTTATCAGGTTTTTTTGAAGTATCAAAGTATATATTATATTTTTTCAACATTTCTAAATACGTTTTCGATGCAGTTCCGAACGCAGCTATTGCATTAGAATCATCTAAATAATAACCCTTGTGGAACTCAAATTCAGCTCTCCTATAATTTATATATTCTTTTATCAATGGTTCGGATATCGCTTGTAGATTAATGGAATCAATATACTCAATTGCATTATCAGCCCTTGCCACAACGCTTTCAGAAACAGAATATGCATTTTTTCGCAGATTAACCACAATGTTATAAGAGCGTTCAATATATATCATGTACATATACCAATTAAGTAGCTCATCAGTTTTCTGATTCGCTATTTTAAGGCTTTTTCCATACTTAACAAACTCTTCATAATAATGTTGAGTGGCAATATCGTCGTATGATTTTAATAGTTCTTGCAAAAATTTACTAATCAAAGATTCTAGATTATCTTGTTTCAACGCCACAATATAACGTTGTGATTGTTCGATTTCTTTAAACTTGTTGCTGATGGTGTCTATATCATTTTTGGATATAGCATTAATTATATTTAAACCTGCCCATACAGCTATAGCAATTGCTATTATTGATAATCCTGAGGTGATAATAGATATTTCGGCTTTTTGATAATCACATAAGGTCGATTCGCCACAACAGTTAAAAGTAATTAATCCGATAAACAAAGTATTTACAATGACAATTATTGAAATTGATATTATTACACATATAATGAGCATCTTTATATGCGTTGAAAATCTTGACTGGTTATTTTTATCAAATGTTGAAGCGTGGTATTTGCGTTTTCTTTCTTCACTCATAGTCTCTGCCCTTTCATTTCTTCCGCCATTTCTTCCAATGTACGATAATCAATTTTTCCGATAGGTGTCAATGGTAAGTTATCGCAGAATCGGAAATCCACAGGCTGAGAATATTCAGGCAGTTCATTCTTGCACATATCTTTAAGCTCAGATATGAGTTTATCTTCTGCACCTTTAAATGCTTCTTTGCATACAACAAAAACCACAGGGAGCTTGCCTTGAACATGGTTTCTATCCGTTAAACCCACTGCGTAGCAATTCTCAACGGCTTCATGCGACAGAACCACATTTTCAATGAATGTTGGGAATACTTTAAATCCATCATAACGGACAATCAATCTTTTTATTCTATCAATAATAAACAAACTACCTTTTTCATTAATATATCCCATATCATTGGAATGAACCCATTTACTGCCATCGCTGTGTTCCTTAATAATAGCTTTTGTGGCTTCTGTATTATTGTAATACCCGAGCATAACATTAGGACCACTTATACATATTTCTCCTATTTCGTTATATTTCAATTCTTTACCAGTTTCCGTATCGAAAATGGCAACAGTTGTTTTTACAAAAGGTACTCCTACACTTCCTAATTGATTATTACAATCAAGTGTGCCAGTAACACCAGCGCAAACCTCTGTCATACCATATCCTTTTGTAATCTTATATGAACAACCATGCTGCTTTAAAAAATCATTTGTACTTTTTTCAAGCTCAACATCCATATTGTCGCCACCAACTGTCGGAGCAATTATATACGATAAATCTTCATCAATCATTTTGGGGCTTTTAATTATTTTGCCCCAATACGAAGGCACACCCACCATATGAATCGGTTTGTGCTTAAGTAGTAATTCATCAAATTTATCAGCTTCAAAACTAGGTATAAGGATTGTTTCCATGCCTATGGTAAGTGGTAGTTGAAGTCCCATTCCTACCCCATATGCAATAAAAGGTGGCATTATATCCATCCAATTATGTTCTCGTTTCATATCAATGCCAGTCAGTATGCTTTGCATAACTAGAGCATTTATATTGTCATTACTAAGCATAACCCCTTTAGGAGAACCGGTAGTACCGCCTGTATGCACAATAACACAGCAGGTGTCCTTTTTATACGGAACATAGTTTACATTAGCATTTTTACCGTTTTTGATAAAATTGTCCCATCTGACGCATATATCCGAAAGCTTTTCAGAGTGGTTAGCCATCTTGTAGAAGAATTTTTTCACAGCAGGCAGAGAATCAGCAGGTGAAGTTACAAGTATCTTTTTAACCGAAGTGCCCTCAATTGCCTTTGCAATCTTGGGATAAGCAACTTCCAACGTAATGACATATTCAGCGTTTACTTCCTTTATGTACTCCCTGATTCCCTCTACAGCTGTACGAGGGTCAACCATATTGGGGATAGCACCGATACGATTAAGTGCATAAAGAATATATACTGTTTCGGGAGTTGTAACAGTCGCAGTAACAACAATATCTCCGCATTTTACACCCATAGCAGAAAATGCTTTTGCAGCTTTTTCGATGTTATCAAAAAGCTCTTTATATGTAATCTTGCGGTCGAAATAATTGAGGGCGATGTTGCTAAGGTGGTCTTTATTGTTATTCCACATATAATCGTATATGGTACACTCAGGCAGAGGTGCGTTTATAGCCTCCTCGCTGTAATACTTAAGCCAAGGCTTGTCTATCGAGGGATAGCCTGTGAGTTCCTTTTCTGTGTTCATAGTGATTTCTCCTTAATAATGATTTCGCTTGTTGTATAGGAATGCAGTATTGCTATTAGGTGTAAGTACATCCAGATGTGCAAAAACCTCATTCACCGTATCATACTCCTTGCGGATAACGGAGGCTTCGTATTCATAATCAAGCTTAGGGTACTCTGCAAGCCGCTTATGTACTTCTGCTTGCCATTCTTTAGCAGTGTTATAGCCTGTATCGGGGAACTGCTCCCATATCGACCATTTCAGCGTTGCGAATCGGTCCTTCAGCTCGCTGATCTTCTCGCCCTTATCATCAGTCGGGGATATCTGCATACTCTCCCCGAAAGCAACATAGCACTTTTCATCGGTATATTCCAGTATAATGGGAACGATAGGTCTGCCAGAGGCTCTGGCGATATCGATCACGCCCCAGTATAGCGGCAGCATAGGCTTGGACGGGGTGAGATTCCAAGTTCCCTCGGGAAAAATAACAAGGTTAGCTCCGTTGCAAAGAAGCTTTATCATCTTTGCAACGGAGTTCTTTTTGTCCTCACGGCTTTTGCGGTCTACCCATACAGTTCCGTTAAGGATGAACGCAAGCCTGTCGATAGGCTCCAGCGGTTGCTTGCCTAGCAGCACATAGCACTGCCGTGATAATATCTCGCAGGTGTAGGGAATATCATATCTGTTGGAGTGATTTACCGCAAATATGGCGTTACCGCTGATCTTGGGAATTTCATTCACATAAATGAACTTATGCTTTCGTAGTAGCCTGAATATCGGTTTTAGTATGGGGTAGATCACTTTGTGGAGGTAGATGGGGAGTTTAGACATAGGGTCACCTGTTGCTGTTTTTTATAAAATCATTTCCTTCTTTTTCAAGCAATCTGAAGTCATATTTATTATTATGTGTGTAAGGTAATTCGGATACTATCCTGAAGTATTTTGGAACTTCATAGTCCTTTAATTCATTTTGGCATTTTTCAATTATGCTATCCTTTACGGATTCCGTATCATCAATACCATTTTTAAGTACTATAAATGCCATTGGTACATGTTCTTCGATTGCATCTTCTACCTCTACTGTTACACATTCTTTTACATCGGAATGCTCGCAGATTTTATCTTCGATGGTATAGGCGGATATTTTAAAAGCTTTTCTCGTAATTACGCGGCGTAATCTGCCTTGCAATGTAATGAATCCATCTTCATCTATATATCCTAAATCACCAGTATGTAGCCATATTTTTCCGTCCGGATGTTTCTTTTTCACTTCTGCAGTAGCTTCAGGGTTGTTTTCATAATGCATGAACATCGTTTCAGTAAGAACACATATTTCTCCAACTTGTCCATAGGGTAATTCCTGATTTTTTTCATTGTCATAGCTTATAATAACATCACCATATTTAGGAATTCCGACTGTGCCATAACGGTTGTTATTAACAGGATTAAGAGTAAGACCACTCCAGCACTCATTATTACCATATCCATTTATAAAAGCAGAATTGAATAATTGTTCAAATTCTCTGTTTTCCTCAACTGTAATTTTATCTCCACCCGAAATATAGCATTCGACCATTTTCATGCCGTTCAACTGTTTAGGCGTTAAACTATTTAAATTATCCTTTAGATAACGATAACACACAGGAGCGGTAAGTGCTATGTTAAATTTACCAAGATATTTTACGATGGAATGAGGCTCGATAGTAGGTGATAAAATCGCCTTTGCCCCTACCGTTAATGCACATAAAATAGCTCCTCCAAGCGAATAAGCTATCCAAGGCGGTAATATCACTAATGCCGTTTTTCCTACTCCGATAGGCACATCTGCATATGTAAATTTCTTTAAATATGAGGTTGCCGAAAAATCAGAGTGAATAATCACTTTTGCTTTACCTGTTGTACCGCTTGATTGTATCATAACCGACGGACGATTAGTGTCAAAACGGACGCAACGTATATCGGAATTTATTTTTCCACCTTTAATGAAATCTTTAAATCTTATGTATCTTGAATCTTTCGGCATCTTGTTTGCTTTGAAAGAGTACATTGCCTGTATAAATGGAGAAAGATAATCAGTAGGACGGACTATTAACACTTTTTCTAGCTTTGTATTATCCAGTATCGGTTGAATTTTCGGCAAAAGCATATCAAAAGTAATAATATATCGACAATTACTTTCATTAGCGTATTCTTGTATATCTTTTTCACTAGCTCGAACATCAAACCATTTTGAAACAACACCAAGTTTATTAAGTGCCAGTAAAATAATAACTACCTCATAACAGCTAGCAAGCCCGATAAGAACGACATCTCCCATTCTAAGTCCTGATTTTGCAAAAGAATCAGCAGCTTTGTCGGTGTCTGCTTTGAGTTGTTCAAAAGTCCAGCTTTTGCCCATATATTCTATTGCCGGATCTTTCATATTGTCTTTATTAGCATTGAAAACCATTTCGTAAATAGTCTGTTCCGCTTCAATCTTTCTGATTGGTTCGGAACGGTAATACTTGTAATGCGGCTTGTCTATTGAGGGATAGCCTGTGAGTTTCTTTTCTGTGTTCATAGTGATTTCTCCTAAAACATTATTATGCCAATGATGACATTATCGCAATTAAAATAAGGTTCCGCCGAATTTAGTCTCATCTTTGGTTATTTTTATACTGCAATCCCTATATTGCAAGCGCTCGATGGTATATTCAAATATTTCGCTACGTTCACGTTTGCCAATAATTTTATACAAACGTTGTCCATCTTCTGTCAATTTTACGTTGCCTGCTTCAATCCTATCTTTCTTTACCTCAATTATGCGGTTTTGATATGTAAACACCTTTTTCTTTTCAAATGCAAATCCTGTTTCATAATTGGTTTCAATCAAAGAAAACAACTCAAGTTCTTTTAACATATCTGTAGTTATTCTTGAATTAGCATATGTTTTTGAATGATCCTTTATAAAAATCAGTGGGTGCGCTATATCATCTTTATAATCATCAAAACAAAAACGAGCTAAATTGGAGAAATTGTCAGCATCTTGTTTGGACATAAGTGATAAATTGTGCAATAATCGTTTAGAGATAGAATTAGGATCGTTCACTTGATTGGCTAAAATTTTTCCCCAAATATCCTGTAATGCTTCGTCGGAAACTGTTCCTGATTTATCCCAAAAATTAAAAATCCAACTGTTATCAACATCATTTGGCTCTGCCGTATCCTTTAAGTGCTTATATGCCTTTTTTACAATAGCACCTCTATTCTTATTTTTTGAAAGAAGAAATTTATATTCTTGAATCAATGCCATTTGCTCTTCTAAAGAAAGATCATCTCTATTTGCTGTTTTCTCGAACAAAACTTTTGTAAACTCTCGCTGGCCTTTCTTTAATCCATAAGGATCATAAATAATACCAACTGCCTCTGAAATCTTTTCAATAAGCTTTTCGTTAATTTCTTTCATTTTGAAACATCCTTTCATTATTTATCAGAGTATATACATCTACAAGAAAAATCCGCAAAGCGCTTATACACCTTGCGGAATCGCATAATATGACGGCTGAATTTACGGCGAATAGGCTAACGAAGAATATAATTTCTCTATACTCTCGCGCTTATGCTCCATTGACGAATGCACATATCTGTTGAGTGTGATGTTTACATTTTCATGTCCAAGAATCTCGCTTAATGTGCGAATATCCATACCTGCTTCAATGCATCGTGTAGCAAAGCTGTGGCGGAGCGTGTGGAATTTCACATCAGAAATGTCACAAGCCTTTATTTGCTTGGCAAAATGATATCTCATCATACAAGGCTCAACAAATCTCTCCGAGCTTCCTGAAAGCAGAAGAGCTTCGTTCGGCAGTTTTGAATAATACTTGTGCATAAGCTCCAGAAGCTTACCCGAAACAGGAATATCTCTCACTGAGCATCGGCTTTTCGGCTCTGTGATTATTACCTCTGTTTTCTTTGTATCATCATCCGTCTGTACTCGCTGCATCGCTGCTCCAATATGGATGGTGTTATCCTCAAATGAGATGTTACACCGCTTTAATGCGCAAAGTTCACCAATCCTCACGCCTGTGCAAAGCGTGAGATAGGTGCCTAATCTGTATAGATCGGTGTCGGTGAGCAAATAGTCTGTCAACCTTTTCTGTTCCTGCACCGATAAAACTCGCATCTGCTTTTGTGGAACACGGACAGATACAGTGCTCATACACAGACTACCCGAGCATCCACAGACGGATGCATACGAGTATATCATCTTGATCACACAAAGTATGTCATTAAGAGTCTTAGGGGCAAGCTCGGTTTTGCTGGAGAGAAAGCCGCTTATATCATCAGAGATCAGCTCTTGCACCTTAAACTCACCCAGAATCGGAACAATATGATTCTTGCAGATGTTGTGATATTTATTGTATGTAGACTGCTTACACCTGAGCCTTACCGTTTGTAGCCATTGCTCTGTATAATACTTGAACGTGCTATCGTTGGCTTTGGCTTTTGGAATAGTGATTTTTACTGATTGAAGCTTTATTTTAAGCTCTGAATAACTCCTGCCATAAACCGAACGATACCGAGCAGCGCCGTCAGGCTTTCTGCCTGCTATTATGCGTCCCTCCCATCGTCCGTCCTTTCGTTTGTAGATATTTTCACCTCTGCGTGGCATTGTTTTACCTCCTATTGACGATTTTTCTGACGGCAAATTGCTATGCCGCAACTCGATTATAAAGCATTTATCGAAGTTACGATAGCTTTCAAGCTTTTTTGAAACTCGTCACAACATAATCTAAAAGTCAATTTGCACAAAAATACTTGAAATCAATGTGGAATTATTGAATTTTATTGACAAAATATGGCGTTATGTAGTATAATTAAAAAGTATATTAGATGTATATACTCTGATAAGAATATCACCAAACTGTCGTTTGAAACGGCAGTTTTTTATTATTGGGGCTATATATAGCCTATTATATCACGGATCGTCGCAAAAGTCTATATATAGCCTGCTTGTGTTGCCAAAATAGGATATACTAAATCTAGGCTATATATGGACGGGGTGATGGGATGAGAGAGGCTGTAGCTAAAAGGCTTCTGGAGCTGATGGAGCAGAAGAATTTAACATTGAATGGTTTGGCTAGGCTTTCCGCAGTTCCACCGTCTACACTAAAGAACATTATCTATGGCAAGAGCAATAACCCAGGCGTTGTTACATTGAAGCTCTTGTGCGATGGTATGGAGATAAGTATTATAGAATTTTTCAATTCCCCGATTTTTGACGAACTCGGCTACGAGGAGATAGACTAAAAAAGGACACGGTATTATGTACTGCGTCCTTTCTTAATTTTAAGCTAGGTTTTTATATAGCGTAGTCTTTCTCACGCCTGTCAACTCAGTTATCTCTCTAACAGTATACTCGCCCGTCTTGTAGAGCCTCACAGCTTTTCGTACAGCCTCTTTATCCGCCGAGGGCCTCCCGCCCTTACGCCCTCTAGCCCTCGCAGCGGCAAGACCTTCTTTGGTGCGATCAGCAAGGACATCACGCTCAAACTGGGCTAGTGCAGACATCAGCGTGAACAGGAGCTTGCCAGTGCTTGAAGTCGTGTCGATTGATTCTTTCAACGAAACAAGGTTAACACCACGACCATTGAATGTCTCCATCAGCCATATCAGATCTTTGGTGCTTCTCCCCAGACGGGAGAGGGACTCTACAACTACGGTATCCCCCTCGGTCATGCGTTCCAGTAGCTTTTCAAGCTCGGGGCGGTTTCGCTTTGTGCCTGTCATCTTCTCGTTGTAAATATGATCAACGCCGTATTTCTGCAACATATCTATCTGACGGTCGAGATTCTGCTGCTCTGTGGATACTCTGGCGTAGCCAAACACAAAGTTCCGCATCACCACTCACCCCCACAATAGGTATACTCACATAAAATTTCCTCAACAGCAGTCTCAATTCCCTCAGGGATGTAGAGCAAGTCCTCAACATCATCGACGGTATAGCCGTATTCAAGGAGCAGGTCGATGTCCTTTTCAGCGACTCCGATGTAGCTTGCAAACTGCTTCAACTCCTTGATAGCGGCACTCTCAAACCATTCGGCGTAGTCCTCGGGTTCAGCGTGTGTCCACCAGTAAGGTCGGTAGCTGTAATAGTAGTCCATCGCATCAATCTTTGCAGTGTTGAACTTGGCTGTTTCAAGCTTGCCATCGGGTGATACCCTCAAGATATCTCCGCACTTAGCGTCTATCTCGGTATACAACTTAGTCACCAATCCGAGAGTTATCAGAGCACAATCCAGTATCGCCGCAGTGCTTGCATAGATGTAGAAGCCCTCTCGCTCGAAATGATACAGCGCAAGCGGATTATCGCCTTTTACAAAGTAGAGGTTTCCCGTCACATCCAGCACCGTAATAGTAAAAGACCCCTCGAGCTGTTCAGCCATATGAGCGATGCTGTCAAAGTCGAGGGACTTATTCTGCTCAAGCAACTGTACGGCTATGTAGCTGTCCGTAGCAATCTTGGTAGCAGGGAGCTTCAACTCTTTGCGGAGCTTGGTATCGTTGTGAAGCACTCCATTATGGGCAAGGGCAAACGGCATTGCGCCACACATTCCCGAAAATGGATGGTTGTTGTAGTTCTCGAATTTATTGCCCTGAGTTGCCATTCTCGTATGTCCCATAACAATGTTGCTCTCAAAAGGCAGTCTAAGCCTCATCTTATGAGCAGCAAGCGGTCTTTTGTAGACAGACAGCCTGTTGTCGTGGATATAAGCGAACCCAGTGGCATCAGTGCCTCTGACCTCGCATTCCTTCGAGAGAACTTTCAGCACCTTCTCGCGTTGGTGCTTGGTGAAGTAGTTTCGGTAGTCGATAAGTCCAAATATAGCGCACATATTAATCATCCTCCATAAAATCAACTGGCTCGTTCACATACAGCTGACGCTCTTTTAGATAAGCAATAAGTTCCTTATGCTTAACAGTGTCAAGAGTCTTGACAAAGGTCGTCCAGCTGACGTTGGCAATTTCCTTGTCAGTGAGATACAGAGCGAGATCACATATCTTGTCTACAAGCTCCAGAGTGGCGATTATGGTGTTTGCTTTGAGCGTACCACGGAACATTCTGAATTCGATAGTGTTCCAATTTGCGATATTGACACATGCGTATCTACCATTACCGCCTTTGTTGGCGTTCTCGATGATTTCTTTAGGGTCGTGCTTATAGCCGTAAC
>JAZSEG010000185.1:0-18351 GCA_045531575.1 Oscillospiraceae bacterium | reverse complement strand
GCTACGATCCGACTTTATAATGATGGTGCAATTTGTGTGTCGGCTAAAGCATTATTAAAATATTTAGAGGGCATAAGAGAATTTTATGAGGTACATATGCCCGACGCCGTAGAAAGCTATAACAACTTTGAGGGAGTTCTTAACATATATGGGGGCGCTCCTTGTTCAGGCTGCCGCAGCACAGAGCATAATGGTTGTAGCATCGAAGGGTGTTTTTTGCTTGAGTGTACAAAGAAACATGGAGTTGATTTTTGCGGAGAGTGCAATGAGTTCCCGTGTAAAAAAACGCAAGGATTGTTTGAAGAAATAGTATACAGGCAGTGGCTGGAAGGAAATCAACAAATTAGAGAATACGGTATAGAGGCATTTTGGAAAAATAATTCCGAAAATCCACATTATAAACCGTATAAAAAGTAATTAATATTCCAATTTATCGGTCAGTTAATTCCACTTTGCGTGACGGCTGGTGACGGTTGTGACGGTTATTTAGACACCGCCACCTCTATCATAAAAACCGTCACAGCTATCATCCGTCAAGGTTGCAAAGCACAGTCATTGCAATCTTGCAACCTTGCAATGTTCAATACGATAATTTCCAATACCAGCTCTCGCCGACCTTGAATGAGGTTACGGCGAGAGCTTTTTTTGCCTCGTCAAGCGTTCGCTTGCTGAAATCCATTTCCGTAGCAGCACCGAGTATCTCCTTTTGACTTTTTTCGCCGTCGGCAAGTATATCAAGCAGAAAGTCCTTTGCTGTTTCCAGTTTGCTGATACTTGTACCGCCGTCCTCTAAAAACTGGTCTGCGGTGATGTCTATTGCTCCTCGCCATTCGAGAGCGGAGCTTTCGTTAATCTCGAACATAAGCGACTGCCCTGTTGGAGCAAGGCTGCTTTTGGCGTGGCTCATAACACGCTTTGTCGGCTCGTTTTTCATTTTACCTACAATCAGCATACTTCTTGCCACAGCAGGAATATCTATTGAACCTAATCCACGATACGCACATTTCTGGCCTGCACTTTTATTAAGGTGTCCGATAAGAACAACAGCACAACCATAAGTTTCTGCAATTCTTCCCAAGTGTGCCATTACAGGGCGTATCTCGTTGGCACGGTGCATATCCACATTCGCACCGAGATAGGCTTGAATGGGGTCAAGAATAACCAGTTTGGCATTCGTCTGCTTTATAGCCTCCTCGATACGCTCATCATTCATAGAAAGCTCCTCTTTGCTTTCGTCAATAACGAGAATGTGGCTGCAATCCGCATTAACAGCCTCTAATCTCGGTTTAATGGTATCGGCAAGTCCGTCCTCTGCGGTCTGATAGATGATGTTCACAGGCTCTCGGCTGTCCGTATCTCCGGGGAGCATATCTCCACGGGTGAGTGCGGCGGCGATAGCGAGGGCGAGAGTGGTTTTGCCCTCGCCCGGATCGCCTTGAATTATCGTGATTTTTCCGAGGGGTATATACGGTTTCCACAGCCATTTTACAGGGACGGACACTACGTCACTCATATTTATAAGGGTGAGCGGGGTTTTACTCATTGAGAGCCGCCTTGTCGTTGAAATAGCCTGTTGCCTCCCACACCAGCTTATCGGAGCAGTAATATGTGTATTCAGATGAGCCTTCGTTCTTCATCGCAACCCCGAAAGGAAGTATGCCACGCTGTAAGCCGATGCGGATAAACTGCGGATTTTTGCCTGTTGCACGGGCGATTTCGGTGATAGGTACATTTCGACCTGTGAATTTAGGATGTTCTACATAATTCATTTCATTTCCTCCTTACTTATTGACTATTCGGTGTTAGTGTGGTATAATTTATACACAAAAGTCAGCGAACAATAACTTATAGTGTATCTTTACCAATTTTATTATAATCCACTATGAGTGACTTGTCAACACTTTTAAGTGATTTTAAATAACTTAAAAGTGACTTTCGTTAATTATGCACAATGTTTCAGGAGGTTTTCTGTGTTCTATAACCAACTCATCAAGCTCTGTGAGGAGCGTAACGAAAAACCAACGCCATTATTAAAGTCATTAGGATTAAGTGCAACAAATCTGAAAAGGTGGCAGAACGGCTCTACCGTTAATTCTGATATACTTGCCAAACTTTCAGAACACTTTGATGTCCCCGTAGATTATTTCTTTGAAGATGATGAGCCAGCCGACAAAATGGTAATTACTGATGACGGCAATTCTATCAAGAAAGTGTATAATGTCCTTGCGGCTCATCCCGACCATATAGCGAGTATGTATTCGGGCACGACGATTTCTTCCGCCGACCTCAACAGGATAGCAGCATATATGAACTGCTCGGTTGAATACCTCGTGCCTGCTGATTTAGCTGTTGAGGGAGCTGATGACGGCAAAACAAGTTCTGTCATTCCCGATAAGGACTGCATATTAAACATTCTCGAAAAGCTCGCAGGTAATGCTGCATACCGCTATCTTCAGGTCAGAATATCGTCTATCATCATTTCCAACCTTGCCAAGAAGAATATCACGATGGACAAGCTGATTGATATAAACCTATCTGAAAAGAAAATCCGTGACTTGTACGATTTGGCCATGCCTGCAGAAAAGAAAAAAGGTCTGAATTTTTCAGACCTTATGAGGATTTCCGAGGCTTTTAATGTCAGCTATGATTTTATGTTAACGGGGAATGGGGAGTAAGTACAATTTATTAAATGCAAAAGTTCGTATCTGGTGTAAATTGGATGCGAGCTTTTTATATATGCGATTGCGTTTTGGGTTATGTATATGAAAACAAAATAAGGAATTATTTGAAAAATTTTATTATCATATTGACTTATTTCGCTTGAACGAATATAATATTTATAGGCATACATTGATTTTGGGGTGATTTAATTTGAATAATTATATAACAGTTCAAGAGGCAGCACAAAAATGGAATTTGACGCCAAGGCGTATTCAGATATTGTGCAACGAAGAGCGTATTGAAGGAGCGGTTAGAGTAAGCAGAGTTTGGTTAATCCCAGCTTCTGCTCCTAAACCAGCTAGACAAACCAAAATAGCGAAAAACGAAAAGAGACAGACTACTATAAATGTTCTTTCGCTTTTTTCAGGTTGCGGCGGAATGGATTTAGGTTTTGAGGGCAATTTCGAAGTCCTTTCAAAGTCTGTAAATAAAGCTATAAATCCTCATTGGGATATTACTCCGATTGATGCAAATTGGGTTAAATTGCCTAAAAACCGTTTTCACACTGTTTTTGCTAACGATATACGAGAAGATGCCAAAAAGGCTTGGACAAACTATTTTGGTTCTAGAGGAATAAGCAGTTCAACATATTGTCTTGATAGTATTGTTGACCTTGTAAAATTACATAAGGAAAACGGTGTAAAGATATTTCCTAAAAATGTCGATATCGTAACTGGTGGCTTTCCTTGTCAGGATTTCTCCATTGCAGGAAAAAGATTAGGTTTTGATTCTGATAAAAGCCATAAAGGAAAAACACTTAACGATGACACACCAAGCATTGAAAGCAGAGGACAGTTATATATGTGGATGCGTGAAGTAATAGCGATTACGCAACCCAAAATGTTTGTTGCCGAAAATGTAAAGGGACTTGTTAATTTAGGCGATGTAAAATCAATTATCGAACACGACTTTAGCACTATTGGTGGCGATGGATATCTTGTAGTAAGTGCAAGAGTTCTGCACGCTGCTGATTATGGTATACCGCAATCAAGAGAGCGTGTCATTTTCTTTGGCTTTAAAAAATCCGCATTAACAAAAGAGGCAATTCGTGCTCTGTCATCGGAGTGTATTCCCGCCGATTTCGACCCTTATCCGTTAATTACGCACGCTTATAATAACAATGATGAAAGTTTACTACCTCCGGTAACATTAAGACAAGCTTTCGTAGGTTTGGATGAGCCACATAAATCATCCGATATATCTCAACAGAAATACTCAAAAGCGAAATATATGGGTAAACATTGTCAAGGGCAAACAGAGGTTAAGTTAGATGGAATTGGCCCTACCATACGTTCTGAACATCACGGTAATATCGAATTCCGTCGATTAAGCGCAGAGCACGGCGGAAAAAATATTGATGAATTAAAAAGCGGACAAGAAGAAAGACGACTTACAATTCGCGAATGTGCACGTATTCAGACTTTCCCAGATAACTATTCTTTTGTGTTCAAGAATAAGGAAACGGGTGCAAGCGTATCGGCTTCAGAGGCTTATAAACTAATAGGAAATGCAGTGCCACCGTTGTTAGGATTTCATATAGCAAAACGCTTGGAATTGTTATGGGATAAATATTTTGGAGGAAAAAACGATGATAATTTCTGAAAATAGAAAGCCACCGCTTGAGGCGTTTCGTGAATTGATGAGCAAAACAGATGAAACGCTTAACGCCGAATCTGCAGGAAAAGAAAAGTATTATAGCGGTCGTAACGGTACGCAGCTTGAGGAGGATGTTTGTGATGCATTAACAAGATGTGCCGTAAATACCCCTTTTGAGGGCACAATTCAGTTAGTTTCTGGTGCGTCCTTTCCCGATATTGTTGCAAGCAAGTATTATGGTGTAGAGGTAAAAAGCACGAACAAAAATCATTGGAAATCAATAGGCAGCAGCATTTTAGAATCAACAAGAAATCAAAGCGTAGAAAGAATATTTCTTACATTCGGAAAGCTGGGTGCGCCTATAGCGTTCAAAAGTCGTCCTTACGAGGAATGTTTGTCCGGTATTTCTGTTACCCACTATCCAAGATATCAGATTGATATGGAACTAGGTGTTGGTGAAACCATATTTGATAAAATGGGCGTTCCTTATGATACATTACGAAAAATGGATAATCCGGTTGCGCCTGTCTCCCAGTATTATAAAAAGAAACTAAAACCAGGTGAAAGTTTATGGTGGGCAGCTGATGCAGATGTAGAAGAAACTGTTGCACCTCCTACCGTAAAGCTTTGGAGTGCATTAACTCCAGAAGAAAAAAACATATACACGGTTAAAGGATATGCGTTATTTCCGGAAATACTTACTCCAAACAGCACAAAGAAATATCAACGCTATGCTCTTTGGCTGGCGACACATTGCGGTATTATAAACACCAATATTCGTGACCAATTTTCTGCAGGAGGGCGTGTTGATATTATTACAGACAAAGGTGTGTATGAAAAAATGCCTGCTGCATTTGGTCGCATCGTAAAATACAAAGATTTAATAATTGATACCCTCATTACAGAGAATTCTGAACTTTTGAAAGAATATTGGGAATTGCTTGATAGTGTTCCCGAAAATCGTATTCTCTATTGGTGTCAGTTAGCTGCGTTATCGGCAGGTAAGAGTTCGAAAGATAATTGCAACGATATGTACTGTATGCTCCGAACAATTTTTAACGTATAAAGCAACAAGCGAATTGTATTGAAAAAATCTGCATATATATGCAAAAATTTTCAATAGAACTTTATCGAACTAATTCGCAATTTGCCAAATCTCGATTTACTAAATCACGATTAGATATTGAGGAATAAAACGAGTTTTGTTGCCACGCTGAATTTTCACACCCCACTTTTACTGCAACAAACACGCAAAATCCCCACTCACCCTCATAAGAAATACACTCATAATACACAACTGAAAAGAAAACCGCATTGATAAAGGCTTTTTTGAGCCGTCCAGTTGCTGTTGAAGAGGCTATGAAGTAATTCATAGTTCTGTTACCCAATAAAATCAAGCCAGTCGAGAAATCGGCTGGCTTTTTGTTTACATTTTTGAATACTTATCTGCGAGCTGTCTGAAATTCTCCACCATGTCGCCATCGGTGACGGAATAATCATCACGCAGAACTTCAAGAGTTCTATCGTAATACTTCGCCGCCTTGCCATAACGCTTTTGTATCACCGCAACGTGTGCGAGGTCAAGCAGGTCGTCGATAAGGCGTGGTACGGGCTGCAGCTCATGCGAATGCAGCCAGCACTCGGACGCCTTGTCGTATTCTGCCACACAGGCATACACATCGCCCTTGTACGACCACGCAAGCCAGTCATTAGGAAACTGCTCTGTCATCCTGTCGAGGGTCTGCTCGGCAAGAGCGGCTTCTCCACGCAGATAATGCAGCTTTGCCTCGTACATCATCGGGCGGCATGAATTATCCGTGCTTTTCAGCTTTGCAAGAACGTACTCGCCGTCCTCTGCCCTGCCGTCTGCTATTAGATTATCCAGTAGCTGCTGAAGTGCATGAAGATTGTCGGGATGCTTCTCCACAAAATCCATGTAGAAGCTGATAAGCTCGCTGTGATTGGAGGCATACCAGTCACGGTCTGCGCCATTCAAAGCAAGATTCAGCTGACGATGATTCATCTTCTCATCAGGGTCGTATGCGATTCCCTCTCTGGCATACCTCGCCGCTGTCATACGGTAGCTTATCGCCTGCTGATTATACAAGCCTGCAAGCGCAGTAAGAATGCGTCCTTTCAATGCAGGATCATCCTTATGCTCGGTGAGAAATGCACGGTAGCTCTCAAAATCCTTTTCGGGGATGACGGTATTCTCGCTGCTGCTTCCGATAAGGTTTTCTATGCGTGTAAGCCTTGCCTCGTCCGTCATGGAGAACAGCTCATCTATAGTAACTCCGAGTTCTACGGATATCTGCGGCAGCAGCGAAATATCGGGTGCGGTCACGCCGTTCTCCCACTTTGAAACAGACTGCGCCGTAACGCAGAGTCTTTCCGCAAGCTGCTCCTGAGTATATCCCTTGCTGAGACGTAATAGCCGTATCTTTTTGCCTATATCAAAATTCATTATAATTTCCTCCTGTTATTTCTTAGAAGCTTCTGTATATATGATATCATCAGTGAGGAGAAATTACAATAACGCAGACGGAAAGTCCGCTAAACCTTACTGCAAACGGATGAAAACGATTAAAATTTCCTCGCAAACTTATTGACAACAACGCCCGTTCGATGTATAATTAAGGTGTATTATTTATTAAACGGAGGTCATACATCATGGCTATTTTAGTAACAGGCGGCGCAGGCTTTATCGGCTCCCATACCTGTGTGGAGCTGCTCAATGCAGGCGAAGAGATCGTTGTAATGGATAACTTCTACAACTCCAATGCAAAGGCACTGGACGGCATCAAGGAGATCACAGGCAAGGATTTCAAGTTCTATGAGGCTGATATGCTGGATATGGCGGCTGTGGATGAGATATTCGCAGAGAACGATATCGAGGCTGTTATCCACTTTGCAGGCTACAAGTGCGTTCCCGAGAGCGTGAAGAAGCCTCTGATGTACTACTCCAACAATCTGCGCGGTACTTTCAATATTCTTGAATGCATGAAGAAGTACGGCTGTACAAGATTTGTATTCAGCTCCTCTGCAACAGTTTACGGCATCCCCGAGACCGTTCCCGTTAAGGAGGATTTCCCACTCTGCGCTATCAATCCCTACGGCAGCACAAAGCTCATCATTGAGAACCTCTGCCGTGAGATGGCTGCGGCAAGCGACAAGTGGAGCATGATCCTGCTGCGCTACTTCAATCCTGTTGGTGCGCATGAGAGCGGAAAGATCGGTGAGGATCCCAACGGTATCCCCAACAACCTCATGCCTATCGTTCTCGACAAGGCAACAGGCAAGCGTGATGTTCTGAGCGTTGCAGGCAAGGACTACCCCACTCCCGACGGCACCTGCGTGCGCGACTACATCCACGTTGTTGACCTTGCAAAGGGTCACGTTGCAGCTATCAAGAAGGCAAGGAACTCCAACGGCGCGCTGGCGTACAACCTCGGTACAGGCAACGGTTACTCCGTTCTTGAGATACTTGATACATTCCAGAGAGTGAACAACATCGACCTCGGCTACACCATCGGCGAACGCCGCCCCGGCGACGCTGCCGCTACATACGCAGACCCCACCCTCGCAGAGAAGGAGCTTGGCTGGAAGGCTGAAAAGACTCTGGAGGAGATGTGCAGAGATGCATGGAACTTCAGAAAGCTGCGTGAAGAAGAGAACAAGTAAAAATATATTGCGGCGCTGTCGGAGGATAGCGCCGCTTTGAGTATTATGCAGGTAGGTGAAACATCGTGATAAAACCGCAAAGACTCCGCAAGGGAGATACTATAGCCACCATCAGCACATCATGGGGATGTGCAGGTGCAGGCAGAGTACGCTGGCAATACGAACTCGGCGTACAGCGTCTGAAAAAACTCGGTCTGAACGTTGTTGCGGCACCGAACTCGATGAAAGGTACAGCATATCTTGATGCTCACCCCGAAGCACGAGCCGCCGACCTGATGTTGGCGTTTGAAAACAAGGATGTAAAAGCCATCATTGCCAATATAGGCGGAAATGATTCAGTGAGACTTCTTCCCTATCTTGACCCTGAAGTGATAAAACGTAACCCCAAGATACTCTGCGGCTACTCTGATGTGATGACGCTGCATCTCTACTGCTACCGACTTGGACTTACAACATTTTACGGAGATAATCTGCTGACAACGATAGGAGAGGCACAAGGCTGGCATTCATACAGCAAATACTGGTTTGAACGTGCCTTGTTTGACTCTTCTCCGCTTGGTGAGACACCTCCAAGCGCTGATTGGTCATACGGCAGGAATCACCATACCGATCCCAAATATGTACGTGATTATATTCCGAACAATGGATATCTTCGTGTGCAAGGAAATGGCAAAGTAAGCGGTCGACTGTTCGGCGGTCACGGCGGTATTGCGGAATACGATCAAGACAGTGGGATAACACTTCAGACGTCCGATTTTGATGGTGCGATATTCTTCTTTGAGGATATCCCCGAGATATGGGGTGCCGAGTACATACACAGCTTTTTCGATTGGCTGGGAGACAGCGGATATCTGCAGGTGATGAACGGGATCGTGATAGGCAAAATGCGCTCGCCCGAACCGTTTGATCGCTATGCCGAGATCATTCGTCAGGTGGTATCGGAGAAATACCACCGCCCCGATATGCCGATAATGTACGGACTGAATTTTGGTCATGCTTCACCGATATTCGTACTGCCTTATGGGACGATGGCGGTAATGGATGTGGATAAAATGACGTTTGAGATAAAGGAAAGCGGAGTTGTATAACCAAAAGCGATTTTGAGAGGTAAAAATATGAGCAACAACGAAAAAAGCAAATGGAAGTCTTTCTGCCGCAATATATTCAGCGCACTCGACCCATCTAATAACTATCATTCCGATACCGATAATGCGGCTGATATTGAAGACAACGACATCCCCGATTGGTACGAAGAAATACCCGACATGACAGAAACTCCGCTTCAGGACGCAGTGTATGAAGTAACAACAGATGCTCCCTCTGATTTTGACCCGATAGAATATCTGTACAAGGAAAATGCTAATTCGGACATCATAGGCAGCCTGACAGTAAGGCATACAATAAGAACGCACTACAACGACTGTGTAAATGATATCACCGAATACGCCGATTATTCCGTCGTCCGCACGGAAAGACGTCAGGAAACGGTCAGGATCGATGGGTACAGGGTCATTATTGCTGTTGAGATCAGCAGTTCGGATGGGATCAGCTATCATGTAAGTATCACTTTTACCTTGGAAGAATAATTTTATGATTCAAAAAGCGGAGTAAAAACTCCGCTTTTTTATTAGGTAAGTATATAAAGTCCTGCAGCTGATTTTGAATAATCCTCGGGCTGTGCCAGTACCTTGTCCCAGCCATAGTAAAACAGCGAACCTGTCTGCTGAAAAAACAACTGCATATCCCAGTGAATAAAGTTGCTCATTAAATCCTTGCGAACGTATGGCAAAAGGATTTTTTCAACGCTCGCGCCTACCTTATCGGCATATTCTTCGGCAAGGGACTTTATTTCAGCACTTACAAGCTCACAGATTTCATTGTAAATTTCACGTCTGAAAATCGGAATCTGAACAATAAGCCTGTCATTCTCCTTTTTCAGCAAGCCGTTTTTAAGGAAATCTGCCGCCATAGCTTGCTCGTGTACGGAAAGCTTTTTATCGGGATTTTCAGATAATGCCACAAGGAGTGCGATATTGTTTCCGTCAACCCATGTGTCACGTCCTCTGCGCCAGTCGTTTTCATCATCATTGTCATTGGGAAACGGCTCGGTTTCAAAATCATTTACAAATTGGATTTTTCCATATTCAGAGGTGGTGAAATCCTGATGAAGATTTGACCAGCTGCGATCTTTCAGTTTTTCCCACATGGAATCATCGAAGCTTTCGTCAGCGAGAGTGTATTCCATTGTCATGCGGTATTCTCTTTCTACTTCATCCTTTATACTGTATTTCTTTGTATAATGTTTTTTTCCGTGATTACCGAAGGAGTAACTTGCAATAACATATAAATGCCACATCAGATAACTATAATCAAAGTTATTCCCATAAAAATCAAGTGCTGTGATTTTATCCTTTAAGCCAAAAAGAATATTGTTGATCTTTTCTGCATAGCCGTCATCGTGAAAAATATCGCAGGCTAAAATTCTCGCTTCTAAATATTTCTGACGGGGGAAAATGCAGTGGTTTGCTATATACTTGCCCTTTGCAGGTGAAACAAGCAGGTTTGTGCCTATCATTTTTTCAATTATTTCCTCAAGATAAAGGGGCGCTACTCCCATTTCGTCTGCAATTTCATTTATTGTCTTTGCTTCGCTTCGGCAGATAACCATAACCTGAGGACAGATTTTAGAGCTGTCCATAAGAAGGAATGCCTTCCTTGCGGAATATCCTCCGAACCAGTTGACATCAGCGGGAGCGTAAGCAGTTTTACCTATATTATTCATATTGTTAAACCTCTCTTTCAGATTCTTCTTTGCGTCAAACAAACGGCGCTTTACTGTCCCCTCAGGAATGCCAAGCTCGTTTGCAATTTGTCTTACAGTCTGCTCTTTGAGGTAAAAGCGTATGATGATCTCACGATGAATCGAAGCAAGTCTGGACAGAGAAAAATTAAGCTGTGAGATATCCTCTGCGCCGATAATGCTTTCAATGGGCTGGGGATTTTCAGCAGCCATACCACCTGCCATTTCAATAGGCAAAGTAGAATTCTGCTTGCTTGAAATATAGTCGGCGTATTTGTTTCTTGCCATTTTCCAGTACCAAGAATAAAAGCTGACAAACTGCTTGCCGCTTGCAACAACTCGCAGGGCTTCGTACAGAATATCCTGCGACAGATCCTTTGCAGCTTCGGTATCGAAGATCCGCTTTACGCAGAACAGATATGTAGCTTCGATCAGTTCATTTGTGATAAATTCGTTCATAGGTTTTACCTCTTGCAAATCGATTTACGCTTAATAAGTCTGAAAAATCGTAAAAAGGTTCGGTATAATTTTAAAGGCTGTGCGGATATCCACACAGCCTTTGCTGTTATTAAATAAAGAATTACTTGCCGAGAGCCTCTTTTGCTGTTGCAATGATATTCTCAGCACACAGACCGAACTCCTTGAGCAGATCAACTGCAGGGCCGCTGTGACCGAATACGTCCTTCACGCCGATCTTGATAACGGGTACGGGACACTCCTCTGTAACCACGTCAGCAACTGCGGAGCCGAGACCGCCGATAACGCTGTGCTCCTCAACTGTGATGATCTTGCCTGTTTCCTTAGCAGCCTTGATGATGATATCACGGTCGATGGGCTTGATGGTGTGGATGTTGATGATGCGAGCGTCGATGCCCTG
The DNA here is from genome assembly GCA_045531575.1 of Oscillospiraceae bacterium. Taxonomy (GTDB): domain Bacteria; phylum Bacillota; class Clostridia; order Oscillospirales; family Ruminococcaceae; genus CAG-115. The sequence continues at coordinate 6,676 of JAZSEG010000185.1, read as the reverse complement.
CTCAGCGAGAGCCTTGCCTGCCTCGATAGCCTCTGCAACCATCAGACCTGTTGCGATGATGGTGATGTCCTTGCCGTCCTTCAGCTGGATGCCCTTGCCTACCTCAAACTTGTAGGTCGCGGGATCGTTGAAGATGGGAGCAGCAAGACGACCGAATCTCATGTAGGTAGGACCTACATAATCGGCCATAGCCAGAACTGCAGCCTTTGCCTCAACATCGTCTGCAGGGTTGATAACTGGCATGCCGGGGGTGGAGCGCATCAGAGCGATATCCTCGTTGCACTGGTGGGAAGCGCCGTCCTCACCAACGGAGATACCTGCGTGTGTTGCGCCGATCTTAACGTTGATGTGGGGATAGCCGATGCTGTTTCTTACGATCTCAAAAGCTCTGCCTGCTGCGAACATAGCAAAGGAGCTTGCGAATACCAGCTTGCCAGTGGTTGCGATACCTGCGGCAACGCCCATCATATTAGCCTCTGCGATACCGCAGTCGAAGAAACGGTCGGGGTATGCAGCCTTGAATGTACCGGTTTTTGTTGCAGCAGCAAGGTCAGCGTCCAGAACTACCAGGTCGGGGCGCTTCTCAGCGAGCATTACAAGAGCTTCGCCGTAGCTGTCACGGGTTGCTTTCTTTTCCATATCTATCTAATTCCTTTCAGTTGTAATCAAGCTTCAAGAGATGCAAGGTGAGCATTCAGCTCCTCCATTGCCTTTGCGTACTCCTCTGCGTTGGGAGCCTTGCCGTGCCAGCCGCACTGGTTCTCCATGAAGGAAACGCCCTTGCCCTTTGTAGAACGCTGGATGATGACGGTGGGCTTGTTGAGAACGGTCTCAGCCTCGTTGAATGCCTTTTCGATCTCATCGAAATCATGACCGTTGATGCAGATAACGTGCCAGCCGAATGCAGCGAACTTCTCGTCAATGGGGTACGGAGACATAACATCGCCGATCTTACCATCGATCTGCAGGCCGTTGTTGTCAACTACTGCTACGAGGTTGTCAAGCTGGTAATGAGCTGCGAACATAGCAGCCTCCCATACCTGACCCTCCTGGATCTCGCCATCGCCGAGAACTGCGTATACCTTATATGTGTCGTTAGAGATCTTGCCGGAAAGAGCCATACCACACGCAGCGGAGATGCCCTGACCGAGAGAGCCTGTGCTCATATCAACGCCGGGAACCTTGCCCTTAACGGGGTGGCCCTGAAGTCTGGAATCGATCTTGCGGAGAGTCTTAAGCTCCTCAACGGGAAAAAAGCCTCTGTGTGCAAGGCAGGCATACAGTGCGGGAGCGGTGTGTCCCTTGGAGAGCACCAGTCTGTCACGGTCTGCCATTTCGGGATTTGCGGGGTCAACATTCATTCTGTTCATGTACAGATAAGTCAGAGTATCTGCAACGGAAAGAGATCCGCCGGGATGTCCCGCCTTTGCGTTGTACACGCCCTCGATCACGCCCATTCTGACCTTTGTTGCAGCTATTTCAAGCTGCTTTTTCAGCTGTTCGTCCATGTTTAGTCCTCCTGTGTTTTATAAATCGGTCAACCGATATTAATTTCCTTAATTATTATACATTGTATTCATGAAATAGTCAATATCAATACTGTACAAGATTACTGCTGCTAATCGGCGGCTGTTTCGCAAACATGATAATTCATGCTATAAACAGCGAAACCGAAAAGCCTTATCATTCGTTGTTTTTGCGAAGATACTCAGTAAACCAGCGATCAAAACGGAAATATTTTTTCAGCATTTGGAGATCGGCATCAACCTCGGTAATATTATCACAGTGACTGAAAACAGTACTGTCCATTTTTTTCACACTCTGCGGAACAGAAATAGACTTCAAGCCTGTGCAGTCCGCAAACGCTCCGCTTCCCAGTTCATTAACTCCATCAGGAATGACTATGCGCTTTATGCCTATGCAGTCAGAAAACGCATACGGACCTATTTCCATTATGCTCTGTGGTATATCTATCTCAGTAAGGCTGTGGCAGGACCTGAACGCATAAACACCGATCACATTCAGAGCTTCAGGCAGCTGTACAGACGAAAGTGCGGTACAGCCATTGAACACTGCATCCTCGATCTTTCTGAGCTTATCCGACAAAACAACCTTTTCAAGTGATGTGCAGAACTGAAATGCCTTTGCATCCAAGAAGGTAACGCTGTCGGGGATCGTAATGCTCTTTAATTTCTTGCAGCCAACAAATGCCGCATAGCCAATGCTCGTAAGGGTATCGGGCAGCTTGACGGATGTGAGATGCTCACAGCTCATGAAGAGCGCATTGCTTATCTCTGTTATGCTGCTTGGGATCTCTATCTCTGTCAGTCCTGTATTAGCAAAAGCACCATCACCGATAGACGTAACACTTTTGGGAATAGTGATGCTTTTAAGCTTTTTAAGATCCATAAATGCGGATTCGCAGATAGTGGTAACGCTGTCAGGGATAATAATGCTCGTTACTAAGGATTTTTTCCTCTTGAACGCCTCGCCTATAGTCTTTACACCGTTTGGTATAACGACCTCTGCGGACGTGCCTGTGTATTTTTCAAGGCGGTCTCCGCTGATGACAAAATCAGCCGAAGCTGCGCTATTGGTAGTTTCTGTATTAACTAATGACATAACATCCTCCATTTATCATCGATCAATTACGCCAACCTGATAGTCATCCTCATAAATGATCTTTCCCACATGATTGCTGTACACGATATCATAGGGGATATCGTACTTATCAAGAAGATCTATCAGTGGCTGGATATGCTCCAGCATCTCTGCGCTGTTTTCGGTCTTGAACCACGTCACAGCGCCCTGCGGATTTTCGTTATCGTTGCCGTAAAAAGGCGGCTCGGGAAGATTATCCAGAAACCATTGGTGGGTCTCCTCATATATCTTCACGTCCTCGGGAGAATATATTCCATCCCGTATCCTGCGCCAGTTGAGAATGAATATACCCACAGGCTTCTGAGTACGATATGCGATCTCTCTTCCCTGAATGCGCATATATTTAGGTAGTTTCATTTTTACTCCTTATCGCACAGATATCCCACACCGAATTCATATTCGCCATCAGAGAACATCGGGTCTACGCCCCATGCGGCTGCGATATTTATTACGGACTCCTCATCGGGGAACTCCACGCTCTCCCAGTCGTCCTCGTCCGTCTGAATGAACCTGTCAAAGCCGAGCTGCTGCTCCTCAGGGTGATGCTTCCCCTGTTGAGGTACACCTCGCCGCTCTCGCCCAGCCAGCCATAGCCACGGTCAAGCTCGCCGTAAACGAACTTCGCCCAGCAATGGAAATCCACCACACGCTCCGTTACGAAGCACTGCATTTCCGAGAAGTATTTTGCGTACTGTGCAAGCGAATCTATCTCGCTCTCGGCGTCTGCGCCCTGAAATGTATCGTAGCCTATCACCAGTACATATCCCCTCACCACAGGAGATACAAACACTTTATCACCAAGCTGAGCCATTCCGCTCGACCAGTTGGCAGGCACGGAGTTTTTCAGTCCCAGCAGCAGTATCACCTGCTCGGGTGTGGTGTCCTTTATGCAAAGCCAGCTTGATTTGTAGCCGAAAGGCTGCGGCTTATCGGGGAAAGCGTCAGGCATCACCTTCACACTAGCTGTCGGTTGTGGCGGCGCTGACTGCATACGAGGCGCTTCAGCTGCTGTCCTTTTCTTCTTTTTATCCTCACGGAAGCTCGATATTATGCTTATAAGCGCCGAGCCGAACCACACAGCTGCCCACAGGTAATTCTGCGGACCATTACCCGTCACGGCAAGCAGATAATATGCGATGCCGAGAAACAGCCTTACACCGAGAAGCACCCACCAGTTCGTGATTATTTTAAAGATTTTCGACATACTTAATTATCTCCGCCATTGCGCCGCTGTTGTTATCACATACAACGAGGTCAGCCGCTGCCTTGACAGCCTCCTGTGCCGAGGCTACAGCAACACCGAGGTCGGCCTTCTGTATCATTGCGAGATCGTTCATATAGTCGCCTGCCGCCACCGAATAGAAGCCGCGCACACCCAACTTTTCCTTCAGCATACGGAAGCCTGTAGACTTATCCACGCCCTCAGGCAGGCACTCATAATATACGGGAGCGCTTCTCACCCACTGAGCCTTCTGCATATCGGAGGCTTCGATAAATCTCTGCACCTCGTCCATCTTTTCAGGCTCGTGAGCCAGCAGCACCTTCAGCCAGCCGCTTTCGGGCAGCTCGTCGATGGTGCAGGGGTGGGGCGGGATGCCCTCCAGAGCGAGGTGGTCAAGCTCTGTCTGATTGAGAAAAGGCGTGTAGATAGTCTGCTCATGCAGCACCTCTATGCCGAGATCAGGGAACTGCTTGTGCAGCCTGCGGATGTAATCCCTTGCATGCATACCTATCTCGCACTGCCATACAAATTTCTCTTCTGCGAAATCGTATATTGCCGCACCGTTGAACACCACGGCAGGGATATCTATCCCAAGCTTTTTTACGATGCTTCTCGCCATGCCGCAGCCACGTCCCGTAGCAACGGTAAACAATCCGCCGCCTGCCACGAAGCGCTGTATCGCTTCAAGATCCTGCGGCAATATCTGCTTATCGTCTGTCAGCAGTGTGCCGTCAAGATCGGTCATAATAATTACCTGACTGAAATCCATTTTAGTCCTCTATCGTTCTCAGAAATTTAGTGAAATATTCGGGCAGCTCGCTCTCGAACTCCATATACTCGCCTGTTCTGGGATGTACGAAGCCGAGCTTCTTTGCGTGCAGGCACTGACCCTCCAGCCACTTTGGCTTGCCATTTCCGTAGACCTCATCGCCTGCCACGGGATTGCCCTTGTACGCCATGTGTACTCGTATCTGATGCGTGCGACCTGTTTCAAGCCTTACACGCAGATGCGTATAGCCTGCATATCTCCGCAGCACAGAGTAATGCGTCACCGCCTCACGGGAGTTTTCGAGCGTTACGCACATCTTCTTGCGGTCGTTCTTGCTCCTTCCTATGGGAGCATTGACGGTGCCGTCCTCCTTGACTGCGCCGCACACCACCGCCTCATATTCACGGGTGAAGCTGTGATCCTTTATCTGCTCGGAGAGACCGATATGTGCAAGATCATTCTTTGCCACCATCAGCAACCCGCTGGTGTCCTTGTCTATACGGTGGACTATTCCGGGGCGAATCTCGCCGTTGATGCCCGAAAGGCTGTCGCCGCAATGGAACATCAGCGCATTCACGAGAGTGCCGCTGTAATGCCCTGCCGCAGGATGCACCACCATGCCCTTAGGCTTGTTCACCACCAGCAGGTCGTTATCCTCATATACGATCTCTATCGGGATATCTTCGGGGAGGATATCCACACTCTGCGGCTCGGGCAGCTGTATCTCTACCACTGCGCCAGCCTTCGGCGTATCCTTTTTGTTGGCGGACTTCCCATCCACTGTCACTGCGCCATCCTCGATAAGGCGTGCCGCAGCGCTGCGGGAAAGCTCTGTGTTATCCGCAATGAGCTTGTCAAGCCTTGCTCCGCCCTGTGCAATTATCTCAATCGTTTCCATCGTCTGTCAACTCATTATCTTCAGTATCGGTTGTGGTCTGCGACTTTGCCGCACGCTTTTCGGCGATCTCGTCCAGTATCACCAGAACGCACATCAGTATTCCGCCACACACTGCGCAGATATCCGCAAAATTGAATATAGCAAAATTAATGATGCGCACGTCGATGAAATCCACCACCAGGCCATCATTGAACAGCCTGTCTATGAGATTTCCCACGCCGCCTGCTATAATAAGCGAAAATGAAATGATATACGGCAGTGTGCGCACCTTTTTCAGCACCATAGCGCACAGCATGGCACCCATCATCAGCGAGGTAACGCAGATCAGCATACTCGTCTTTCCGCCGAACATACTGAACGCCGAGCCGTCGTTAAGGTAATAGGAGAGATTCAGCACCTGAGTATCTCCGAACTTTATCAGATGGATAGACTCGTGCAATTCCATCTTCCACTGGGAATCTGCAATTAGCCATTTGGTAAGCTGATCTATTCCGACCAGCACCGCCGCCATCAGCAGACCGCATATCACCATGATATTCACCTTTTTATCGGTGAGAGCTTTATTATCTTTCAATTAAGAACTCCTCAAAAAACAGAAAGGGGAAGGGGTAAGCCCCTCCCCCTATATTTTATTACTTCAGGTTGAGCATTACTGCTGCGCAGCGTGCGCACAGAGACGGATGCTCAGCTACAGAGCCTACTGTCTTATCGTGGCTCCAGCAGCGCTCGCACATCGCGCCTGCTGCCTTCTCAACTGTTACGGAAACGCCCTCAACAGCGCCCTTGAACTCGCCCTCGCCAGTCTCCACTGTTACATAGGAAACGCCGAATACGGAAGCAAGCTCGGTGTAAGCGGAAAGCTCTGCAACGGTCTTTTCGTCAGCATAAAGCTTAACGCCTGCGTCAAGTGCCTTACCGATAACGCCTGCGGTTCTCTTCTCCTCGAGAGCCTTCAGAACGTCGTCACGAACAGCGTGGATGCGGCTCCACTTAGCCTCGAACGCCTCATCAACGGTAACGCCTGTCTTTTCAGCCATTGTGTTGAAGGGAACGCCACGCAGATCATCTGTAGACTTGTGGGGCATGAACTGCCAGATCTCGTCTGCAGTAAATGTCAGGATAGGAG
>JAZSEG010000013.1:0-27438 GCA_045531575.1 Oscillospiraceae bacterium | reverse complement strand
AAGGCGTTCCAGCTCCTTGTCCATCCTGTCCCATTCACTCTCATCCTCTACGATATATGCCTTGTTCAGGACGTTCACCCAGCGGTCAAAGTCGGAAAGAAGCAGCCTGTCGCTGTCTATCTGTATCTCCATCTGCACCATAGGAGTGCCACGTTTTGCATAGCCACCGCAACGCAGATCACATCGCTTGCGTTTGCCCTCCCACCTGTACCATGCCCAAATCGGATAGTTCACTCCATCGGGCGGTGGTCCGACACGCTTTTTCATCTGTTCCGACAGCCAGTCGTAGGCATAGCGCAGGTCATCCTCGCAGAAAAGATGCTGCTCGTTGGCGTGGAGAACGCCGTTCTTTTCAAGCGTCTTGAATGCTTCGATGTGCTGGAGCGTCCATAGGGTTATTTTTTCAGACATTATGATCTGTTTCCTCCTGTGCTTAATAATTATATAATACCATAATATCTGTTTCGTTTTCAGGATAATATAGAAAAAGTGGTCAGATCATCTGACCACTTGTTTGTTATATCCCATAGCTCCCCGAAAGCGTATCTCTGAACAGCGGAATCTGCGGAGTTACAATAGTAAACACCACAAACAGCACTCCGATCAGAACGATGATCGCAACGGCGAGAAACGGCACTCTGCAAGGCAAGCCGTCACCTTTGAACAGCCGAGTCTCCACAAGAAACGCTATCGCCCCCGAGATGAAGAATATCGTGATATTCAACCAGTCGGGTGTGCCGCCGAAAATTCCGCCAAGCGTGTAGAACAGAACGGGGATAAGCGCAAGTCCAGTCAGGATTCCTGCGAGCTTTATACACCAATAGTCCCTGCGCTCCCTGAAAAAGCGGCTCTGTATGAGCGCAAAAGCAAGCATCGGGAAATAGAGTATCTTCATGTGCTCCCAGGTGGATTCGTTCACCGCCGAGAACGGAGCAGTGAGGAGGCTTCCGCCTGTCCAGTCGTACAGAAAATGTAGCAGTGTCCCGAACACCGCCGTAAAAACGAAGCCTGCGTACTGCCATAGGGATATATCTTTTTTCATATTCGCACCGCCGAGTTTTTTGTAAAGCTTATGCGGTGGGGGAGGGGATTATGTCCTTGGAATATTGCTCTTGTTCAGCTGTTATTCAATATACTTTTTCATTCCGTCGGGGTATTCTATATATGCCTTTTGGGCTTCGGTATCGTATTTGGCGATAGGCTTATTGCAGACCTTGGCTTTGGCAAGCGCAGAGCGTACAGCGTGCCTTGCACGGTTATCCATATCAGCGTCGGAGAGGGTGATGTTATCTCTTGCCATCTCGGGAGGAACGACCTTGATCTGACGGTCTTTCACATTTACTATCTTTTCCATGGCTATACCCCCTATCGTGATTTAGTGATTTTTGATAACATATTTTATTCGCAAAGTTAATGCTGGCATATCTAGTGATGTCGGTTATTTTATTTCATTAATGAGTTTGTCGTTTCAGCCTTGTTTTTTGTATCTAGGATTAAATAGGGAAGCGGTCAGATGTACTGACCGCTTTCAGATGACCTGCAGTTGCGCTCGGTGAGCTTGCAGTGACTGATTGAGTATTAATGTTAATTCGTTGTTTTACAAGTAATAACACAATTGAACCTTTGGTTACCATAGCCAAGGCTTTTTGAAACACTCTATTGCCGTATCGGGGGAAAGATTCTGATGATATTCCTTGTGAGTGATTTGTTTGGAATCATAGATCTTATCATCTGGAGCAAAGAGCGGCTGAGCCCAAAAACGACCATTACTATCCTCAAATGCTAAATCTAATGCGGCTGAGAATATACCGCTATAAATGCGCTCTTTATGATAGCATACTTTTAATGTAAAAGATTCGCCGACACGGATTTTCTTGTCGTAGCAGTTTGAATAATTAAGAGAGCCATTTTTTGCAAAATCATTTGCATAGGAAGTATCGAACAGAGCTACGCTTCTTTTTTCCATGCTGATCGCATAAACACAAGAAATATCGGTCTTGCCTAAGTTCTTAAATTTATATATGACACAGCACCATTCGTCGGTGTTAAAATCTTCTAAACGGTAATTGATTTTAACAAAGCCATTGTCAGCAGTTGCGTTTTCGATATGTGCTAAGAATATGTTCATATCACATTCGTCATCAATTCCGCGTCCAACTTGATCAATATAATTCTTGTATTTGTGGATACTGAGTTCTGGGCGGTTTTCAAATGTGTCTTTTTGTTCCATGCGTTTTTCTTTTTTGTCTTCGCGTTTTTCTCTGCGTTTATCTAAAATAAGAGAAACTATTCCGCCTGAAACTGCACCTGCAATTGCACTTATTATAATCTTGATTATTTCCTCTGCCACTATATTGCTAACCTCCATTAAAAAGTTGAGTTCGCCAGTTATTTATGTTTCAGTTGCACCTAATCCATAATATTTCTCAAAGAAAGCTTTGAGCTTTTCGGTGACGATATGTTTTTTCTCCGCTCTTGCACCACTGCCGAATCGAGATACCGGTGGTAGCAGTTTATCAATGTCTGTTCCTGTAGTCTTGATATTTCCATCATGAAAAGCATTTTCAAGATATTTCTTCGTTTCTTCGGCATTTAGCTTTTCTTCTGTTATCAGCTGATCCAGATCCTTTTTCTGTTGTTCTTTAACAAAATCAAGCCAGTCTTTGTCAACATCGGATTTGACAGTAATGGTTTCGATGAAATCTTCGACCAGTTCCTTTTTGGAGCGCAGTTCAAGGCTAGATCTGATGGCTCTGTCAATAGCTGCAAGAATCGTCTTGTCCTCACAATTGCTTTCATGATATTTAGTGACAAGCATAATGACATAATCGATATTTACTTCTATCTGCTTTACAAGCTCCATTTCAAAGATAATATCATCATTGATGTTATCCTTATCAATGTTGCGACGATATTTGTCATGCAGATCATTATATATACCTGTATAATCCTGAAAATCTATCGGCAGCAGTATTGCTGCTTCTTCTGTAAATTCATCAAATGTAGAAAGAATGTTACGCAGTCTAAGAATGTTACCAAAAAGCACAATAAAGTCCTTTTCCGCCTTTTCGCCTATAATATCCAAGCCGAGAGGATACTTTTGTAAAAGCTCAGCAATTCTTTCTTCATAACCCTTTTGATGTTTTCCGTTTTCATCATATCCGTAATAATAATCTTTGTATGATTTCAGAAGCACCATACCGCTTGCTTCTTTGTCACCAAATAAAGCAATAGCATCATTGGTCTCTTCTTCGAGATTACGGAAACATACGATATTTCCAAAAGTCTTGATAGAATTCAATATGCGGTTGGTTCTTGAATATGACTGTATAAGTCCGTGCATCTTGAGATTCTTGTCTACCCAGAGAGTATTGAGCGTCGTAGCGTCAAAACCAGTCAGGAACATATTTACAACGATCAGTAAGTCAACTTCTCTGTTCTTCATTCTTAACGATAGATCCTTGTAATAATTGGGAAATTTATCCGAAGAAGTGTCGTATGCAGTATTGAATGTTTCGTTGTAGTCATTAATAGCCTGTTCGAGAAACTCTCTTGACGATAGATCTAACCCGCTTGTGTCATCAGAGTTTTCATCATCAAGGAAGCCATCGGGATCGTCCTCATTCTGTCCGTAGCTGTATATCGTTGCAATATTCAGCTTATATGCGGGATTTTCCGCCATCTGCCGCTTGAACTCCGTATAATACAGCTTCGCAGCATCAATAGAAGATACCGCAAAAATAGAGTTAAATCCATTTAGACGTAGGGACTGCTTCTTTTCTGCTATCATCTGATTTTTTGCTACATCTTCGATATTAGTCAGCTTGTTGAAAGTATAAAATCCGTTATTACGCTTGGTTTTCTGATCGAAATGTTCAAGGATATAAGTAACGACCTCGCTGATACGCTCAGGAGCAAGATAACCCGATTCGGTGTTGATAGCTTCTACCTTTTTGTCCTTTGCGTCAGGATTGCTCTTGACAGTGTTGATATAGTCGATCCTGAACGGCAAAACATTACCATCATGGATAGCATCAACGATGGTGTAATTATGCAGTTTATCACCAAATGCCTGCTGTGTTGTACGCAGTTTAGGGTTTTTGCCATTGCCTGCATTTTTGGCAAAAATAGGCGTACCTGTAAAACCAAAGATATGATACTTTTTGAAGTGCTTTGTAATGCTGATGTGCATTTCACCGAACTGGCTGCGATGGCACTCGTCAAAGATCAGCACTACATGGCTATTATATATAGGGTGATTCGGGTTTTTCTTAATGAAATGCTCCAGCTTTTGAATAGTTGTTACAATAATTCTGTAATCGTGAGGATTGCCGTTACTGTCCTTGTTTTCAAGCTGTCGCTGTAAGAGCGCCGTACTTCTGTTGCCATTTGCAGCTCCCTTTTCAAAACGATCATACTCTTTCATTGTCTGATAATCAAGGTCTTTACGGTCAACGACAAACAGCACTTTTTCAACAGATGGCAGTTTTGACGCAAGCTGTGCAGTTTTAAACGAGGTCAGCGTCTTACCGCTTCCTGTCGTATGCCAGATATAACCGCCTGCGTCTATCTTTCCCATTCGTTTGTAGTTGGTGGAGGCCTCTATCCTATTAAGTATCCTCTCAGTCGCTACGATCTGATACGGACGCATTACCATAAGCATTTTTTCGCTTGTGAAAATGCAGTATTTCGTCAGGATATTCAGAAGCGTATGCTTTGCAAAGAATGTCTTTGTGAAGTCCACAAGATCGGGAATGACCTTATTATTTGCATCTGCCCAGAATGATGTGAACTCAAAGCTGTTGCTTGTTTTCTTGGTCTTACGCTTGCCATTGCGTTCTTTTATCGCACTGTGGCGGGTAGTGTTGGAATAATACTTTGTATGCGTACCGTTGAATATAACAAAGATCTGCACATACTCATAAAGCCCTGTATTGGCCCAGAAACTGTCACGCTGATAACGCTCTATCTGATTGAATGCTTCTTTTATAGCAACACCACGGCGTTTCAGCTCGATATGCACCAGTGGCAAACCATTTACAAGAATAGTCACATCATAGCGGTTGTCATAATTGCCTTCTTTTTCGGTGTACTGATTTATCACCTGCAAAAAGTTGTTGTGGATATTCTTTTTATCGATGAGAGTTACATTCTTGCTTGTGCCGTCGTCACGCTTCAATACCTGCACATTATCTTCCTGAATGATACGGCTCTTGTCCTCGATACCGTGGTTGGAGTTGACAATATTCTGAGTGAAAAAGCGTTTCCATTCACCGTCTGTGAAAGAAAAATTGTTGAGCTTTTCAAGCTGCTTACGGAGATTATCAACAAGGTCATCTGATTTATGTATCTGCACATATTCATAGCCCTGCTGTGTCAGCATTTCAATGAAAGCCGCTTCCAGTGCCGCTTCGCTCTGATATGCGCCCGAACGAGTCTTCTGCGGCTCGTACTCTGCAACAACTGTGCTTTCGGGCATTTCCATTATCATTTTAAAGTCGCTCATACGGTCAGCTCCTTGTTATCGTCAATTCTTGATTTAGTCAAATGTGATATAGCATCAATTACTTGATCTTTCCATATACCATTTAATTCATCTTGGTGTTCAAGAACCCATTTCTGTGCGAATTTCTGGTTTTTCTTTGGCAGATTTCCCGCCAACACTTCGCCATTATCTATTCTGATTGAAATTGAATACTCGCCATACTCTGCGTGAATGTGTGGTATAGAATGATTTTTTTCATTTGAATGAACAAAGAACCTTATGCCGTCCACTTTTTCTATTAGCCCCCTGATTTCCAATATTTCAAAAGTTTCATTCATAAAAAGTACCAGTTCACGTGGGAACTGTAATTGTGCTATTATCCATTCTTGGCTCATTATATCACCCGTCTATATTCTTAAATGCTAAAAGTTTATCTCTGTAATACTCATACTGTTTCTGTCTTGCTTCGATTTCAGCAGGTAGTCCCTCGGAAATATCGTTGCAGAGTTTGTCGAAGCGGTCGAGGATTTGGACGATGCGGGTTTGTTCTTCGATGCTGATTAAAGGTAACTTAAATTTTCTTATCTTTTCCATAGGTATATTTTGCATTGAAGAAGATTGCAATAATTTCAAAATCTGTTCTCCTTTGAATTTATTTGTGAGAAAATAATACATCATAAATTCAGGAATAAATCTTTTATTAGTAATGCGCACAAGAGCTACATTTGGAGCTAAATAGTACTTGTCATTTTCATTTACAAGAGCAACTTGTCCAACCGTTCCTACATATGTAAAAAGCATATCACCAATATATAGTTTACTTCTTGTCAGCATATTAAGTTCGCTATTATCAATATACTTAACTTCATCTAAGATCAGATGCCCGTTTTTTATATTTAAACCTCTTAAAGCAATTACATTTCCCTCATCCGAATAAGAAACATATTTTGTAAACTCATAACCTGCTAATTTTGTAACAGTTGCAACCTCTCCAAGTTCGAGCCACTTAACATCTGTATTTTTAATACTTGGAAACATATCAGATGCATAATACTCATACTGCTTCTTTCTTGCTGTAAGCTCTGCTGTAAGCTCTGTGAAATTGTCAAGAATCTTGACAATTTCAGCCTGTACCTCTAATGGCGGTACAGGGATTTTGATTGTTTCAATGAAAGAACGAGATAAACGTGGAATGCTTGCTTTTCTAACTTTTGAATGCAGATAATTTTGCTTTGTTAGCAAAAAGTGATATAAATAACGGTTAATCAAATTTCCATCACAGACAAAATAAAAGCAATCATCAGCAGCCCAAAAATCGACATTGCTGAAACCTATTTCTCCCGCTGCGCCTGCACATATAATAAATGTCGTATTTGCTTTAACATTGCACTTGTCGTAATATCCCATTGGTGTAAGACAATTTTGGAAAACTGGGTATTCACCTTCTGTAAAAAGTTGTTTTTTTACTACTCTTGTACCTCGTGTTATATTTGTAATTTCTGAAAGTTGCTTATACTCCACCCCATTCGGGCAAAGTTCTTCTATCAGTTGTTCAAGCTTGGTCATTGTCCTCGACCTCTTCTTCCTCTTCAATATATTCAATATCTGTTATATACTCTTCAATTGTGGGAAATACAACTTCTTGCTCGTTGCCCCTTGAACATCCCAATGCATCCAAATCTATACCATACAAGGGCTCGGAAATTTCACAGGTCATAAAAGTAACTGTTCCGTAAAGTTTGCTTAAAATATAGCTGTTGTCTGGAGTTTTACTCCATGATACATATACATCATTAAACTCAGGTTTTACCGTCCGCTTATTCAGACAATCATTAGTTCCTAGATAACGATAAACTGTTCCTCTAAAGAGAACTGCATCTGCAATTCTTCTTTCAAAATCCTTTTTGCTATTTTTCATATCAATAAGCAACTGCATAAGCTCTTCAAAAAAGGATTGAAAGGCATTTTTAATATCCTCTTTTTTAGGACAGCCAATGTATGTATTGCCAGCCCAGAAGCCGCAGATTGTCGTAATATCATCACCTAGTTCACAAAGCATTTTTTTTGTGGTGAATGGAGCATTTTTGTATTCTATAATGCTGTTTGTTGCTTCTAAAATACCTTTTACGATTTTTTCCGTTTCGTCTCCCCGCAGAAAATTCATGTCAATACTAATCATCCCTCAATCTCCGCAATAATCTTATCGATCTCATCACGCAGGACCTGTTCTCTTGCAACGATCTCGCTTATCTGCTTGTTCAGTTCCTTGATATCGATAACCTCACGTGTGTCCTCTGCCTCAACATAAGTGGAAACAGAAAGATTATAGTCGTTCTCGTTCATCTCCTCAAAACTAGCAAGATGAGCGATATGATCGATATCCTCTCGCTTGCTAAAGATATCGACGATACGGGAAATGTTTTCTTCTGTAAGCTTATTATTAGTGACTTTTACACACTCGTTTGTAGCGTCAATAAAAAGTGTCTTATTGTCCTGCTTGCCCTTTTTCAGCACCATAATACAAGTTGCGATAGATGTGCCGAAGAAAAGATTTGCAGGGAGCTGAATTATGCAGTCGATAAAGTTGTTGTCAATGAGATACTTGCGTATCTTCTGCTCTGCACCGCCACGGTACATGATTCCGGGGAAGCATACTATCGCCGCAGTGCCGTTGCTTGCAAGCCATGACAGAGAGTGCATGATAAATGCAAGGTCGGCTTTAGACCTTGGTGCAAGCACACCTGCGGGAGCATAACGAGGATCGTTGATAAGCGTTGCGTCATCATCACCCACCCACTTGATAGAGTAGGGAGGATTTGAAACGATAACTTCAAAAGGCTCATCATCCCAGTGCTGTGGAGCTGTGAGTGTATCCTCGCAGGCAATATCAAACTTGTCGTAGCCAATATCATGCAGGAACATATTGATACGGCAGAGGTTATATGTAGTTATATTTATCTCCTGACCATAATAACCCTGACGAACGCCATCCTTGCCAAGTATTTTAGAAGCTTTCAGCAACAGCGAACCTGAACCACAAGCGGGATCATATACCTTGTTGACCTCGGTTTTGCCAACGGTTGCAAGACGGGTGAGAAGCTCTGAAACCTCCTGCGGAGTATAGAACTCTCCGCCGCTCTTACCAGCGTTGGAAGCGTACATAGTCATAAGAAATTCATATGCATCACCGAAAGCATCGATAGTGTTGTTCTTGTAATCGCCAAGCGACATATTATTAACGCCATCAAGGAGCTTGACAAGCTTTTCGTTGCGCTTTGCAACAGTTGCTCCTAGCTTGTTGCTATTTACATCGAAGTCATCGAACAGACCTGCGAAGTCAGACTCTGCTTCACTACCCTTTGCAGATTCTTCAATATGATTGAACACTTTTTCAAGCGTTTCATTAAGATTTTCATCTGTCTTTGCTCTTTTGCATACGTTACAGAACAGCTCTGACGGTAGAATGAAGAAGCCTTTTTCTTCAACAAGACCTGCTCTTGCTTCTTCTGCATCCGCATCAGACATATCTGCATAGTTGAAGTC
The DNA here is from genome assembly GCA_045531575.1 of Oscillospiraceae bacterium. GTDB lineage: Bacteria > Bacillota > Clostridia > Oscillospirales > Ruminococcaceae > CAG-115. The sequence continues at coordinate 18,410 of JAZSEG010000013.1, read as the reverse complement.
AGGGTTACCAGCTTCCCACTCGCCCTTATTTATGTATGAAGTAAGGTTTTCAGAAATAAAGCGGTAGAACATCGTGCCGAGGACATAGGACTTAAAATCCCAGCCGTCAACGCTGCCACGCAGATCATCGGCAATGCTCCATATTGCACGGTGAAGCTCATCACGCTCTTGTTCTTTTTTTATGTCAGCCATTATTTGCCTCCTGGGGTGCACAATTATACATAGTAAACTATATCATGTTTTTTGTTAAAATGCAATGTATTGTGATGAATTTTATCGTTTTATATTGTTGGATTTGATGATAAATAATGCTTGTAGATGAATGGAAAGGCAAACAGGTGCGACACCGTGTCGCACCTGTTTGCTTAAAGTCTGCTATTCAGTTTTAAGAATACATCGTTAAGATTGTTCCATTTTTCGATACAGCTGTTTAATTTATCTTCATATAGACTAGCGTTGATATCCAGCAAACTGAAGATGATATGTCTGTACAAAAAGTGCATTTTTATTATATATAACAAACTTTCTTCAGAGTTGAAATATTTACCTTTTTGCTTGCGTTTAATGTGCATTATTCGGACTCTGCTATTAACCATAGCTTGCAGTATTTCATCATATTTTCCGTTTAATTCTGCTTTAAAGATAATACCTCCATATTGATTTATAAGCGCACTTATACAATCCTTGAGAGAAGTACCTTTAGCCCCCGGTTTTAGTTCGGTGAAATAGTTTGTATGCTCTTTGACGATCTCAACGAGTGCTTCTGAGAGTTCAATCAAAAAAGCACATTTCAATTCAAAGGGTTGTTTGTTGTTGCATATGGTGTATAGGAAAGTTTGATGAACCATATCCAATTCTTCGATTACCTTTTCCCATTTTAAGTACAACTCGGGTGTAATAATATCAGAAAAATTGATCAGCTTATGAAAAGAATAACGACAATAAGCATCTGATTGGTAGTAAGAAAGCCGATGATTGATGCAATGAACTGATATAGCTTGAAGTGTATTGGAGTCAGCATTTGTAGAATCGTCAAAACACAGGCAGTCAAGTGAATAAAAATCGCCGTCAAACAACATCAATAGCTTTTCAAGATTAATAAGAATCGAATATAAATCCGAACAGTCTACTTCTATTTCAGAAGTAATTGTTATCGTGCGAATCAGTAATTGTTCTATGTTAATGGTTATAGGTGTATTTTTTGTGATAGTAAAGCGTGATGTGTGAGGTCCACCTAAAAACCCTTTCTCCATTTTATAAACCGCAGTTAAGCTTTTGCATTTTGATTTTTCTTCCATTGTTCCTCCTCATGTTGCATTATTTGGCTAAACACAGGTGCGACACCGTGTCGCAGGTTACCCTCTGTTGGGCGGCGTCCATGCCGCCCTCTTTGGGTAACTGCACGATCATCGTAATCGTGCACCTTACCCATATCACCAAAACAGCGCCACTTTCCAGTGACGCTGTTCTTTTATTTCTGATAAAGCTCGGAAATATCCCTCAGATACTCCTGTGCCTTTGCCTGACCTTTTGCGCTGAGCTTGCGGTGATTGCAGAGAAGTTGGAGCTCCTCTGGAGTGATGTTGAGGAACTGAGCAGGTATGCTCAGCAGCTCGTCCTCGGGGATAGGCAGCTCCAGAATATCCATGCCCATAGCCTTTGCGAAAGTGTCAAGCTCTATCGCAGTGGGGCAGTAGCCCTGATCAAATAGCTCCAGCCTGAACGAACCATAGGCGGTAGGATCAATACCATGCTCACGCAGAACCCCTGCCATAATCCTGCCTGTCTGCTTTGTGAGGTCGTTGTTCAGGAAAAGCATATAGTCAATTCCATAGTGATCGGTGAGCTTTTTCAGCTCCTTTACCAGCAGTGATTTTCCGCTGTTGATGTCCTCGTAAAAGCCGTTGCTGATTCCCAGCTTGTCAAACGCACTCTTGAGCGTGTCGCCCTCCTGCTTTGCAAAATAAACAAGGTTGTTCTTGATGCGTATGCGGTCTACAAACTCAACTACGATGCGCTGGGTTTCAGCTATCTTAGCAGCCTCTGCGGCTCTGTCGATCACCTCAACGAATACACTCTCCTCTTTGAGCAGCGTAACCAGATCTGTGCCGATAAGCTCGCACAGCTCCTTGCTGGACTGCTGGTCTAAGGGGAGATCTCCATTTTCAAATTTCTTATAATCTGCAACAGGAACGAACAAAACCTCCGCAGCATCTACCTCTGGAATACCGCAGGCTTTTCTGCGCTTACCGAAGATAGGTCCGAAATCAAACACAGGATCAAAGCCCTCAACGCATTTGATGTCCCATTCAAGACGATATTGCTCCAGCTCCGATGTGTATTTCGTGGTACCCTTCAGCCATTCCTCTGATACTTCAAGAAAGTTTGCTATCTCGGGGAGATATTTATTGTACGATTTAGAAAGACCGCTTTTCCAGGTGCTGTATATAGCCTTGCTGATACCCAGAGTATCGGTAAGCTGCTGTTGAGTATAGCCTTTTTGCTTCATCATAAGCGTGATTTTGTCAATAGTGTTCACAAACGCACCCCTTTGCACAAAATAAATGTATAATATGCTGAAAATGGCAATAATGTGTTGACTTTTATAAAAAAATAAAATATAATGTAAACAGAACCTAAACAGCCTAAACTATACCGAACTATTAAAGTTTAGATAGAATTGGTTAAGGAGGTTTAAGTCTTTGCATTTATTATAGCACATAACTGTAATAAATGCAATAGCCGTCCTGTGATAACTTTGCAGTTTTTTGCAGTTAAACATAGGATAGAATGACATCACACGAAAGGGAACGACAGTTCTCGAAAATAAAAGGAGGAATTTATCATGACAGAAAACACAACTATCAATGTAACACAGGTTCAGCCCGCGGCAGTAAAAGTTCCGAAGATGGCAAGCGTTGCCGAGGTGTCGGAGATGTTCGGGGTATCGCAGTATTTCGTGAGGAAGCTCGCAAGCAGCGGTAAGATCAAGGCGGTGCGTATCTCAGGACGAATCCTCGTCAATGTGGACAAGTTCACGGAGTTCCTGAACAACTCCACCCTCTGCGATGAGGAGCCTGACGAGCCGCAGACCATCGGCGGTATAAGAAGATTATACTAAGCACCGTGTCCTGAAAGGAGGTGAACCGCTTGTTTCACATCGAAAGGGACGGACATCATTCGAACTACACATGCATATCAAATGCCGTCCTGCGTGACGAGCGGCTCTCCTTTGAGGTGATGGCGTTTATGGTGAAGATACTCTCGCTGCCTGATGATTGGAGCTTTTCGGTCAAGGGAATAGCCAAGGTATGCAAGGTCGGGGAGAGAACGGTGTATCGCTATTTCAAGGAGCTGGAGGAGTGCGGTTATCTTCGCAAGGAGCGCATAAAAGATGAGCGTGGCTGCTTTGTGGATACCTCATATTTTTTCACTGAAAATCCACTTGCCATAAATGACAATACGGAGCGACCATGTGACATTTCCGCACATACGGAGCAAATCCGCACCACAGAGCCATCTGAGCCACCTGCCAAAAGCGAGCATACGGTTGACAGTCCACTTGCCATTTCGCCACAAGTGGCGTCGGACACGCAAATAAATAATAATATAATAATAAATAAAAAAAGACTTGATTTGATCGATCAGCAGATAAACGGAGAAATTTTGCGTGAGGAATTCGGCGGCTACTACATCGACAAGGTGGTGGAGGTAATAACGGATTGCATGAAAGCAAAAAGCCGAACTATCAGCGGCGACACCGTGGATAATTCGGAGCTTCAGCGAGTATTCGGTGAGGTCTGCGAAACGGATATCCGCAAGGCGACTCAGGCGCTGAAAGGGAAGAGGTATGATAACTTCGCCGGGTACTTCGGGAGCGTGCTGTTCAATCAGATAAAGAGCCGTATCGAGCGACCGCAGTTACAGCCAAAGAATGATTATTATTCATCAATCGATATTCAGGCGGTAGAGGAAGATATTATTGCGAAATATCGTAGGTGCGACACTGTGTCGCAGGTCGCCCTTTGATGTGCGGCGTCCTTGCCGCACTTGGGGGCGACAGCGCAAACCTCGTGTTTGCGCACCTATAACAACCATATAGAACACCGCCAAACTACACAAACCCCATATTCTATATGCGTCGAGGGAGAGGTATTTTAGCTAAGCAGGAATAGTGTTGTGAACAACACTACCCGACACCGCACCGCCAAAGGCGTTGCGAGTATGAAAAGAGAAAACAAATTCATACTTTTTATGAGCAGAAGGGAGCGTAAAAATGGAGCATATCAGCAGAGTCACAGTGTCAATGCCCGAGGAAACAGTTGAGTCAATGCGGACTATCGCTGACCGAAAGCACATATCGTTTTCGGCGGTAATGCGTGAAGCCTGCGAGCAATATATGTCGTCCGATTATTTCGACGCTAATCAGAACGAAATATTCAGGATAATGACCGATACGATACACAATTCGCTTGCTACAAGAATACACCCCGACCTCGAAAAGCAAAGCCGACGGCTTGCGTACACCACAAAGCAGGTAAACACGCTGCTGATACTGGTTGCAGCTCTGATGTCGGACATCATGGACAACGGCACAAAGCTTGAAAATTTGATCTCAAAGGCGATGCTGCTTGCGGATAAATTCGACGGCTCGCAGATAAAGCCGAATGATTATTATATCGACAAGGCGCACAGGCTCGTGACTATTGAGGATGATTACGGGTGCGAGAATCCGTGAAAAACCGCACCCTTTATGAGTGCGGTAGTTATCATAAGATGTGTCGTTTTGCTTTCAAATCTTTTATGTAGTTATCATTTTCATCGGTTATGCCCGTAATTAGTTCCAAATAGGATAAAAGCATTTGGATATCATCGTCATCAAGTAATAATATAATTCTGTTTCCTGTCAGACCATCGCTCCATGTGTTTATTGTCAGCTCCGCATATGTTCCTGAGTATTGGCTAAGCCGACCGCTTAATGGTTGCTTTGGAGCAAGCATAAATTCAAGGTCAGGCTCAATAAATGAAATGTACTCGGTTTGTTTTAGATTGTCGTTTAGCAGGTCTTTGAGCTTATCACGAAGCGTTTCTACTTCGCAGGAAAGCAGAACCTCACTTTTCAGATGAAAATTCAGCCAATCCTTTGATACCGCTGAAAGCTCTACCCATGTCCATTCATTATCCCATTTTTCCATTGTTGACGGCTGATATTTATATATACCTAATTGAAAGTCGATGCCGTCAAGATCTAAATGCAGTTTCATATTTATCCCACCTTTATTCCATTCTACCACATACTCAACCAAAAATCAACCGAAAGGAACACCCAATGCCAAGCATAAGAAAACGAGGAAAAAGCTACGAGCTGCGAGCTTCCTGCGGCTTTGACGGCAGGGGCAAGCGCATCGTCAAATACAAGACCTTTACGCCATCACCGAAGATGAGCGAGAAGAATGCCGAAAAGGAGGCATACCGCCTTGCGATACTGTTCGAGGAGCAGTGCAAGAACGGTCAGGTGCTGGATAACTCCACAAGGCTCGGGGACTTTATCGAGCGCTGGTTCAAGGACTATGCCGAGAAGCAGCTCCGCCCGTCAACTATACGAGGCTACCGTGCCATGACTCCCCGAATAAAAGCCGCCCTTGGCAACCTCAAGCTGTGCAAGATAATGCCGTTTCATCTGCTATCGTTCTACGATAACCTGTCGGAAAGCGGCGTGAGGGGCGATGTCTACTGGTATCCCACCGTTGATATCGGCGAGGTCATCGAGCGGCTGGGTGTCACGAAAACCACCGTCTACACCGCCATGGGCGTGCAGAAAGAAACGCTGAACACGCTCATCGAGGGCGGCAAGGTGACGGAGCTTACGGCGCAGAAGGCCTGTGCGGCTCTGGGGCTTAAATTCGAGGACTGCTTTCAGCGTGGCGAGGACAAGGGACTTTCGGGTGTGACGATACAGAAATACCACCGCCTGCTGTCGGTGATACTCCAGACAGCGGTGCAGTGGCAGATGATATTCAGCAACCCCTGCGACCGAGTAAAGCCGCCAAAGGCAAAGCGTCACGAGGCGAGGTTTCTGGACGAGCACGGTGCCGCACAGCTTGCGGAGGCGCTCCACGGCGAGCCGTACAACTTCGCAGTTATCGTGATGCTTCTGATGTACACGGGACTCCGCAGGGCAGAGGCGCTGGGTCTTGAGTGGCACGATGTGGACTTCGAGAAGCGGTGCCTGCATATCCGCAGAAGCTTGCTGTATGTTCCCGACAGGGGAGTTTTCGTGGACGACACCAAGACCGAGAGCAGCAAGCGAGTGATAAAAGTCCCGACCGTTGCGATAGACCTGCTGAAAGAATACAAGCAGTGGCAGGACGAGGTGAAAGCCGAGCTTGGTGATATGTGGGTGGAGAGCGACAGGGTATTTACGAACTGGAAGGGCGAGCCGCAGCGACCCGATATCGTGAGTGCGTGGTTTCATAAATTCGTGCAGAGAAAGGGGCTTCCCGATGTTTCGATACACGGTCTTCGCCATACGAATGCGACCCTCATGATAGCAGGCGGCGTGCCGATAAAGACGGTCAGCAGCCGATTGGGTCATGCGAATATCACGACTACGGGAAATATCTATGCGCATGCGATACGCTCGGCAGACGAGGCGGCAGCGGAGGTGCTGGAGGATATTTTTATGCCAAGTTTGAAGAAGGATTAGAATGAAAATAGGTGCGACACCGTGTCGCACCTGTTTCGTTGCCGTATATCAACCATATGATTAATATTATTGTCCACAAATCTAAGTGGAATTATGATTTTGTGTTATTGCGTAGCTTTAGATCAACATATGCATAATCAGAATGTATTGCATTAGCGGGGATTGCAAGTTGATATAGTATCTCAAAAAAATATTTTTTTGAAGAGTGGGATAAAAGGTTGACAAAATGCCTGTTATTATGTATAATTAGTATATCCCAAAAATTATATATTTAGAAAAGGTGAGAATTATGACCTATGAGTATGTGCCCAAGTTGGTTAGGGCAGCTCTTACTAATGATAAAAAGAATGTGGAATCAATAGCATTGCTGATTGGTCGCAAGTTGAAAAAAGAGGCTCCCGATGTATCGGCTGAAATAATGAAAATTCTGGCTTGCTCTAATACTGGGACAGATGTGATGAGAAGTATTGAAATGGCTCCTCTTCCAGTCGATAAAGAAACACGTAGCCAATTAGCAAAAATCGAAGAGCCTATTTCGATGGAAATCCCTATTTTGGAAGAGTCTGTCGCTGAAAAATTAAATCATTTTTTGCGTGAGAGAGAACTTATCGAAATATTCTTAGAAAAAGATATCGTTCCATCTAATAGTATACTTTTACACGGTAAACCAGGGGTTGGAAAGACCTATATTGCAAAATGGCTTTCTTATAAGCTGAATATGCCAATGATTACATTGGATTTAGCGAATTCTATTTCGAGTTATTTAGGTAGAAGCGGACAGAATATAAAAAACATTTTTCAATATGCCAAAGAGCAAAATGTTATATTGTTCTTGGATGAAATAGATGCTATCGCCAAGAGAAGAGATGACGAAGCGGATCTGGGTGAATTAAAGCGACTGGTCAATGTGCTACTTAAAGAACTAGAAGAGTGTCCTGTTACTTGTGTAATTGTCGGAGCAACAAATCATCCAGAACTGTTAGACAAAGCAATATGGAGACGTTTCGATAGGAATATTGAAATTTCTATGCCTGAGTATGAACAGCGCCAACGACTAATCGAACGTGGATTGGGAAATTACTTCCGAGAAGTGGATAATGGGATTGTTAAAATTATAGTTGACGGAACAAAAGATATCTCGGCTGCTGATATATGTAAAATGTGTGAGCACATAAAAAGAAAAACAATCATGTATCCAGAAGAATCAATATCAGGTTTGGCATTAAAAGAGTATTGTGATTATGCTGGGCTGAAAACTAAAGAACAAAAAATTGCAATTTGCAAGTCATTAAAAGATAATTGCAAGAAAATCTCAATAATAAGAATCTCTGAATTAACGGGTATACCAACATCTTCTGTCGGAAGATATTTAAAGGAGTGATCAGATGAAAGGTACAAAAAAACATCCGATTTTGGCAAATGGTCAGTATTATATATCGCCGCTAGAAAAAAGATCAGGCGGAGGCCCTTCGAATTTGCCACATGAATATTCAGAAGCCAAAGAAAGATTATGTGCAGATATTGATAGAATTCAGCAATCAATCGATAATAGCGATGAAATTTTTGTTGCAGATAAAGTTGTTTGTATCCGTTTGGAACCTAAATATGAAGCAAAATCGTATCTTCCCAGTTCGTTAGTGGCAGATTCCGGTATGAAGTTAATCGGTGGACGAAAGTACACGATAGATGCAGATACTCAGACGAAAGGCAAAATGTATTTCGTAAAGACAACAACAGAAGAATTGCAGGAGTTAAAAACTAAATTTGTATCTGGTAGAAAAGATCATATACAGAAATGGAAAAATCAAGTTTGTACAATTAAAAGCATAGATTTGCTCCAGCAAGAAGAAAAAGCTTTAGGTTTTCCTGATGAATGGGAAAAAGGAACTGTAGAGGTAGTTATTCATCCGCTTGGTTCAAATAAGGAACAAGCGATAAATGGTTTTTTTGAAACAACTAAATTAAATAAAGATACGGCAGCAATTCGTTCTTATGATGATGGCCTTACGTTTGTATGCATTAATATGGATAAGGAATCAGTAAAACTAGCACAAAAATACAATCCGCTGAGAAGCATTAAGCCGGTTGATGACAGTTGGGAAGAACAATTGCGATTTGGATCTATGGTTGCACCTGCTCCACAGTTGCCAGACACTATTTTAAAATCGAGTATTAAAATTGGTGTTTTTGATGGAGGGATAAAACCAGGGACATGTTTACTAGACCCGTATGTAACTAATTATGATATGGTTGATGATGTCGCAATGGAATACGCGCAAGATCATGCATCTGGAGTTTGCGGAGCAATCCTTTATGGAACGAGTTTGCGTGGAAAGACTGATACAGATAAAGTAGAAAACCCGGTAGTATCAGTGGAGTCTTTTCGAGTGTTTCCGGCCAAAAAAACTGGAGATGCAGAATCGGATCTGCAAATGTATACTACAATTGATATCATAGAAAAGGTTGTTTCAGAGCGTAGTGATATTAAATTGTATAATTTATCGTTAGGACCTAAAGGTGCTATTATAGATGACGAAATTAATAGATTTACCTATGTTTGTGATAAGCTTACATATGATGTTGATGAAGGTGAGATAAATCCGCTTTTTTGTGTTGCAGCAGGAAACGACGGAAAATTAGAAGCGCCAATGAATAGAGTTCAATCGCCGTCAGATATGGTAAATGGACTTTCAGTCGGAGCTTATACAATATCAACGTTCGGCGATAAGAACAGAGCTGATTATAGTTGTATCGGACCTGGAAGAGAAGGCGCTAAAATAAAACCAGATATCCTGGAATTTGGCGGTAGTGTCGATATGCCATTTATAACATTAAAGACCGGAAACGAGCTTATTGGTACATTAGGAACAAGCCTGGCTTCTCCTGTTGTTGCAGGAAAAATTGGGCGACTTATGGCCGCATCGAATCATATTGTTCCACATTTGGGTAGGGCATTGCTAATTCATAACGCAGATTCAGAAGGACTTGAGGGTAATAATGAGAACGGATTTGGATTCTGTCTACCACAGGTTGAAGATGTATTAAATTGCACCGACAACAAAGTAACAATCCTTTATGAAGGTGAAATAACATCGTCTGCGACTGTTAGGTTGCCAATATTTATGCCAGAAGTCAATAAAATTAGAGGAAACGCGAATATCCGATGGACTATCTGCACAGTTGTTAATCCGAATTTAAATGATTCCGATGCATATACTAATAATTGTATAGAAGATACATTCTATCCGAACGAAATGAAATTCACTTATAGGAAAAAGGGTTGCGGCTCTAAACAGGTTAATCTTTTAGATCCTAAAGGAATTGAACTCGTTAAACAATTGATAAGCGAAGGATATGAAAAATCGGATTTACCAGTGTCAAAATCAGCAAAAAGAAATTTTGCTGAAGCTGATTTGAGAAATAGCGATTTTAAATGGGATACCATTATACGTAAGGAGCAAACAATGCGTTGTAGCTCATTATTAAACCCATTTATTTCTTTGCACGCTATCGGACGTGATGAATTTGAACACGAAAAAATCAGATATTTTGTTGTCATAACTGTAGATGTCCCGAACTTTAAAGGAAGTTTGTACGATAATATTATTCAGACATATAATAATCTTACACCGATACAAATTCAAAATGTTAATAGACTTATGACTTAAATGTAACGAACAAACACACGGAACGAAAAATTCCGTGTGTTTGTTTTTCGCGAAAGCTCTAAACCAAAGCCTGGTTCAAATTGGGGGTTATACATAAATACCATTGATAAAATTCTTGAAAATGATATAATATAATTGTTTACTACTCTATATGTTATACAATGGAAAGGTGAGGAAAATGAAATATAATGAAATTCAATTTGATGGAGATGTTACATTTAGATACCGTAGTACAGCCACTCTTTTTAAATATTCAGAACTTGAAAATTCCGAAATATATTTTTGCCCTTTTGATGAAGAAGATGATGTTTTTGAAGGTACATTAAACTTGTATTGGCAGGCTGATGAAATTCTTTGGGATAACTTCTTTTCTCATTATTTACTTGTCTTAGGATGGCACTATCTTAAATTAGTAATGACAGAAGATGATGAACGCACTATTCCTGATAGAATTGAATGGCGTGTTGATAGAACCCAAATAAATTTTGAAAAAGCAATAAACGAATTTCTTGACACCAAAATTGTTAAATTGGTTAAGAAGTTGGCTATGAAAGATAATCACAAGGTGCAACCTGATGAGATAAAATGGTATTTAAGAACAATTAATAATAGTGCGTTTAGGATAATTTCGAATTGTTTTTCTGTGAATTTTTCTTACACAGACAGCTCTAATGACTTCAATATAGATAGTGATGAGTGGTTTGATGATACAGAAAAGGTTTTTTCGGTACTTAATTCAATTACAGACGATATAAATGATTATTTGGCAAAAAATACGGTAGATAAATACATTAGATGGTTTCTTTTTGATTTTCCTTTAAATTATTATAACATCCTTCACGAAATGACATTCCCCAAATGGTATATCGCCAGTTTCTGCAAAAGCTATACTGATGGCAGAACTTGGGCACAGTATGGTGATAGTCATAGGGGGATTTGCCTTGTATTTAATACCCATGATTCGGCTAATGGAAAAGGGTTGAAATTAAAGGTGTGTAACGCATATTCTAGTACACAAGGGAAAATATACAATTATAATATAGAACCACTGAAAACTATCAATTACATAGACAGCAATCAAGAATTTAATTTTTTTGATATGCTTGGCACAGTGCCTGGTTCAATTTTCACCTCATGGATGAAAGATAGAAAAGGAAATGTAAGTGGTTTTTTCAAAGAAAGAGGGACTGTTGAAAATGAAAAATGGAGGAGAGAATATTGGAAGTATTTTGAAAACATAATTACAAGCAAAAGCACCGATTGGGATGGATTAGCTGAAGAAAGAATAGTTCTTCAAGATAGTATATTAACTACATACAATACAAAAGAATCCCGAAAAATCAAATATGATTTTAATGATTTGAAAGGCATTATTTTCGGATATAAAACATCAGAATCAGACAAACAAAAAATCAAGGAAATCATCACTCGCAAGTGTAAACTTTGTGGTAGACAAAACTTTGAATTTTATCAAGCCGAAAAAAACGTGAAAACAGGGAGAATAGTAATTTTGAAGGAAATCTAAAATCTTGATATGTAGGTTCTGTTGTGTTATCGGGAGATGCAACACCGTGTCGCACCCAGTTGATTTATATTCAACCAGTGCGTTCTTGAAAAGCGTTAAATTGTGGTATATAATTTAAACATCGAATCAAAACCACAAAGGAGAACCGCTATGATGTATCTATCCGAAAACCTCAAAAAGTACCGACTTCTGAAAAACCTCACCCAAGAGGATATTGCCGAAATGCTCAACATCACTCCGCAGAGCGTTTCAAAATGGGAGCGAGGCGAGAGCTACCCTGACATAACCTTTCTTCCTGCACTTGCCAATATTTTCGAGACAAGCGTTGACCTGCTGATAGGTATGGATACTATCCGTGCCGAGCAGACACTCTACAACATACACAAAACCGCCACCGAATTTCAAAGGAGCGGCGACTATGCTTCGGCGGAAAAGGTATACCGTGACGCTTTGCTCATCTACCCTAATAAGCCAGGAATGATCTTAGGCCTTGCTGGTGTACTGGCGCTGCTTGACAAATCTGAGGAAGCGATCGAGCTTACGGAACGAGGTCTCCCCATATCCACAAACGAGAAGCAAAAGGCAACGATGCGTGCGACATTGTGTTTTCTGTATCTGAAATGCGGCAGAAAGGATAAGGCTTGCGCACTTGCTTCCGAGCTTCCACACACCAGAGAAAGCAGGGAGGTTATTCAGCCCCTGATCTCACGAGATCTAAATGATGACGAGATCGATGAAAATGTAAAAACGATACTTCTCGGGATTTGATATCAGAGAAATAGGTGCGACACCGTGTCGCACCTGTTTGACTTCAGAGAATAATAATGTCATAATAAGAAAAATATTATAAAGGAGTGATACAAATGATTTATATTTTGTCAATAGCGTTTCAGGTAGCAGGAGCATTATTGTTAATGATAAATTCATTGTCAACAAAACGTGAAAAAGTAATAAAAAGATTCGCTAGTAGCAAGATTATTTTCAGACACAATAATACCGGTGAGATATCATATAATGAAGAAGCACTTAGAGATGAATATAGAAATGCATACTTAAATAAGTTGGCTTTTTCGTATATCGCAGTTGGCTATATTATAGGTGTATTCGGCGAAATAGGTGATGGCTCACGAGTGTGTATTGCATTATTAATCATCGGAATTGCAAGTGTCATTATAGGTGCATCTTACCTGTCAATTTGGTTTGTTCTAAAGTATAATAAAGAAATAAATAGAGAAATAACTAATGAAGAATTAAATTCATTAGGAATAGAACCAGATTTGGAGGATATTCCTAATCACTTAATTGACGCATTGTTTCCATCCCCCAAAACCAATTTGAAAGAATCAACTGCTGAATCTGTCGCACATAATAGCGATATTGATAAACTGTTTAAAAAAAGCAAAAAATAATCAGGTGCGACACCGTGTCGCACCTGATCTGTTTCTATTGAAAATTTTTGCATATTCTGCACTGTTTTTTCAGTACAGATATCTCCCGATAACATCATCGCTCCACACATGGACTTCAATATACCGCTCGGGACCATGTGCTCCGTCATCGTTCCAATCCTGCGGCAGACCGTATTTCTCAATGATGCCGAGTATCTCCTCGTAGGTGTAGAGCTGCTTGCGGTACTCCTTGCCGTCGGTGATGGCGTCGCTGAAAGTGGGCATGGAGTCGCCGTAGGTAAAGGACAGCTTCCGCACATCGAATTCCTCAATGGATATTCTGATAAAGGTGCTGTTCTCGAACCATGTGCTGAGCCACGGGCTGTGCTCCACGACCATATAATGCGGTGATACTCGCTCGGTGACTATGCCCTTTTTGGCACACTCAGTGCGGAGTATAGCCTCACAGTTGCGGCGGTATTGAACATATTTGTCATGCCTTGTTGCACTCTGCGAGTTTGGCTTTGTAACCTTTATTTCTTCAAGCACTGCTCTCGCTTCATCAGGAGATATAGCTGTGAGGCTCTTGAACGGGCCTATGGTGCTGTCGTAGTAGTGGTATAGGTACATTCTTATCCCTCCGCTCTCCGCTTCTCCAGCACCGCCATTCTCTCTCCGATAAGTAGCATAAGCTTCTGCTTCATATCCTCGGGGAGATAGGAGCTCTCGCACATCGACAGATATTCCTCACGCATTGCGACCACACGCTGTATCAGCCTTTCCGCCGACACCGTGGGCAGACCGATAGTCTCCGCAAAGATAATGAAATCCTTGCGGCGGATATTCTGCTTCTTGCCGTTCAGGGTAAGAGCAAGCTGCTCCTTGTCGCTAGGCAGGACAACATTTGCGGAGAGCATATCATACGCCGCTGACAACGTGAATTCGCCGCTGCTTTCCTTGCCCTCGATAAGCGAGAAATTCTTGAGATGCATATCCGAATTTCCCACCGCAAACGAGAACACAACACGCAGAAACAGCTCGGCAAGGTCAGCGCCCGAGGCTGCGGAATATCCCGTCACAAGCTTGCCGCAGCGCTCGTATGAGCCACGGTATTTGTCCTCAGTGAGCCTGCCGTCAAGCTGACAGAAATCCTCCATTGCGAGCATTGAAACGTTGCTTTTGGTACGCACTCTGTCGATACGCTTTGTAATGTACGCAAAGGTGTTCTGTGCCGACTTCACCAGCGCAAAGGGCACGGTGCTTATCTTAGTCGCCTGCGCCATACGCATGACGAGGTACTCCATTTCGGGCAGAGCGGTGTACTCCTCCGTCTGCGGCTTCAGGATATAACCTGTTGGGTAGTTCACCAGCGTCAGGCGTGGCTCTTTGCCCTCGGTAAGGTGCAGGGACAGCTTCTTCTGCACACCCGGGACGGTCAGACCACGGTCGGTGCTGTCCTGTGCAAGGCGGTCAAGCACCTCCTCCGAGATGTCGATATACGGCATACTTGATGTGCCGAAAAATTTCTTTATGCAGCGGTCATGCCAGCCTGCCTGTGATTTAGTATCAGCAAGCGGCTTTCCGCAGCACAGGCAGCTTGTAAGTCCGATAAACGCAACACTCTGAGCATGGCTCTCAGAGGGCGCAGCAGGCTCGTTTTCCTGCGGCACGGTGTCAAGACTTGACCTGATACTCACGCAGCCGATAGGATCCTTGCAGGCGGCGAGCAGCAGCCCGAATCGGTCCTTGTAGCTCAGCTTCCAGTTCTTGATAACGATATCCAGCAGCCAGCCCTCGGGTATAAGTCCGTCAAAGAACGAGAACAGCGTTTTAGACCGAAATTCCTCGCTCTGCAAGGGCAGAGTCAGACTCACAGCCGCCGCATTGTCAGAACGCAGATACTCCTCATCATACGCAAAGGAATAGCCGTAATCGGTCTCCATCAGAGTGCCTGCAAACTTTTCCCGAACATACACAAATGCTTTTCTGTACGCTTCCATCATTCTTCCTTTCTACCGAATGCGAGTTCAGTTTAGCGTTTTTTCTGGTTTCGCGTGCGAAATCGCCGACACTCTGTCGGCGAAAGAAAAATCGCAGTGTCGTCGGCACTGCCGACGATACGTCCATTAGTCATCCTTTCTTCCGGGAACAGCTTTCATGCCGAACATTGCAAGCGCCTGATTCACCTTGTCCATACGCACGGTCTCCTTGCCCTGCTCCAGCTCACGGACGAAACGAAGTCCCAGCCCCGAGCGGAGTGCAAATTCCTCCTGCGTAAGTCCCAGCTCCTTGCGCTTTTGTTTTACAAATTCACCAATAGTTTTCATGATTTTATTTTATACCCTTTCGGGTAGAATGTCAAGTGTTTTTCAAGATTATTATACCCGATTGGGTGCAATTTTTGTCGAGGTTTGTATATTATACCCTTTCGGGTATACCAAAAGGATATAGGAATAGGTGCGACACCGTGTCGCACCTAAAATTTATTTTAGTTCCTGTTCAAGCTGGTTAAATTCATCGGTATCGAAAAACTCAGCCAGTGTGATATTAAAACCGTCGCAGATCTTTTTGATGGTTACAATACCTGGGTTTGTGCTTTCGCCGTTGAGTATGCTTTTGATAGTCGATTGTGATACGCCTGAAGCATACGAAAGTCCGTTTGGCGTGATGTTGTGCTGCTCGCACAGCTCACGAATACGCTTTGCAGTTGTTTCATAAACGCCCATACCGACCACCTCCATTTTTGCTTAAATCTAGTTTATCTAAAAATAAACAAAAAGATTAGTGATATATCACTAAAATATGTTATAATAGTGAAAAATCACTAATCTGGAGGTTTATTATGATAGACAAATCAAAAGTAGCGTGTTTCAGCGGACATCGCAAGCTCCAACAAAACTGCGAACAACTCACCGCCGACCTCGAAGCTGCCATCGTGTCGCTTATCGAGCGTGGCGTGGTGTTATTTGGCGCAGGCGGCGCGCTGGGATTTGATATGCTCGCAGAGGAAACGGTGCTGCGGCTGAAAGGACGATATCCGCAGATACGGTTGGTGCTTGTGCTGCCGTGTCCGCCCGAACAGCAAACGCTGAAATGGAACGCAGAGCAGAAACAGCGTTATTACGATATCCTTGAAAAAGCCGACAAGGTGCGTGTGCTGTCCGACCGCTACACAAGCAGCTGTATGCTCGACCGAAATCGGCACATGGTGGATTGCAGCGGGTATCTGATATGCTACCTGCGTGAACGCAGTGGAGGTACATATTACACTGTGAATTATGCGGAGAGGGTGGGGATTGAGGTCATCAGGGTATAGAAATAGGTGCGACACGGTGTCGCACCTTTTCGTATTCATTTGTTTTTCTTGTAAAACAAACCAGATACCACAGTAGAAATGTTTTTGTTATCTGTATTGTCGCCGATCGCTTCAACAGCACTTTGAACTTTTTCTACAAACCCAGACGCAAGCTTGGATTCTATGATCTGTTTTACCCAGTCAATATCATCCAGCGTCTTGTGTCCGAGATATACTTGCTCAAATGCGAATATAGAGCCTTCTCCTATTGCTGCAACGATACATCCTGCAATAATTGCATTTAGGACGCTTGCTCCGATATTAATACCAGGAATAAGCTTCAGGGCACTTATTGCTGCCTTTGCAGCAGCACTGACAGTACCAACCTCAACAATAGAATTTATGAAAACCTTAGATTTTTCATTTTTGTTGATTCCATATATGGATGCCAAAGTATTGATTTCGGCTGTTTCCAACGGCGTAAGTATTGCTGCATCTGCAAATGGTATTGGTATTGCACCTATAGCTACACCGCCTGCAGTGGCAGCTATGGCTACACTATGTGCAAATGCTCTTTTCCTTGTAAGAATAAAGTTGTATACATCGTTTTCTGCAGCTTTTATGCCTTCCGGCATAAGGCCATTTGTAATATTTATAAGTTCTTCGATTCCGCTCGGAGGTGCATAAGCATTATCATTGATGACATAAGTATCAGCAACAACAGGAATAATATTGCGAAGGCGGTCCTGGCATTTTTTCTGTTCATCAAATGCCTTTTGCACCATTGCGATATTTTCTTCTCTTTCTGGAATAGAATAAGATTTCGTGATTACTACGATTATAGGTATTGATTTCCATAGAGAAGTAGCGCTGGTAAGGTTCTTAATTGCTTCAGGGAAAAGTTTTCGGGAAGTGCCGTCAACGCAGAACCATATCATATTGATCTGTTTATCTTCTCCGTCAGTTTTGGCACTGTCGTTTGACCATTTCTTCACTGCTTTTATCGCCTTTTGCCTTTTGATAAATGAAGGCTCAAATCCAACGGAGTCGATGATGCGGAATGGCACATTATCACTTTCATACAGCTCAAGGTATTGTGTTGTTCCTTTTGTGCCGTATCCCGTCAGTGCGCGGTCTTCGCCAAGTACAGCGTTGATGAGAGTGGATTTACCAACTCCAGAGTTGCCAATGACTAAAACATTTCCTTTTTCCATAGTGAAATACAACCTTTCATTTTTAAAGATAGAGGCTTTTTCCTCTTCATAATAGTTGTTGTAAATTTCGCGAAAGATCTGTTTGTTATATTTTAGCACATTTTGTGGTTTAAATCAATAGTGATATTTCGTACTTGTCTACTTACTAAAGTAACAGGTGCGACACGGTGTCGCAGGTCGCCCTCTGAGGCGGCGCGTCCGTACGCCGCGTTTGGGGCGACTGCAACAACATCGTGTTGTCGCACCTGCACTTTTCTTTGTAAAAAAGCACGCGTGCATTTTTGCATTGTTTTCTATCTCATTTAAAAGAAACATACTGAAAATACCGCCGATTTTTATGTTTTTGTTATTTTTTATAACAGAAATGAAATAATCTATCTGAATTTCAGGGCGGAACTTTATAAAATATAAATGTTCAGGTGCGACACCGTGTCGCACCTGTTCCCATATCACGCAATATCGGCGATTCTGATCTCTCTGATCTGGTTCAGCTCTGCCTTTTCCCAGCAAGCGGCGAGCAGAGCATCAACTGCCGCACGGAGATACTCCCACCTTGCTGCGAGGGCATAGCCGCGAATTTCCTCAATAGCCTTAGCCTGCTGCTCCCAGTTATT
>JAZSEG010000037.1:0-19507 GCA_045531575.1 Oscillospiraceae bacterium | reverse complement strand
ATGCAAGTCGTGCTTCAACGAGATAAAGGGCGCTGCCGCCATATTTGTCGGGCAAGTCTGGATCGGCACCGTTCTTCAGCAAAAGCTCTGCCAATTGCACATCAAGAGTATCGATTACGGTAAATAAATACGGCTCGTCATTAATGTGTCCGTTTGCATCTGCGCCATATGACAGAAGCAGATGTACCATGGAGATATCTCCATTTGCTACCGCATATCCCAAAGGTGTTTGCGGTGAACATTCAGAATCGGGGTTTATTCCGTTTTCAAGCAGCAGTACCGCTTTGGATGTATTTCCATTTGCAATAGCCCATGTGAGAGGGTATTTTCGACGGTTTATTTCTCTGGATGATTTGTATTGCGGTGGCTGACATATCAGTACCAATATCACTATGATTGGCGGCCCAAAGAATATTGCTAATACTAAAAAGAGACCAATACCCATTCAAACACCTCCCGAAGGAGAATAGAAATATCAGTTCATATATTCTCCGCTGTATTCCAGCAAAGTAACGCTCTCCACGCCCTCAACTGCATTGAAGCGGCTGATGTAGCTGGTGTCGTTGTTCTTTATCTTAACCTCGACAGTAAGCTCTATGCGCTCGCCTGTCTGGGTCTTGTTCTTCAGCTTGTACTTGATAGCGCCGAGGATGCCGTTTACATTGACCTCGTTATCAGCGGTGTAGCGCACGATGAGCAGATAGCTCTTGCGCTCTTTCTTGAAGATGGTGAGCAGTATGTAGATGATTGCAATAACCACTGTGCCGATGATAGCTACCCAGTAGAGCTGTGCGCCTGCGGTGATGCCTGCAGCGATGCCCCAGAACAGGAAGCCGATATCCAGCGGATCCTTGACAGCAGCACGGAAACGAACGATAGACAGCGCACCGACCATACCGAGCGAGAGTACAACGTTTGCACTGATGGTCATGATGATGAAGGATGTAACTACCGTTGTCAGCAGGAGCAGGATATTGAAGTTATCGCTGTATACCACGCCTCTGTAGAAAAAGCGGTATACAAGATAGATGATCAGACCACAGAGGGTAGCTGTCAGCAGAGTGATTACAATTGTAGGAACAGAAAGATTTGCGAACTGTTCGGAAACATCAAAGCTGTCGCCGAAAACAGCCAGCGCATCTGTAAGCTTGGAGCCGAGTGTGAGATTTTCAGATATCATATTATCCTCCGTGATGTCTTGTCAAAACGAGCTGAAGCGGCGCTGTAAACAGCAGTCGCTGCAGATTATGTACTTGGATACAGACTGGCGGTTTGCGTTCAGACCCTGAAGCACCGCCTGAATGCTTGCGGGGAGATATTCGTCGAACTTTACTTCAAGAATGATCTCCTTGCTGTATATCGGCGAATAAAAAGCTTCCTCTGCGAACATATCAATGGTATTATAGCAGGTAGACAGCTTTTTGTCAAACGTTATGCGGACGTTGCCATAGGGGTACACAAGAGCCTCTCTGACGTAGTCCACTATAAGCTTCGGCCGCAGCTGAGATACGAGATTCGAGCGATAATATTCGCCGAAAACATCCTCTTCGCTGTCGCTTTCCTTCATAAAGGAGCAGTCACCTTGCAGCATCATCCGATATTGTTCATCCGTAAGCTGTCGAGAGAGCTTTGAAACGAAGCTGTCGTCCTTGTGCTTTGACTCCAGCATTATGCGGGAGGGATTCAGGTCGTAGCTGCGTATGCGGAATTTTCGCCTTGTGGCTACACCGCTTATCTTGTCGTTATATCCGCTGCCGTAAATATCGTCGAAATAAAGGCTGGTCACCCGATATTCGCCATTCTCGCAGTGGCTGTCACGGTACATCAGCGGACTGAGCTTTGCAAGCAGCACACGATAAGTGCCCTCGTCGATGATATATTTTAGCTCATGGCGGAGTTTTCTGCCGCCGGAAAGCTCTTTTTCGGGCCTTGCGGGGATAAGTGTTTTCATTCTGCCGAGAACAGGCATTATCCGACCTCCCTTGTTCAATACAATACTAACGTAACATCAGTGATATTACCACATATTACAATATATTACACTAATACTATATCACATTTTTTAATCGATTACAAGGGATTTTTTAGTATAATTCGCGCCGATTATACAAGCGGTAGATTAATTCTGACTTTTTATAAAGAAAATTTGTAAAAAGCCCTTGACAACGCTTTTGGGATAATGTATAATTAATTATTGTTGACAGTTGTGTGCGGACATACTATGCCTTCACACAGATTTTAACTTATTAAAAAGGGGGTTTTTAGAAATGAAAAGAACTTACCAGCCTAAGAAGCTTCAGAGAAAGCGCGAACACGGATTTATGAAGAGAATGGCTACCGCAAATGGCCGCAAGGTTCTCGCTCGTCGCCGTGCAAAGGGCAGAAAAAAGCTGACTTACTAATTTGATCGCATGATTTCTGATTTCAGAAAAAGATATGTTGTGATCAAGAAAAACCGTGATTTCTCTTTTCTCTTCAAAAAAGGGGAAAGCATTGTGACCTATGCCTTCGTCTGCTATGTTAAGGAGCGTCGTGGTACTGCCAACCGTCTCGGCATAGTGACGGGCAAAAAGGTCGGAAATGCGGTCAAAAGAAATCGGTCAAGGCGGATCATAAGGGAAGCCTTCCGCCTTTTTGAGCCGATCTTAAAGGAAAAGACACAAAAGCGTTATGATTTCGTTTTTGTCGCGCGAAGCAAGACTCCGTCTCTTAAATCGACGCAGCTGCTTTCGCTGATGAAGAAGAATCTGCTGTCAAAGCTATCATGAAATATCTGTTTTTAGGAATTATCAAGCTCTACAGAATGACGCTGTCAAAGATCCTGCCGCCGTGCTGCCGCTATCATCCAAGCTGTTCCGAGTATGCTACTGTTGCTATTCGGCGTTTTGGTGCGGTTAAGGGCGGTTATTTGGCGTTATGGAGAATTATTCGCTGCAATCCTTTCGGGCGCGGCGGATACGACCCTGTTCCGGAGAAGTTCTGTTTCAGGCCGGAGAGGGCGCAGCAAGAACACATCTATCACGAGTGCTGCAGCGATAACACCGAAGACAACTGCGGCTGAGTCCGCATACACATATATTCCTTACAGAGCGTATAAGCTCTCCATACCATACTGTTTCTTGTTTGAAAGGATGTGGACGAAATAACTTTACTGTATTCGCTTATCGGTACACCGCTCGGTTATCTGCTCTACTTCATCTATGAGTTGGGTATCACTAATGTCGGTGTTGCTATCATAATCTTTACATTTATCGTAAAGATAGCTATGCTGCCGCTTTCCATAAAGCAGCAGAAGAACTCGGCAAAGTCTGCGATCTTCGCTCCCAAGGTGCGTGAGATCCAGGAAAAGTACAGAAACAATCAGGAAAAGCAGCAGGAAGAGCTTCAGAAGCTCCAGTCTCAGGGTTATAACCCAATGAGTGGTTGCGGCTCCATGATACTCACATTCCTCTTGCTGTTCGGCGTACTGGATGTAGTTTACAAGCCTATGACGCATATCCTCCATACCGATAAGGCTGAGGTTGAGGAGATGATCGTTGAGGGCTACAGCGTAAAGCTTGCCTCCATCATCGTTGATGAGCATAACAACACAGTTGAACTTAAGGGTGACGCACTTAAAAAGCACAATGATATCGTCCGTGATGCGGCGAAGCTTATTGATGCGTATAACAAGGCGCTTCCCGAGGGTGCTGCTCCCGTAGATGAAACTGTATGGGACAAGCTCACTGCAGAAACTATCAGCGTTGTTGACGGAGCTATCGAGGCTGCACTGAAGTCTGAGTACGAGATCATCAAGATGAATAATAAGGATAAGGGCAAGGAAGTGCTGTTCACAGCCACCGACCTTTATGCTATTACTGACCGAGTAGGAAAGGATCCTGCCGGCAATGATACTGAAAACGAAAAGACCAAGCTGAACTCCTTTAAGGACGCTGCAGAAAAGCAGGCGTATAAGGATGAGCACTCATTCGGTGAGTTCACCAAGGAGCTGTTCACAGAGATGCAGAAGCAGTTTGGTTATTATAAGATCGACGCAAACGGTGAAGTGCAGTTCGTCACCAACACCATGCTTCAGAGAGAGCTTTATGTACTGGATACATTCGGTACTGTAAAGGAATATGAGGACGGCACCTCACTGGAGTACAAGCAGTTCTTCAGTTCTGCCAACGATCCTGATTCCATTACAGAGCTGTATGATAATCTGAGCTTCCTTGGCATCAAGCTGACCCAGATCCCCAAGGATAACATGGGCTTCCCGATGCTGCTCATTCCCATAATTGCTTTTATTCTTTCTCTGGTTCAGGCATACATCTCCAACCGTAGCATGGAAAAGAACAATCCCGGCGCAGTTGGCGGCGGAATGAAGGCTACGATGTATATTATGCCTGTATTCTCTCTGATTTTCGTATTCGCGGTTCCTGCAGGCGCAGGTTTCTACTGGACCATCAGCTATGTGTTCGGTATAGCACAGACTCTGCTTCTCAACACTGTGTACAGTCCTGAAAAGCTGAGAGCTCAGGCGGAAGCTGAATATAAGGAAAATATGAAGAAGATGGAGACTCAGCAGAGACGCCGTAATACCGACCATGATAACACTGTTTCGGAGTACAAGGGCGAGAAGCTGACTCAGAAGGAGATCAACCGCAGAAAGCTTGCGGAGGCACGCCGTCAGGACGCTATCAAGTACGGCGAGGAATACATCGAGGACGAAGACGACATTTAACCTAACGAAAGGGGAACCGACATGGAAAAGGAATTTACCGCTAAGACCGTTGACGAAGCAAAGACTCTTGCAGCTCAGGAGTTCGGCGTTTCTGTTGACGATATCGATTTTGAGATTCTTGAGCAGCCTCGCAAGGGTCTGTTCGGACTGAAGGGCGAAGCAAGAGTAAAGGCTGTATATACTGAGCCTGTTGAAGAGCCTGTAGCTGCTCCTGCTGAGGAAGAGGCACCTGCATCCTATGAGGATGAGGAGACCGATGCAGCTGAGCTTCCCGCTGATTTTGACATCGAGAGCAGTGCAAAGGTAAAGGCTGCAAAGCAGTATCTGACTGATGTTCTGCACGCACTGAAGCTCGAGAATTTCGAGATCAAGGCTATCAGAAAGGACAACAATGTCGTTCTGGATATCTCCGGCGATAAGCTGGGCGTAGTTATCGGCAGACGTGGCGAGACTCTCGACAGCCTGCAGTATCTGACTATCCTTGCAAGCAACCGCACAGAGGAGTCTTACTGCCGCATTTCCGTTGACTGCAACGGTTACCGCGACAAGCGCAAGGAGACTCTTGAGTCTCTTGCCAAGAGAACATCCGCTAAGGTTATCAAGCAGGGCAGAAAGATCGCCCTTGAGCCTA
This sequence comes from Oscillospiraceae bacterium, assembly GCA_045531575.1. GTDB lineage: Bacteria > Bacillota > Clostridia > Oscillospirales > Ruminococcaceae > CAG-115. The sequence continues at coordinate 14,153 of JAZSEG010000037.1, read as the reverse complement.
TGAATCCCTATGAGAGACGCATCATTCACAGCTGTGTTGCAGAGATCGAGGGTGTATCCAGCCACTCCACAGGCGTTGAGCCTTACAGAAAGGTCGTTATCTACGCAGATAAGCCTAAGTTCGACAACCGCCGCAGACGTGGCGACAGAAGCAGCGGAGATGCTCGCTCCACAAGAAACTACAAGGCTTCCAGTGGCTTCTCCACAAGCTTTGAGCGTGAGTATAAGCGCAGAGTATATGAGCCTGATGAGAACGCAAACGCAGGCGAGTTCTCCAAGGAGACTGTTGATGCGGAGAGAAATGCTACTCTCTATGGCAAGATTGAGATCTGATAATGACAAGATCCCCGAATTTGTTTTCGGGGATCTTTTTTATCATAAAATATGCTCCCGCCATGTAGCGGGAGCAGTTTTGTTATGCGTCATTCTTGTTTGAGATCAGAGCCTCAAAATCCGATTTGGGCATAGGCTTATAGTAATAGTAGCCCTGTATCATATCACATCCGAGACTTCGCAGGAATTCTACCTGTTCATCTGTTTCGACACCCTCGGATACAGTGATGAGATTCAGATTCTTCGCCATCTCCATTACCGAGGTGATAACTGCCTTGTTTTTCTCGGTAAGCTTGTTGCGCAGGAAGAATCCGCCGTCTATCTTCAATGTGTCAAAAGGCAGAAGAGTGATGAGGTTAAGCGATGAATAGCCCGAACCGAAATCATCCACCGATATATGGAAGCCTGCGTCTTTCAGACAGGTCATGCTGTCCAGCAGCTTGTTCATGTTCTCAGTCAGCATGCTTTCCGTTATTTCAAGCTCAATTTTACTGCGTGGAACTCCCAGGTTATCCACCAGTGCGCAGATCTTGTCAGGGAAAGTATCGTCCATCATGTGGTGGCGTGATACGTTCAGTGAGATCAGAGGCGCTTCGATGCCTGCTCGCATCCAGCGTTTGATATCGGCTATGGCACGGCGGTATATTGCAAAATCCATGTCTGCAATAAACCCGTTTTGCTCAAATATCGGCACGAATTTTCCCGGCGAGATCATTTCGCCATCGGGTCTTATCCAGCGTACAAGAGCCTCAGCGCCAACGATATTGCCTGTTTCGGGGTTGACCTTAGGCTGATAGAACACCTTGAATTCGTCGTTTTCGAGCGCCTCGTTCATGTGGGACTCTATATACTGTCGGGTCTGCAGATCGTCCTGCAACTGCTTGTCGTAAAATACGATCATATTGGTGTTATAATACGCCTTGTCCTTGACTGTTTTCTGTGCAATTATAGCACGGTCAAGAGAAGCCATAATGCCGATATTATCGCCGCTCATTTGATATACACCTGCTACGAGGAATATCTGTATGCCACATTTTTCTTCCACCTGACTCTGGGCGCTCTGAAGTATCTGCTTCAGGCGTGGGAACAGTTCGTCAGCACTGGCGTTGCGGAACAAAATAACGAAGCGTGCGCCCTCTGAGCGGCAGATAAGCTCATCATCGCTGAGCGAGCCGTTGAGGATATCCGAAACGGCAATGAGTACGGAATTTCCGAACTCGTATCCCTTGTTTTCGTTCAGTCGGCGGAAGTTTGCGATGTTGACAACTGTGACAAATCTGCATTCGGAGTTCTGAGCTGTGATTCGCATTGCGTCCACGGCAAAACGGTCGAAACCAAGCACACCCGTAAGGGTGTCACGGCTTTGGATCTTGTCAAGGCTGGCAGTCATGTCCACGGTGCTTACTGCACAGCGGCGGCTGCCGTCAGCGGTATCCATCACTGATGCTGCCACATTCAGCCAACGATTATCCTTGCTGTTGTAGTGTACGGATGTAGCTGTGAGCTGGCCTGCATTGATCTGATGAACGGGGCAGTCAGCACACGGACGATCTAGCCCTCTGAGTTTTTTATAGCAAATATCCCCTTTTCTGATACCGTATTCATGTACAGTGTTTTCGCCTGCCTTGTCCACAATAAATGTATCGGGATCTATCGTGAAGGCTTCCATACCAAGACCGTTCACCACTGCATTTGTAAATCTGGTCTTTTTCTCCAAATGGTTGATGTGCTGTTCGCGGGCAGTGATATAGCTTAATGAATGGGCGAGCATATCAATTATCTCGGCATCTGCTGCCTGCCAGGTCTTGGCACTGTCGTGGATGAAGGTAAGTATATATGTCAGTTCGCTTCCGACATATATGGGTGATATCATTGCGTTATGCGCTCCGTTTATGAAATCAAAGCCATAGTTTTTATGATCGTTACGGTCGGTGGATATCGAAATGTGCAGGTTATGTTCAAGCAGTTCTGACATTTCGCTTCGTGTGTGTACGGGAAGGACAGCAGGCAGAGCATCTGACTGCTCAATAGTGCGGTCGGCATCGCAGATGAGATCAGGTTCAAGTGTATCGCCGTTATAGTGATACAGATATGCGTAGGCGGAGTCTGTATACTTGCACACCTGCTGTATTGCGAGATAGGCAAGAGAGCGGCTGTTTTCCTTGTCGGTAATGGCGCTGTTAATGATGTGATAGATCTTTTCCGCACCGACTGCGCCGATGAAGTTTTCGGCAGTCTTAGCATCAGTTTTTGCTTTTTTGCTAATGGACATGGCAGAATTATATTGCAGATATCCATTACCGCCTTTCGATGCGGCTGCATAGAGAGCTGCCAACGCTTCATCATAGATCCTGTCATATTTTCTGCTGTATCCGAAAAGAGAGATACCTGCGCTTATCGTTATCCATTTTCCTGTTTCATTATCCGTGAGGCGGAAATCATGGAAGCGGTAAATCAGTCTTGAAGCAATGGCGTTAAGGTTTGGGATATCGCTGAATTTTACATAATATACGAACAGGCCGTCATCTGCACGGGCAAAAAGGCTTCCCTGTTCCACAGCGCTCTGAGATTCCAGCACTTTTGCAACTGAACGCTGGATATTGTCGGTATCGCATCCCTCTGACTCACATAACTCGTCGAATCGATCGATGCTCACTGCTATCAATGCAGAGTTTCTGAAATCTTTTTCGTTGGCACGTCGAACAGCTGTCTCGATGAAAGTCTCATAGTTATATGCGCCTGTAAGAGGGTCACGACGGTTATCCGAGCTTATTCCTGTGCCGCCTTTTTTATCTGTAACATCGAGAGTTCTGCCTATTACACGCAGCGGCTTGCCGTTGTCGTCATATATAGTCTTGCCTTCGTATCTGAACCACACTATTTCACTGTAGTCATTCACCACACGCACATCATAGCATATTTCCTTGTCGCCACGTTCCATGGCGTCGCAGAATTTGTGGAATACAGGGATATCGTCAGAGTAAACAGACCCCCAGCCGATAATGGAGTCTCTGAAATGCACGATAGGAGTCAGGTCATTTTCGTATATGCCATCGAGCTTTTTGTACTGGTAGCATATATCATCGGCAATATCATATTCCCAGAGTCCGAAATTGCTGTATTCGCAAGAGATCTTAACCTTCAGATTTTCCGCACGCACGGCTAGCTTCAGTGCATTGACTTCTTTTCTTGCTTCGGCAAGCTGCTTTTCCAGTATTTCTATCTTCAGATCAATATCGTTACGCATCTGTTTCGCCTCCTTTGCGCAAAAGTAGGTATTTATACTATTATAGCTTATTACTAAATATTTGTCAATAAGATGATCGTATTTGTGCAAAAAGGCCAAGCGATAATTAGGCGACTCATAAGGATATCATTTCAGCAGATATGATGCTGCAGTATCCAGCGCAGTGTTCAGGTGCTGCGGCTCGGCCATTCGATGACCGCTGCCCTCTATGCATACAGAGCGCATTTCGGGGTTCAGGCGGAGAAACTCCTGAGTATCGGAAGGCTGCACCAGTTCGTCGTTTTCCGCCCACACGGTGAGGATATTACTGTTGTTCCAGGCATTGCTGGTGCGCAGGCAGTGCATTTCTTTCAGCTTTTCATAGAAAGTATACGGAATAAGGTATTCTCTGCCCATCTCTATACGGAATCCGTTCTCCTTTGCTTTTTCTCGGGTGAGTGATGGATCGCAGCCCTTGCTGATCGCAAACAGGGAGTATGCCATATTCACGGCAGGCACACGCAGTACGATCTTTTTTAACTCGTGGGGGGATTTTTCTATACGATGCAGCATACACATTCCACCAAAGCTCGTTGCGAATGCATAGATGTCGGCGGTAAGGTTTGAACGTATATGCTTTTCCGCTGCGATTATTTCCTCTATACAGCGCACGGGATCAAGCTGCTCTGCTCCGCCGCTGCGCTCTCCGTGAGCGGGAAGATCAATAGCGAGAACATTGTATCCCTTCGGGCAGACCCTTTCTGCGAGACCTGTAATTGCGCTGCTTTCCTTGCTGCCGCCAAAGCCGTGGATGGCAAGCACAGTTCCCTGTGCGTTATCTGTCTTGAACAGTTTAGCGGGTATGTTGTTGATGTTGATGTACGAAACGTTCATGTTTATGTCCTTTCATAAGAACACGGCAGATGATGAGTCTGCCGTGCTTTTTATTAATCCTGTTCTGTTTCCTTGGATTCTATATCCTTGTGCCAGTGATCTTCAAATGCGGATATTGGCATGGGCTTTGCGAAGTAGTAGCCCTGCACCATTGCGCAGTTGATCTCGGTGAGGAATTCCACCTGCTCAAGGGTTTCTACGCCTTCGGAGATTACCTCCATATCGAGATTCTTCGCAAGGTCAACAACTGTAGAAATAACAGCTCTTCCCTTTTCGGAGTTTACTGTGCCGTTAAAGAACTCACGGTCAATCTTTACAACGTCAACGGGGATATCCTTCAGCATATTGAGAGAGGAATATCCGCTTCCGAAGTCGTCAAGAGACAGCTTGAAGCCGATATCATGCAGCTTGTGCATGATAGTCAGAAGCTTTTCCATGTTTTCGGTGAATACGCTTTCTGTAAGCTCAAGCTCGATATACTCGTAAGGTATCTCGTATTTGTCTACGATCTCACGCAGACGCCAGATATAGTCGTCATAGTTGAGATGCAGACGGGACTGGTTAACGGAGACCACTACAGGTGTTTTGCCTTCGTCTATCCAGCGGCGCATCGCCTTGCAGACCTCTTCAAGGATAAAGAAATCAAGCTCAACAACGAATCCGTTCTTTTCGCTTATGGGAATGAAGTCGCTCGGGAACACAAAGCCGAACTCCTTGCTGTTCCAGCGAATCAGAGCCTCTGCGCCTTCTATGTGGCGGGATTTCAGACCGTATTTCGGCTGCAGATAGCATTCGAACTCGTGCTGCTTGAGTGCTGAGGGCATTGCGCTTTCATAATCCTTCTCACGAAGCACCTTGTCACGGATCTTTCCGTCATAGAATGCTATCGAGGAATGATGGAGTCCTTTAAGTGTTCGTTTAGCTATATTGCAGCGGTCCATTGCGGCGTTGAGATCGATATCCTTGTGGACATCGAAGCACTGACCGATCCTGCATACACCTGCGCTGAATGCAACGGGATATTTCACAAACAGGCTGTTGCGGCGGTCGAACTCAGCGAAAAGATTATTCATTCGTGTGGTGATATCAGTGTCGCTCGTGTTGCGGATGAGGCATGCAAAGTTATCATCGGAAAGCCTTGCGAAGACCTCTTCGTCCTCCATGTTATCAGAGAGGGTCTTGTACAGGCGCTCAAGCATCCTGTCGCCTTCTGCGTATCCGAGGCGGTCGTTGACGAATTTGAATTTGTTGATATCAAACAGCACCAACGCCCATTTGTCAGCGGAGGTCTTTTTGATGATCTTCTTTGCATCATCTGTGAATTTGGCACGGTTTCTGCCGCCTGTGAGTGGATCGCTTTCGCTTGCCTTTTTGGAGGCTATGAGATTTCTCAGGATGTAGATGAGTCCACCGAGTATTATGAGGATGAGTGCCGCAAGCAGTACATACATCACAGTAGCAGGAACAGTGTTCTTCGTTGCAAGCTCATCTGCGGTGGCAAGGTTCTTGTAACGGCTGATATCGCTTGAGTTACCTGTGAATCTGGATATACACTTGCCGAATATAGTAGAAAGCTCTGCGGGGGCGTTTTCGGAAAATGCGAAACATTCGGTGTGTTTTGTGGTGCTTACGTTGATAACGGACAGGTTTTTGTATCCGTTGTTGATGAGGTAAACTGTTTCATATGCACCAGCGGAAATGGCATCGGTCTCTCTGTTGCTTACAGCTTCCATACATGCACGGATATCGGGATAGATAAGCGGTGTAGCGTTGGGATGATCCTGAGCAATGTGCTTTGCCACATCATCGTGAGTATATGGTATAGCTACTTTGAAATTACCTGATGGATGTATCGCTTTTTCAGCGGCAAGCACTATCGGTGTGGAGTCGTAAGGAGAAGATATGCGGAAGTTTCCATAGGATGTCATGCTGCTGCCATTAACACCGCCGCAGATCGCCTGGACGCTGCCATCCAATAGCATGTGAACACATTCCTCGAGATTTGCACATGGTATAAGAACTATATCGATGCCCGAGAATTCTTCTATGCTTTCGATTACTGAGCCGGTGTGGCCTATGATCGTGCCTGTCTTGCTGTCATACATTTCAAGGATGCTGCTCTGAACGTTGTACGCCACATTAACGGTTGGGTTGTTTTCGATATAATATTTTTCGTTCTCGCTGTACGCATATTTTTCAACGCCGTATTTCTCTATATGCTTGCTGTAAAGTGCTGATGCAAAGCTGCTGTTGGCCATGTTTACAGCGTTCACCGCCATGTCCAGTTGGTGGGAAAGCTCTTCGTCTTCGCCGGACAGCATGAAATAGCAGTCTGCAGTTCCGTACTGATATACTACCGTTTCATCTTCCCAGCAGCGGAAGCATTCTTTGATTACTGCATCGATCTTTCCTGATGCCAGATCAGATTTCATCTGTGCCTCGGAATTGTATTCAACGAAGTCGGCCTTGCTGATATCACCTTTCAGGAAAATATCATTCTCGAAGTATTTTGTTTTGTTGTCTGCAAGATATCCGATAGTTGCTCGGTTCAGTGCGTCGTAATCGAAGTAACTGATATTGCTGTCGGCATTGTCGCTGATATATACTGCTGTGTATTTTTTCATCAGCGATACAGACGAAAGTTCAGGAATATATGTATTGTCCACTGATCGTGCCATCGCCACAGCATAGTAGGATGCGAATCGGTTGTATTCATCAGCAGATACACATGGGATCACATCGATAAGCCCATCGGTCAGCATTTCAACAAGATCGGCGGAGGAGGCTTCCACGAAGGTGTATTTATGCCCCGTGTATTTTTGGATCTCCATCAGATAATCATATGCAAATCCGCTGTATTCGCTGCCTGTTTTGTATATGCCGAAGTCGGGGCATGCGCCTACTCTTATCGTTTCGCCCTTAGTGGCTGCAGAAACGCTGAGCGGCAGCATACATACCAGTATTGCTGAACATATCAGCAGTAATATTATTTTTTTAAGTTTATTATGTAACATAGCTTTTACCTCGCTATAGTAAATATATCAAGCTGACCACGAATGGTCGCATAGTATACCTATTTAATTATATAATTAGTATACCATGTAATGTAACCAAATTCAATATAATTAGGCTAAAATCTCATATCTGTGCAATAAATTTTGCGTTTCTTTGGTTAATGTACACAAAAAACTTGACTTTTTTAATTGACTGCGGTATAATTATTAAGAGCTTTATCTGAATTCGGAAAGAAAGCAATTGTTTTTTAGGAGAATAGTTTATGAATTGGTTTGAAAGTGCAGTATTTTATCATATTTATCCTATCGGATATTTCGGATGTGAGCGTGTGAATGATCAGCAGTCAGAGCCGTCTCATGTCATTCTGAAGCTTATCGATGATATTCCCCACATCAAGGAGCTGGGATGCAATGCTATCTATTTTGGCCCTGTATTCGAGTCTGTCGCTCATGGTTATGACACTATCGATTACACTAAGATTGACCGCCGCTTAGGCACCAACGAGGATTTCAAAAAGGTGTGCGATGCACTGCACGAAAATGGCATCAGAGTGGTGCTGGATGGTGTGTTCAATCATGTTGGCAGAGATTTTGCTGCCTTCCGTGATGTGCGTGAGCATAAGCTGGGCAGTGCAAAGAAGGACTGGTTCCATGTGCGTGAAGGCAATTCTCCCTATAATGATGGCATCTATTATGAGGGCTGGGAGGGTCATTATGAGCTTGTAAAGCTGAACCTCTACAATCCCGATGTAAAGAACTACATCAAGGACTGCATCACAGGCTGGAAGAACGAGTTTGGAATCGATGGTCTGCGTCTTGATGTGGCATACTGCCTTGACCTCAATTTCCTGAAGGAGCTGCGTGGTCACTGCAAGTGGCTTGCAGAGGATTTCTTCCTGCTGGGCGAGACTCTCCATGGCGATTACAACACATGGATGAACGATCAGATGCTGGACAGTGTAACGAATTACGAGTGCTACAAGGGTCTTTTCTCCAGCTTCAATGATATGAATATGTTTGAGATATCTCACTCTATCAACCGTCAGTTCGGCAGCGAAAACTGGTGCATCTACAGAGGAAAGCACCTGTTCACCTTTGTGGATAACCACGATGTTACAAGAATCGCTTCCATGCTGAAGGTAAAGGAGCATCTGCCCCTTATTTATACGCTTATGTTCATGATGCCGGGTATTCCCGCCGTATATTACGGCAGCGAATACGGCGCCCTTGGTGACAAGCGTGGAAACAGCGATGATATCCTTCGCCCCGAATTCAATGCCGAGCGTATGAAGAACGAGGGCATCCATGATCTTTGCGGACACATCCGTGCGCTTGCAGATGTCGTGAAGGAGCATCCTGCTGCCTCCCACGGCGATTACAACATGGTGCAGCTGACAAACAGGCAGTATGCCTTCTCCAGAAGCTTTGAGGGAGAGACTCTCATTACTGTTATCAATGCGGATGGTGCACCGTTTACGTTCAATCTCAATCGCGGCGGCAAGGCAACAGACCTGCTGACAGGCAGCGATATCGAGATGGGCGGACTAACGCTGCAGCCTTATTCCTGCATGGTGCTCAAGGTTTGATAGAATGTAAGAAAATAACACGGATCCCTCCCCGCTTATCGGGCGAGGGATCGTTTGCAACAACGCTGGTCGGGGGGACGAATTATGACGAATGTTGAAGTCTGGCTGTGGATACTGTTGGTAATGCTGCCGCATAACGGACGGACCACCAAATTACTTGCAGGATACAGCTCTGCACTTGAAGCGGCAATAGCCATGCGTGACGGAAAGTGTGATATGCTCACTGCTGCGGAAAAGCAGCGTGTGGAGCGTACCCGCACCCGTGAAGTCAAGGCGCTGATTGCCGAGTGTGAGCGTCTGGGCATCCGCATAGTGACGCTGGATGATCCTGAATATCCTCCGAAGCTGAAGTGCATAGATGATCCGCCTATAGTGCTGTTCGTCAAAGGAGACCTGAAACCGCTGAAGGATATGTCGGCAGTCGCAGTGGTGGGACCGAGAGCGCCCTCCGAATACAGCAGGCGCATTACAGGCGTGCTGTGCGGTGAGCTTTCCAAAGACAGAGTTGGCGTTGTAAGCGGTCTGGCAGCAGGTATCGACGGCGAGGCGCACCGCTGCACCGTTAACAGCGGCGGTTATACTGTCGGAGTTCTTGCCTGCGGACACATGGTGAACTATCCTGCTGAGAATGAGGATCTGAAAAAATCCATCATTGATAACGGCGGAGCGGTCATATCGGAGCTGTTTCCGTATACTTCAGCAAAGGTGTTCTATTTCAGACAGCGGAACAGGATCATTGCAGGATTGTCTGAGGCGGCAGTGGTCATCGAGGCTTCCTCAAAGAGCGGTACGCTGGTCACTGCCGAATTGACAAGAGATCAGGACAAGCCTGTATTCTGCGTGCCGCCGCATGATATCACCGATGAGCGTTATTACGGATCGATTTCTCTTTTAAGGTCAGGTGCGCTGCCGTTGTATGCTGCGACTGATATCTATACCGAACTGGCTCAGCGCAGTAAAGAAGGAGTCAATATCCTGCACTCAGTCAGTCAGGAAAAACCTTTGCAGCAGAAAGTGCAGAAGAAGCCAAAGCAGGATGGGGCAAAGAAAAAGCGTTCTGCCCCTGCTGAAAAAGCGATTGCACAGCCGATGGAGTTTGTCGAAACTGCTCCTGCTGAGGAGATCGATATGACACAGTTCAGCCCTGAAGAGGCATTGGTGATAACCCTGCTTCAGGAGAAGCCGCTTACCATGGATGAGATCATCGAAAAGAGCGGCAAGCGTCATGACCAGGTATGCTCTATAGTGTTGGGCCTTGAGCTGATGGATGCGATAACTCGTTGTCAGAACGGAACTTTTGTCCTTATCTGAGTAGCATAATTGACAAGGGAAATGAATACCCTGTATCAGACAGCAGCGAAGTAATCTTCTATCACCTCATAGATGTTTATGGGAGAGACTTCCATTCGGTTGAGCAGAGCAAGAAAGCTTTCTGCTTCATCCTGCAGCGATGTGAAGTCGTGTACCTCATGTTCTCCGCAGCGGAAACCGTAAGCTGTATAGGATACATTGTCCTCGTTAGTTGTCTGTTCTGTGATTATCTGCCACATGTTGTTGTACCTCTCTTTTTGTGTTTGGTTTATACTCCCATTTTAGCAGGCTGTCAAGAGTTTGTCCGCTAAGATTCCGTTAAGAAATCGCAATTTCCGATATATTCTACATATTAGACAAATTTGACAATTACAATTTGAAAATTATTGTGTGTATATTACTCGAAGTGTTAAGATTTCTTAACGAAATCCGTAGATCCGCTCTAATAAAGGCCTGACGGTATATGTCCCGATGATGACTTACATTAATTGATTTTCCACGAATTCAACATTATTTTCAACAGAATTATTCAAAAATAATGGGATAATAATGCGGTTTTTGAGGGTGTATGTTGAAAACGTCGAAAATAATCTTAACAATTCAACGTTTTCAACGATGTTATCAACACTTTTCAACGTGTAAAATGTTGAAAAAATTCTTGCAGGTACAGTGGCAAAAAACTTGCAGTTTAGCTACGCAGGAATGCTGTTTGAGCGCTTTCCTATTTGTGAAAATGCAACAAAAGAATGATTGAAACTCATGCATTTCGGGCGCAAAAGGATGTTTTTTGGCTCTGAAACAGCTTGCTGAGCGATTTTGCTGTCGTGGTGACGGAAAATGAAAAAAAACCATTCCGTCGTGCGAATGAGGTTCGGTAAAATAGAAAAACTATGACAAAAAATGAATATCTCCCGTCGTTCGGACGGGAGATATTTTAATGTTACTGCATTATTTCAAGATCGTTGTGTTCCAGATCAAGCTTTGGTTCCACGAATGTTTCCAGAGTCTTTACGCCCAGAACATACCAGTCCATGGTGTATATTTCTGCAGGCTCGAACAAGCCGCCCTGCTGGATCATTATGTTGCCTGAGGTATTCTTCATTTCTCCGCTGAAGATATAGGCATCTCCGCCTGTAACTTTAGGGATGAGGGCGTCGATTATATCCTGTGTGCCGTCCTTTGCGCAGGCTAATGCGGGAGAGACACTGACAACGCCGTTTGCGAGGTTACCCACATACTCCTCGGGTTCCCAGGTATCCATCTGCATAGACTTGAAGTTTGCAAGATACAGGCTGTCGTGATCAGTGTAAAAATACATCAGCAGATTTTCGTAGTCTGCAGCGGTCTTACTGTAATCGAGGTTTCCGATTACCTTGATGCCATTGCTTTCGCAGTATTCCACGGTTTCGGGGGATTCTGTATAGCTTATGATAACATCGCAGCCCTGAGCCTTCAGAGCATCCACTGCGCTGTGGATCTCATTGTCCTTGGAGGCGAATGCAGTTATCATTTCCGCATCCTTGTAGACGAGCTGCGAACCGAGTGCAGCTGCATTGACAACAGGCTTTGTGTAGATCATGCCCGGGTCGACAACAATGCCGATCTTTTCGGTGTCGGTGTTGTATGCAGCAGCCATGCCTGCGATGTATGCGCCTTCATATACATGATCGGTATATGCATAGACATTTACTGTTCTTACACGGGCGCCATAGCTGATAAAGTTCACATCCATATTCTTGCCTGCAACATCTGTGAGAACATTGGTGTAGAGCCAGCTTCCCGAAACGATGTAGCTGCAGCCTTCGTCCACGAGCTTATTTACTGCTGCGGAAAAATCGCTGATGTTCACGTTGTCGATATAATACGATTCCACGTCGGTATATCCTGATGCTGCCAGACGATCGGCGTTAGCTCCTGTGGAATAACCGCCCATATCCACTTCGCCGTTGAATATGTATCCTACCTTGATGGCAGCCTCTGCTTCGGCAGTTCCCGCATCTGCGGATTCGGATGTGCCTTCTGCAGTTTCTCCGCTGCTCTCGCTATCTCCGTTACATCCTGTAGCACACCCGAGCATCATACACAATGCCAGCAGCACGGATGTTTTTTTCATCCAGCTAAAAGTCATACTATATTACCTCCGGTATAATTATCTCAATAAATACTAAAAGTGAATTTTGTTTTGGGTTTTCCATTCCTGAAATGGATAAAAACACTTCTATTTATCTCATTATAGCATATTCCAAAGAAAAAATCATTACTTTTTCAGAAATATTTCAAAGTATATTCAATTTTTCTGTTTCTTTTTCTGAAATTATGTGCTATAATGATATATGTATAATTGGATAAGTGTGCCCGTGTTATACGGAAATGAGATATATCTATCCCTGCACCAAAAGAAAGGAATATTATGAAGCTTAGAAGAATATTAAGTCTTGCAGCAGCAGTAGCCATAGCAGTTTCTGCGGCAGGCTGCTCTATCAAGGTAAACACAAACGATTTTGAATCCGTTATCACCTCCATGAAGCTGGATGATGAGGATATAGTGGCAAAGCCTACAGGCGAAGCACACAAGGGCGATGATGCACTGGTCATCGATTATCTGGATTTTAAGAAGGAATATCTGTACTGGCTGAAATCCTACGAAGTAACAGATGACTGTGCTGATGAGAACCTCATCACCTGTGCGACACAGCGCAGCTCCATTATAACATACCTTATTAATGAGCGCATCATCAATGACAAGGCTGCAGAGCTTGGTGTGGATCAGCTCACACAGGAGGAACTGGATCAGCTTGAAGCGGATTATCAGGAGAATCTGAAGGTGCAGTTTGAATATTTCGGCACTTATGTTGCAGATTACGGTACTCTTGCCGAGGGGGAGACCGTCGGAGAGGATCTGATGCTTTCCAGAGGCGAGGAAGAATTTGATAAATATCTTGCTGATTGCCAGCTTACAAGAGAGGATCTTCTTATGTGGCAGCGCAATGCACTGCTGGTCGAGAAGGTGCAGGAGGCAGTAACAAAGGATATCGTTATTGACGACAGTGAAGCACAGGATGTTCTTGACGGATACATTGCTACCATCAAGCAGGCGTATGAGGAAGATCCCGTTGCCTATGAAACAGGCGGACAGAATATGTCCTTCTGGCTTCCTGAGGGCAGCCGCAATATCAAGCATATCCTCATTGCCATGGAGGAGATGGACAGCGACGAGATCGCTTATCTGCGAGACAGCGGTGACGATGCAGGTGCTGACGCTCTCAGAGCCGAAAAGCTTGCTCCGCTTGAACAGCAGGCGACTGAGATCATCAATATGCTGGACAATGGCGCAGATTTCGATGAACTGATCGAGGAATACAGTGCAGACGCCGCAGGCTCGGCAATGTACCCCGAGGGTTATACCGTTATTCCGAACAGCGTTTCTTATGTTGAGGATTTCGTTGAGGCTGCGTATTCAGTGGAAAACATCGGCGATTATGTGCTGGCGGCTTCTGATTACGGCTGGCATATCGTGATGTATGCATCTGATGCAGAGATTCCTCAGGAGACTCTCGATATGTACAAGGGTTATGTGATGGAGAGCCTGATGGAAAAGGCAGTGACAGAGACCTTCAACAATGCCCTTACCGAATGGCAGAAGGAATACGGATACGAGATAGATTATGAGGCTCTGAACATCTCCGAGCCTGCCGAAACAGCTGAAACTGCTGTGGCAGAATAAGGAGGGCATATGAATAAAAGATCAATAGCAATAATGGCTGCCATCGTGATGCTGCTGTCAATGGCG
>JAZSEG010000172.1:0-1717 GCA_045531575.1 Oscillospiraceae bacterium | reverse complement strand
TCTTCATCGACGAGCTGCACGGCATTGTCGGCACGGGCGCCGCCGAGGGAGCGATAGACGCCGCAAACATCCTGAAGCCGAAGCTTGCACGGGGCGAGATATGTGTTATCGGCGCCACCACCACCGAGGAATACCGCCGCTGTATCGAAAAGGACAGCGCACTGGAGCGCCGTTTCCAGACAGTGCAGGTGGAAGCGCCCTCCGAAGCGGTGGCACTCACCATATTAAAGGGTCTGCGCAGCCGATATGAGGCTCACCACAACGCCGTTATCACGGATGATGCGCTTGCCGCAGCGGTGGAGCTTTCCGCCCGCTACATCACCGACAGGAATCTCCCCGATAAGGCGATAGACCTGCTGGATGAAGCCGCCGCACGCTGCCGCATGAGCAATCCCCTGCCCTCGGCGCAGCTTGAAGCCGTCCACATTGAGATAGCAAAGGCTCTTGCAGAGAAGCAGTTTGAAAAGCTACCCGCTCTGCGTGAGCAGGAAAACCGCATACGCTCCGCACCGCTGCCGCAGCGCACCGTGGTGGACGCCGCCCGCATTGCGGACACGGTATCCGTCATGACAGGCATTCCTGCGGCGCAGCTCACCGCCGACGAGAGCCGCCGTCTCAACAGCATCGAGCAGCTTCTGAAGCAGCGCATCGTGGGTCAGGATAAGGCGGTGGAGCAGGTTGCGGCTGCCGTGAGAAGGGGCAGGAGCGGACTCAAGGACCCGAAGCGCCCTGTATGCTCCTTTCTTTTTCTCGGGCAGACAGGCGTGGGCAAGACCGAGCTTTCAAAGGCGCTGGCGGAGGTGGTATTCGGCAGCGAAAGCAGGCTGATACGCTTTGATATGTCGGAATTCATGGAGCGGCACTCCGTGGCAAAGCTGATAGGCTCGCCCCCGGGATATGTGGGATATGAGGAACAGGGGCAGCTGATAAAGCAGATACGCAGCTCGCCCTATTCCGTGGTGCTTTTCGATGAGACGGAAAAGGCGCACCCCGATGTCCTCAACCTGCTGCTGCAGATACTGGAGGACGGCACTCTCACCGCCGCCGATGGAAGAAAAGCGGATTTCCGCAACGCCATGATAATCATGACGGGAAACATCGGCGCTCAGGCGCTTTCACGCAACGCCCTCGGCTTCGGCGGCACGGGCGGCGACAAGAGCGATGTCACAGCCGAGCTGAAAAAGCGCTTCTCCCCCGAATTCATCAACCGCATAGATAACATCATCGTTTTCGAGAGCCTCGGCAGTCCGCAGCTGGAGCATATCTGCATGCTGATGCTGGGGAATCTCACGAAGCGTGCTGCCTCCTGCGGCATAGAGCTCAGCTTCACGGAGAGCGCCGTGAAGCAGCTGTGTGCCGTGGCTCTCACAGCCGAGGCAGGCGCCGACAAGCTGGGTGCACGTCCGCTGCGCAGGGTGATAGTCTCCCGTGTGGAGGATATGCTCTCGGGCAAGATGATAAGCGGCGAGCTGAAGAGCGGCAGCTGCGCAGAGGTCACCGCCGAAGGGGATTCCCTCTGCGTGAGGGAGAAGGTTCCCGACCCGCAGCACGCCCCTGCCTGATGAGATAAATCGGAATTTGCCAGCGACGCAGTGACGCAGTGACGCTACGCTTACACCGCTTACACTGCTTACGCGGGGCGCAAACTCCATTTCGCATTCCCCTAATGGGAATGCGATTTTGCTGCGCAAAACCATTACGTTTGCTACTGATCTAC
>JAZSEG010000133.1:0-9930 GCA_045531575.1 Oscillospiraceae bacterium | reverse complement strand
GAAGTAGTCGTGCTTTGTCTCGTACCACTTGCCGCCCTCGAATACCTCGCCTGTCTGGATATCTGTCCACTTGCCTGCGGGTACGTAGTACTGCGCGATTCCCTCCTCGTTGAATACGGGAGCGATAAGCAGGTTGTCACCCAGCATGTACTGTCTGTCCAGAGCCAGTGTAGCGGGATCGTCGGAGTATTCCATAACCATAGCTCTCATCATGGGGATACCTGTTGCATGGGTCTTGTTAGCCTGTGCGAAGATGTAAGGCATCAGCTTGCCCTTGAGAACTGTCCAGTGACGGAGAACGTCACAGGATTCCTCATCGAAGTTCCACGGAACTCTGTAGGAACTGTTACCGTGCAGTCTGGAGTGAGAACTCATCAGACCGAATGCGCACCATCTCTTGTACAGATCGGGTGTACCCTGAGCCTCGAAGCCGCTGATATCGTGGCTGAAGTAGCCGAAGCCGCTCAGGCAGAGGGACAGACCGCCACGCAGGGTCTCCCACATGGACTCGTAGTTGGAGAAGCAGTCGCCGCCCCAGTGTACAGGGAACTTCTGACCGCCAACGGTAGCGGAACGAGCGAACAGGCAAGCCTTATCCTTGCCGTAGTATTCCTCCAGAACTTCGAATACAGTCTTGTTATAGAGATATGTGTAGTAGTTGTGCATCTTGTAGGGATCGCTGCCGTCATAGTAAACAACGCCCTTGGTGGGGATTCTCTCGCCGAAGTCGGTCTTGAATGCGTCAACGCCCATCTCACAGAGAGCTCTAAGCTTGCCCTTGTACCACTCGCAGGCAGCAGGATTTGTGAAGTCCACGATAGCCATACCGGGCTGCCACATATCGCCCTGCCATACGCTGCCATCGGCATTCTTTACAAAGTAACCGCCCTTTACGCCCTCGTCAAACATAGTGGAGCGCTGAGCAATGTAGGAATTGATCCATACGCAGATCTCCAGGCCCTTTGCCTTCAGTCTTTCCAGCATAGCCTTGGGATCGGGGAACATTCTCTTATCCCATGTGAGATCGCACCAGTTGAACTCCTTCATCCAGAAGCAGTCGAAATGGAATACTTCCAGAGGAATGTTGCGCTCTGCCATACCATCAATAAAGCCGGATACTGTCTGCTCGTCATAGTTTGTGGTGAAGGATGTGGTCAGCCACAGACCGAAGGTGTAAGCAGGTGTCAGTGCAGGCTTACCTGTCAGTGTGGTATATGTAGCGATAACGTCAGTGAGCTTAGCGCCACCGATCACGAAATACTCCAGATGCTCTCCCTGAACGGAGAATGCTACCTTGGATACGGTCTCGCTTGCAACCTCGAAGTTCACCTTCTCGGGATGATTTACGAACACACCGTAGTTTCTGGAGGATACATAGAAAGGAATGGACTTGTAGCTCTGCTCGGAGGATGTGCCGCCGTCGTTGTTCCAGATGTCAACAGTCTGTCCGTTCTTAACGAATGTAGAGAACTTCTCGCCGAAGCCGTAGATATTCTCGCCAACGCTGATGTTCATCATCTCACGCATAACGCCCTGCTCAGCAGTCTCCTCATGAGCGAAGAAGGGCTTCATCTCATCATTAGCCATGCGCTCGTTGGTCTTCCACTGATCCTCGAGAATGTAGGATGTGGTTCTCCAGCCCTGCTTGGTCATCAGCTTATCGCCGTAGTAGTACTTGATATCCCATGCGCCGCTCTTTGCAACAACTACCTTTGTCTTGCCGGAGATAAGCTCATAAGCGTTCTCGGTCTCGTTAATAACAGGCTTGAAGGAAGCGTCCTCATAAAGCTCAAAAGAAGGAGCCTTCTTCAGAGCACCCTTGAAGTGATCAATAGTTACCTTGATGGTGTTCTCCAGTGTGGAAGTAAAGCTGATCTCCAGAACGGGACCGCCGAGAGTCATACCTCTGTTGCCGATCCACTGGTTTGTAGCCAGTACGTTGATGGAAGTCTCATCAGCTGTAACCTCGTACATCTGGGTTGCGTAGTTCACGCCGTAGCCGGGCTTGTTCAGCCAAAGTCCGTCTGCATACTTCATAGCGAAATGTCCTCCGTTTATTATATTTTTAATAATTTACGCCGTTTTCAGTAATCGTTTACACGACCTTATTACTATAATAACATACTTCTTTTCAAAATTCAAGGGGGTAATCGAAAATATTTGGTATCATTTTGCACAAAAAATAATCGTTTCTTAGTGAGAAATAGCCACAGCGTGCGAAAACATGACATCACGCCTGTTCTCCTCTGAAACATTATATAAATAATTTCCTCTACCACTTGTATTTTTCACAAAAAAATGCTACAATATGTTATGAGTATGATTATGATTATCAGGAGTCGGATATGAACGAACGCATCGACTATCTGCGGGATAAAGCCAACAGGCTTTCCCTCAGTCCCGGCGTTTATCTCATGAAGGATAAGACGGGTAAGATCATCTATGTCGGAAAGGCAAAGGCACTGAAGAACCGTGTCACATCCTATTTCCGCAGCGACGCAAGCCATTCACCCAAAACGCTGAAGCTGGTAAGCAATATCTTTGACTTTGATTTCATAGTATGCCAGAGCGAGCTGGATGCACTGGTACTGGAATGCAGCCTGATAAAGCTGCACAAGCCGAAATACAACATCCTGCTGAAAGATGATAAAGGCTATAACTACATCAAGATATCCCACGGGGCATATCCTCGGATATCCTATGCGCTGAATACAAACGATACTCACGCCGATTATCTCGGTCCGTTCACGAGCGGATTCACCGTAAAGCAGGCAGTGGAGGAGGCTAACACCATCTTCATGCTGCCAACCTGCCGTAAGAGCTTCCCCATGGATTTCGGCAAGGAGCGCCCCTGTCTCAATATGCACATAAAAAAGTGCATGGGCGTGTGCAGAGGAAAGATATCCTCAGAGGAGTACAAGAAGATAATCGACGAGGCTCTGCAGTACCTGAAGGAAGGCTCGCAGAAATCAGTCGAACAGCTTCGTGCCGAAATGGAAGAAGCCGCCGAGAACCTCGAATTCGAGAAAGCGGCAAAGCTTCGTGACAGGATACAGGCGATAGCCCGTCTGCACAATTCGCAGAAGATATTTGATTATAAGACAGACGATTACGATATAGTGGCACTTTCCCAGAACATAAGCCTTGCAAGCGTAGCAGTGGTGAAATACCGTGGTGGCAGGCTTGTAGATAAGGAGAACTTCTTCATCGGTGATGAATACGACGCCTGCGCAATGCGCAGGGATTTCCTGCTGGGATACTACCCTGACAGAGAGGATATCCCGAAAGAAATATTCATTGATGAACAGTTCGAGGATATGGAGCTTGTAACTCAGTTGCTGAGAGAAAAGGCAGGACATGCAGTGAAATTCGTCGTTCCGCAGAGGGGCGATGGTCTGCAGCAGATAGTCCTCGCAAAAAAGAATGCAAGCGAGTATCTTGCGCTTAAAGTGGGACGCACCGCAAAGGAGATAGATTCGCTGGAGGATCTCAAAAACCTGCTGGGTCTTGAAAAGATCCCCACAGTGATAGAATCCTACGATATTTCAAACTTCGGAGAGACAGGCCGTGTCGGCGGCATGATCGTTTACAGGAACGGTCGACCGTTCAAGGCAGGCTACCGCCGCTTCAACATAAAGGAAGTCATAGGCATAAACGACTATGCCTGCATGCAGGAGGTGCTGCGCCGCAGGATGCAGAGATATCTGGACGGAGACGAAGGCTTCTCCCCTCTGCCCGATCTTATCCTGCTGGACGGCGGTCAGGGGCATGTTTCTGCAGTGGCAGAGGTGCTGGAGGAACTCAATATAAACGTTCCCCTGTTCGGATTGGTGAAGGACAGCAAGCACCGCACCCGTGCAATCGCCAAAGAAGGCGGAGAGATATCCGTCAGCGCCAACAAGGCTCTGTTCAAGCTGCTGACGAATATTCAGGACGAGGTACACCGCTACTCCATAGCATTCCAGCGCACAAAACACAAGCAGAAGACATATACTCTGGAGCTTACAGAAATAAAAGGCATCGGCGAGGCTAAGGCTCAGGCGCTGCTTAAGGAATTCAAAACAAAGCAGGGCATGAAGGATGCTACAGCCGAACAGCTGCGTATCGCAGCGAAGATAAGCCCCGAAAAGGCTCAGGAGCTTTATGAATTTATACAGGAAAGATTTTAAGGAGATAACATGAGAGTAATTACAGGTGAAGCAAGAGGCAGAAAGCTCATCACCGTTGAGGGAACGGATACGGTCCGCCCCACCACAGACGGCGTAAAGGAAGCGATCTTCTCTGCAATACAGTTCGAGATAGAAGGCCGCACGGTGCTTGATCTCTTTGCAGGCAGCGGACAGCTTGGCATTGAAGCGCTCAGCCGTGGCGCAAAGGAAGCGTATTTTGTGGATTCTGCGATAGCTTCCATAAAGGTCGTAAAGGCTAATCTGCAGCACACGAGACTCGAGGACAGGGCGCATGTGGTGAACATGCCGTTCTCTGCATTCCTTAAAAGCACGAGAGCAACGTTCGATATCGCCATACTCGATCCGCCATATGATCTGAAGCTCATTCAGAAGGCGCTTCCGCATCTGGAAGAGAAGATGTCCGATAACGGCATCATTATATGCGAACACGAAAAAGAATGCACTCTCCCCCGTGAGCTGGGCAGATTTGAGATAGCAAAGGTGCTGAAGCATTCACGCACCGCAGTTACCATCTATCGCCCTAAGGCTCAGGAAGAAATTGAGGAAGGAGAGGAATAATGACATGAAAACAGCGATATATCCCGGAAGCTTTGATCCCGTGACCAACGGTCATCTGGATATCATCACCAGAGCCTCCAAAATGTTCGACAAGCTCATAGTAGTGGTGTTCATCAACCCGTTCAAGACCTTTGCATTCACCATCCCCGAGCGCTGCGATCTGCTCCGCCGTGCAACTGCACATCTTCCGAATGTGGAGATCGCAAGCTATGACGGCCTTCTCGCAGATTATTTCAACACCCGTGATGATGTGGATGTCATCGTAAAGGGTTTGAGAGCTACCACCGATTTCGAGTCGGAATTCCAACAGGCTCACACCAACAAGGACCTCAATCCCCGTGCCGAGACCGTGTTCATCCCCGCCAGCCAGAACACCACTTTTATCTCCTCCAGCATGGTAAAACAGGTGGCAATGTTCGGCGGTGATGTAAGTAAATATCTCCCCGAATGCATACATGAAGAGATAAAGCAGAAGCTCAACAGTGAATTTACCGCCGCAAGAAAAGCGGCAGAAAACAAGGATATTTGACAGAAAGGACAGATAAGACCATGGATTACAGCCTCTTAGACCTTATTTCAATGCTTGACGAGGTAGTCAGAAAAGCTTCCCCCGTTCCGCTCTCCAAGAAGAGTATGGTAGACGTTGCTCAGATAGATGAGATCGCTACCGAAATGCGCCTTGTTCTCCCCAAGGAGATACAGCAGGCACAGAACGTAGTTGCGGACAAGAACCGCATCATCTCCGACGCCAAGAAGGAAGCCGAGGATATCATCCGCAAGGCTGAACAGCGCAGAAACGAGCTGCTGGATCAGAACTCCATCATGAAGGAAGCTCGCAAGAGAGCTACCGAGGAGATAAGCAACGCTCAGGCACGCTCCAATCTCATCCGTACCTCCACAAACGAATTTACCGACAAGATGCTCGGCAGAGTTGAGGAGCTTCTCGCAAAGGATATCAACAACCTGCGCATAATGAGAAAGACCCTCAATCAGGGCTCCGACATACAGATCGACCCTGCAAAGCAGCAGGCTCAGCAGAAGGCTCAGGCTCAGCCGCCCAAGAAGCAGGGCTGATATATTCAGATACATCAAAGACCCGAGATCACATCTCGGGTCTTTTTATGCTATATTGTCAGTCCTGTTTTTTCAGCTTTATACGGCTCATCTTCCGTATGCGGGACCAGATGAACGCCAGCACCACCAGCAGCAACTCAGGTATCGTCTGCCAGAGACGGGATACAACAGATATCATCATGGCGTCGCTTTCGGGCATTATCAGCATAAGTCCTGCAACGATGATACCCTCTCGGACGCCGAGACCTGACGGCGCAAACACCGCAAGTATGCCCATTATCGCCGAAACTCCCCATATTCCTGCACAGAACAGCAGGTGGGAAAGCTCCACAGCAGGATATATGGACTTCGTGAGGATGAAGAATCCAACGCCGATGATGAGCCAGTTACCGATGAACAGCAGCACGACCTTCAGCATCTGCGAATACTTCATTGGTATCTCAAGGTTTTTCTTGAATATCTTTCCTACTATGCGCAGGAAGAAGTTGATTATCTTCGGGTGGATACACACGAAAAACGCCACAATAAGCAGCAGAGTCAGCCACTTATAATCCTGCAGCAGAGAGTTCGGGAAGAAGAACAGCGAAACGATGAACAGCATTGCCGCTCCCAGAAGTGTGCAGACATTCTCGATGAAGAAGCACACTGTTACCTTTGCCAGAGGAGCGTCCTCCTCCTTGTAGTAGGTAAGTCTTGCAGCAAGCATAAACACCTTGCCGGGGATATACTTTCCGAGGATGGAATATAGGTAGCTAGTGACCGCCTTTTCGTACTTTATCGAACAGTCGTTTATCTTTGTGATATAGTGCCACAGGCTTGCAAGGGTGTACTTGTACACGAAGTAGAACAGCATGGAGAATATGAATATACCCATATCCACATTCTTTATCTTCTCGGAAAACTCATCCCAGTTCTTCCAGAAGTACCACACAAGGAACACCACTACCAGCACGCCGAACAGTATCTTGCAAAGCTTCAATATCAGTTTTTTGTCGAACTTAACTTTCATATCTCACCTCAGAAGCTGAGCAGTACACGGATGAAGCACATGTAGTAATACACGAACCAAGTGGGGAGCTTTTCAAGCTTTGCAAGCTTATCACGGCTGAATTCCATATTGCGCCATCCGAGCTTCCATGCAAGGCGGTGATTCCACTTGCACTTGCCTGTAGTATCCAGTGTAATATTCTTCCCCTGCTTTGCGAACATCTCCTGCTTTGCCTTTGCCAGATTATACTTGAATACTAATGCACGCTTCTGGCTACGCACCATACGGGTGTCGTCGATGCGACGGGCGATTATCTTGCCTGCTTCAACAACAGAATTGAACATGGAAAGTGCCTTTTCATTGCGGATAACGCAGCTTGTATGCTTGATGGGATCTTTCTTCATCTCCTTCAGCCAGATGTCGCCGAAGCTGATATCTGCGGCGTTGCAGTAATGATCCTGACACACCATGCAGCTCTCACGGCTGAAGAAATATGCGTTCTTGTAAGCGCAGATGGTCTTTGAATAGGAAAGAGTCTTTTCGCTACCATCGGCATAGACAACTGTAGACAGACCTCTCCAGTGGCCTCTGCGGTAGTACAGACGCACCGCATTTTCGAGGGATATCTTTTTCTTTCTGAGCGGAACAAGAGTAGCGTTCTCATGGTGACTTCCGCTGCAATACAGTCCAACCTTCAGCGCCACCTTTGCGGCAAGCTCCGCATCCTTTTCCAACATTGCGGAGAACGCCCTCATCTGACAGGGAACGAGAACTACTGCCACCTTGCCATCAAACTCCCTCAGCATATCGACGTGCTTCAGGAGCGGCATATACATATACACCGAGGATGAGCTTTCTCTCAGCTCTTCACAAGTGGTTGCGATAAACGTCTTGTAACCAAGCTTTCCATCCTTTATCTCGATTCTTGTCACCCATGCGCCGTCTATCTGCTTTGTTTCGAGAAGATGACACAGCAAGGCAGTTATCATGCCGCCCGAGGCTGCATTTGCACGGATAGTTTCATCTGCCGCATAACCCATCCTGCAGGCAATATGCTCGCCGATATACTTTTCCGGATCATTGAAATCCAGCAGCTTTACCTTTTTCGGCTTTGCCATGACGGTGTCGATAACCTCCGAAATGTATCGGATATTGTCACGGGAGCTTTCAAGCACCTCGGGGAGATTTTCCTTTATCTTTCCACGGATGGCGTCGTTATCCGCCATGAATGCATTGAACTTTTCTTTCAGCGTTTCAAGCTCCAGAGAGGAGAAATCCGCTGCATATTCGCCCAACCCGAACATATCAAGGACTTCCTTATACTTGTGGCTCCAGCCTATAAGCAGAACGGGAGTGCATTTCTCCAGTGCGCCTATCATGGCATGGAAACGGCTTGCTACAAGGCATTTACTGCGTGCCAGAAGCTCACGTATCTCCTCGGGAGCCATCTCGCGGGGATACCAACGCACCATATCCTTGTTCTGTATCGCTTCATACACCTCGGTGCATATCATCAGATCGTTGTTGCGGGGCTTCTGACTTCCCTCACGGGCAGCATTAGCAATAAGCAGAACATTGTAGCCCTGACTGTTCAGCCAATCGGTGAACTTTATCATGCAGCCCTTGTAGTCCACGCCTTTTTTCTCGCACTTGCCCTGCACTACACTGCTTATGGACAGAGCGACCACGTTGTCGTTATAGAAGCTGTCAGCCTTGCAAAGCTCGTCTACCTTTTCAGCCCAGTATTCACTGTCGGGCATGGAGAAGGCTCCGTCTGCGCAGAGCTTCACATTCTTTGTGATGCCTATACCTGCGAGATTATCACGGGTTATCTCTCCACGGGCGCAGATAAGCTTTATCTTAGGGAGTATCCACTTTGCAAGAAATTTGTTCCATCCGTTTTTGAACGTTCCCAGCGCCTGCGAATACTTAACCACAGGCACACCGCACAGCATCGGCACTGCTGCACATACGAACGCATAGGTGTTCATGATGAAGCCACGGCTGTCAACGAAAGAGATTCCCGCCTCGTCGATGACGATATCCGCCTGCGAATAAGCCTTGATTATCTTGTTCATACGGAAAAGCTTACCGAGTCCCGGAATAAAGCGCAGAAAGCTATAAAGTATCGCCAAAGGAAAGGCGATGAACAGCAGCTTTTCAGGCTTTGTATTCACAACTTTGATGTTATCGTATTTCTCGGGCATTTCAGCTATCAGCTTTCTGTCCGCTGAGGGGTATGTGGACATCAGCAGGATATCCAGTCGCTCGCCGTAACGCTCCTTCAGCTGCTTGATTGAGCTTTGCAGCATGGCTGCCGCTCCCTTGTTGCCGCTGAAGCAGGCAGCAGTTATTGCAATGGTAATGGGTCTCATTTATATAACTTCTTTCTTGTTTGGATTTTAATGCTCATACATTATTCAGTATATCATATATACAGTAGTTTGTCAAAGGAATTCACATTAAATTCAGACGACAAAAAACCGAAGAGGTCGCCCTCTTCGGTAGTTGTGTTATTTACTTGTCGCCTGTGGATTCTCTTAGGATCAGAGAATGCGGCAGCATGTATGTACCCATATCAGGCTCCTCTGCCTTGATGTTGGATATAAGCTTTTCCACCACCGTCTTACCCTGAAGATAACAAGGCTGCTCAACAGTAGAAAGTCTCGGTATGAACATATGCGAATATGCAATATTGTCAAATCCGAATACCAACAGCTCCTCGCCCACCTTTATGCCGTTTCTGATGGCATAGGTCATGGCACCGATGGCAATGGTATCAGAGATCGCAAAAATTGCGTCAGGCTTATTTTCGAGGGACATAAATTCCTCACAGCCGATGTATCCGCTGTTGTTGTCATAATCACCGTAATATACCAGCGATTCATCGTAAGCAATGCCTGCATCCTGCAGAGCACGTCTGTAGCCGTTCTCTCTGTCTATGGAGGACTGGCTGCGCACCTTTGTGGTGATAAGTCCTATGCGCTTTCTGCCCTTGCCGATAAGCAGCTTTGTTGCGTCATAGCCTGCAAGCTCGTTGTCGATCGTCACGCAGAGAATATTACAGCCTTCAAGGCGTTCAAGACACATTGCAAGGTGATATTTCCTCGCAAGCTCTGA
>JAZSEG010000256.1:0-5551 GCA_045531575.1 Oscillospiraceae bacterium | reverse complement strand
CTCCTCCATGTCGGGGGGATTTCCTATAACACGGAATGCCTCTGTAACGCCCTTTCCTGCGAAGATATCATATATCTTTCCTATGCCTGTTACATCCTTACCCGCTCTGCCGATGCAGTCAAGCGCTGTATCAACGGGAGGAACAAGCGAAAAATCATGCCTGCGGGAGGTCCTTGTATACGGATGCTCTCCCTCAAAGGGACGGGCGATAACTCTGCCCACGGCATAGTCACCCGTAAGGATATCACGGGCTATCTCGCAGTAGCGGTAAAGCTCCTCGACAGGAACGATATCCTCGTGCGCCGCAATCTGGAAAACGCTGTCCGCTGAGGTGTAGACGATAAGCGCACCTGTTTCAACGTGCTCTCGTCCGTAGTCAGCAATGACCTTTGTTCCGGAATACGGCTTGTTGCAGAGTACATTCCTGCCTGTAGCCTGTTCAAACTTTTCAATAACCTCGGGCGGAAAGCCATCGGGGAACGTGGGAAAAGGCTTATCTGAAACAAGACCTGCGATCTCCCAGTGACCTGTGGTGGTATCCTTGCCCTTTGATCTCTCAGCAATGCGCAGAAATGCGCCCTGAGGTTCATCTGATTTGTGATCGAGATCTACTCCATCAATATTATACAGTCCCAGAGACTGCATATTTGGAAGCTTCAGCAGACCTGTGTCATCACAGGATCTGAACGTATCGGCATGCATATCGCCGAACTCAGGTGCATCGGGCATAGCACCCACACCGAAGCTGTCAAGAACGATAAGAAAAACTCGCTTTATCATATCAATAGCCTCCGTTTGCGCTGCCATCGAGAAGAAGCTTTACAGCAGAGCTTGTGCCGATCCTTGCACAGCCTTCGCCGATGAACATTTCAAGGTCAGCCTTTGACTTCACGCCGCCTGCCGCTTTCATGCGTACATTCTCACCGATATGCTCCTTAAAAAGGCGGATATCCTCGATGCGTGCACCGTCTGTGCCGAAGCCTGTGGAGGTCTTGATGAAATCTGCACCTGCTCTTGTTACGCAGCCGCAGAGGGCGATCTTCTCCTCATCGGTAAGGTAGCAGGTCTCGATGATGACCTTCAGTATTCTTTCGCCGCAGGACTTCTTCACTGCCGCTATCTCTGCCTCTGCCCTGTCAAAGCAGCCGTTCTTCACATCGCAGAGATCGACCACCATATCTATCTCGGATGCGCCGTTTCTGATGGCATCCTCTGCCTCAAAGCACTTCACAGCCGTGGTGGAATAACCCAGCGGAAAGCCGATAACGGTGCAGATATTGAGCGCAGGATATTTCTCATGCACATACGCCACATATGCAGGCGGAATGCACACGGACGCTGTCTTGTGCTCCAGTGCCTCTGCGCAGAGCTTATCTATCTCCGCAGCAGTTGATGTTGCACGGAGAAGTGTATGATCTATATAGGGAAAGATCTCGTTATTATTCATGTTTACCTCAAACAAATCTGAAGGATTTCAGCGAAAGCATTCCGCTTACCGTGATGCGCAGAGTTCCAGTGCCTGTTACAGGCTGAGTGCTTGCGGAGAACTTGCGGAATTCCGTAAGGCTGCCTGTTGCAGGTATCTCACACTCTGCAACGGTCACGCCTGTTTCTTCGTGGACGATGGTAAGCTTTGCGTTGCCGCCGGGGTTGGAGGCTACTATCTCCACCGCATGATACGGCTTCAGCTCGCAGCCGATAAATCTCATCACACTCTGCCAGTCGTGGATGAGGGCATATTCCTCCAGCTTCTCATCTGCAAGATACTCAACGCCGAGATAATCGTAGCAATCAACGGCGGGAATGGTATGGCTGAGATCAATGCCTGCGTAATCCGTAGCAACGACCTTTATATCTGCGGATCTTCTGATATCTGCGGAGGAAGAGCCTACCTGAAGCTCGTATTCGCCGCTGAAAACATCGAAGTCACGGGTATTGGGATCCCAGCGGGAAAGCTCCTCAACAGGGATATTGAGCGTAACGGTAACGGTCTCGCCTCTGGGGATATAGACACGCTGGAAAGCCTTCAGCTGTCTTATCGGCAGCGGCATGGGAAGCTTCGGATAGGAAACGTAGAGCTGAACTACCTCTTCACTGTCGCAGCCGCCTACATTCTCCACATCCACCGTAACGCTTATTACATCGCCACGCTGATAGTTCAGCTTATTGGGCTTCACTGCGCCGTAACGGAATGCGGTGTAGCTGAGACCGAAGCCAAAAGGATACAGCGGATCACCCTTGTAATACTGATAAGTAGAGGATGTACGCACGATATTGTAATCCTTGATATCGCAAAGCTCCTTTTCAGAGCGGTACCATGTCATAGGGCATCTGCCTGCGGGCGAGATATCGCCGAAAAGCGTCTTTGCAACCGCATCGCCCATTGTGGGGCCTGCATGAGTAGTGTGCATGATGGAGCTTACACGCTCATCGCGGATGGCATAAGGATATCCCGATACAAGGAAAAGCACCGTTCTCGGATTTATGCTTACAGCAGCGTCAAGGATACGTCTCTGCTGCTCGGGCAGGTCGAGGTGCGTTCTGTCCTTGGTCTCACGGGCGTTTACGAGAGGCTGGTTGCCGCAGAAATATACTGCGTTATGGCACTCTGTTACTGCCCTGCGCACACGGTCTGCGCCTGAGGAGAATATCTCAACATGGATGGGGCAGTTCTTTGTGGGCTTCAGGTCGTTTATAACGCTCAGGTGCAGGCGGGAATCTGTGCAGACGAATCTGTCCTGCCAGTTTCTCAGCAGCCACTCGCCGTTGAAGCGCTCCAGCCTGAAAAGCTCCTTTACGAACCAGCCGTAGACCTCGTCAGAGCAGCATTTAAGCACATCTCCGTCGCACAGGAACTTGCCGTTGAACTTTGAGCGCAGCGATACCGCACCGTCGCCCCATTCAAACAGCTCGAACAGGCACTCCTCGTTTATCATGGCGCTGTCGCAGGCAAGAACACCATCCTCGTTTACGGAGAAATAAAAGCCTGTCTGCGCATTTCTGATGGCGATGATATCATTGCCTGCCTCGAAGATCACGTTATCTCTGCCGACTGCTGCGATGATGGAATCAAGGATGGTTCCGATCCTGTCAGACTTGCCTGTATACCAGTCACGGAAGTTCGTGTTTGCGTGATATCCGATAACAGCGACCTTCTCATTCTTGGAGATTGGAAGCACCGCCTGACTGTTCTTCAGCAGGATGATGGATTTTTCCGCCGCCTTTTCGGCTATGCGATAATACTCGTCACAGCAGAGCAAGGACGGATCTGTATCGTTATAGGGGCAGTCCTTGTCGAACTCACCCAGTAAGAATCTTGATTTGAAAACGCCGAACAGTGCCGCATCGATATCATCCTCGTTGAGCAGACCCTTTTCGATGGCTTCACTTACGCTTGCATGCACCACGTCCTTATTATCGGTCATGATGTCAGCACCGTGGCTCTTATATACCTTTGTGATAGCCTCCACATGGGTCTTGTCCTTGCGGTGAGTCTGAACATTGGACATGAAATCGCCGCCGTCTGTTACTGCAAACAGCAGTCCCCACTTATCCTTGCACACCTTGGACACCTCGGGATTGCACAGCGCTTCAACACCGTTTATCTCGTTATAGGAGGTCATAAGGCTGAGCGCATTGCCCTCACGGACAGGCTTTTCAAACGCCTTCAGGTAATAATCATATTTAAGTCCAGTGGGGATGACAGCGTTATCTCTGCCTCTGTCCTCCTCGTGGTTGTTAGCATAAAAATGCTTCAGCGTGGGGATGACCCTTGCATACTTATCATTAACGCCGTACATTCCCTTGCAGAATGCGGCAGACATGGCGCCTGTAAGGTACGGATCCTCGCCGTAGGATTCCTCGTTTCTGCCCCAGCGCGGGTCTCTCTCCATATCGACTGTGGGACCCCACACAGCAAGATTGCACTTGCCGTCATCATGGCAGATGCGGACCTCGTTACCTGTTACCTCGCCGATGGCACGCATCATGTTCGTATCGAACATAGCCGCCATGCCGAAAGGCTCGGGAAATACTGTAGTTGCCTTTTCGCCGAAGCTGTTGCCACGGCAGACAAGACCTCTCGCAACCTCGGCGCCTATGCCGAACTCCTTTATGCCCAGTCTCGGCACAGCAGGCATATGTGTGGTGAGCATGGTGAGCTTTTCTTCCAGTGTAAGCTCCTCAAGAAGTGCCTTTGTACGCTGATCGAAATCAAGGGACGTATCCATGAATTTAAAGACCGCCATAATATCCTCCTTGCATTACTGTGATCGGGTGTTATTTCTTGACCGGTTTTCTCAGAATGGAATGCGGGGGAACAACGATATCCGAGGGTATCGTAAGCTTTTCGGTAGCGTGACGTGCTATCTCGATAGGCTCGCCGTCGGCGCCGTACATCTCCGTAGGCGCAAACGGGACAGGCTCCATGCCCGGAGCGAGTATCTCAAGCTCGTCGCTGAGCGTGAAGTAGTTTCTCTGTGTAAGGTACATGGTGCCGTTTTCGCAGCGGTCAACAGTGCCTACGAAATCATAGGTGCGCATATAGCCGCTGTCTGCGAAATACTGACCGCCGTTTGTCACGATCTCAGGCTGCTGTGTTTCAGAGCCTTCGTTCGGGTGACCGTAGAAGAAGCCTGTGCAGTACGGACGGTGGCTGATCTTATCCACCTCGTCCAGCACCCACTGCGGCGGCTTTTCGCCCTTTATCGCTGCGTCAAGAGCCGCTCTGTAGGCGTTTACGGTGAGCGCCACATAATATGCGGACTTCGCTCTGCCCTCTATCTTGAAGCTGGTGACGCCTGCATCGATAAGATCATCCAGATGCTCTATCATGCACATATCACGGGCGTTCAGGATATACGAGCCACGCTCATCCTCAAACACCTTGAAGAACTGATTGGGGCGCTTCTCTTCCATGAGATAATAGCCCCAGCGGCAAGGCTGTGCGCACTCGCCACGGTTGGCGTTTCTGCCGACAAGGTACTCCGAGATAAGGCAGCGGCCCGAAAAGCTCACGCACATTGCGCCGTGCACGAACACCTCGATCTCCATATCGTCGGGGATGTTCTTACGGATAGTGCGGATGTTTTCGAGATCCACCTCACGGGCAAGCACTATACGGCGTGCGCCCATCTTATACAGCTCCTGTGCGGTCTTATAGTTTACGACTCCTGTCTGTGTGGAGACGTGAAGTTCAAGGCCGGGAGCATGCTCCTTGATAAGGGAGATAACGCCGAGATCGCAGGCGATAGCGGCGTCGATGCCGCACTGCTGCGCATATGCTATAAATTCGGGGAACGCTTCAAGCTCCTCATTGAGAGGAATGGTGTTGCAGGTGAGATATACCTTTACGCCACAGGCATGAGCAAGCTCCACGGCTCGCTTCAGACCCTCTGCGTCAAAGTTCTTTGCACCTGCTCTCATGCCGAAGGACTTGCCTGCGAGATATACCGCATCGCAGCCGTAATCCAGCGCCGAGATCAGGCACTCCTCATCCCCTGCGGGAGCAAGAAGTTCAAGCTTTCTGTTCAAAAGGAATTCTCCTGTTCGT
>JAZSEG010000204.1:0-9253 GCA_045531575.1 Oscillospiraceae bacterium | reverse complement strand
GCCGAGGAAGTCGGACTTGAAGTCAGAAGCAGCGATCTCTTCCATAGCTGCCATGTTGTTGGTGTAATCCTGAGTATCCTCAGTGATAGCCTTCATGATCTCACCGTTACATGTGAGCTGGAACATGATGTCCTTAACGAGGGACTTGTTATCGGTCTGATATGCCGCACAGAGCCATGTGCCGCCCCAGTAGTAGGACTGAGGGCCGTAGCAAACTGCCCAGTCGCCGAAGCCTTCGTAACCTGCGTTGCCGAGCAGTGTGAAGTTCACACCCCATGTGGAGTAGAAGAAGCCGAATACCTTACCAGTAGGACCCTGATCGGCAGCCCAGCCTTCAGACCACAGACCGTTCTTGTTGTTGTAGCCGTTGTCTGTGAATGTCTTGGTCATCTCTACCCATCTGAGGATGTTTTCGTCGATGATGATCTCTCTGTCTTCGTTCACCCAGGGAGCGGATACGTTATTGGAGAAGGTGCGGTAAGCATCGTCATAGCCCGAAAGCATGAAATAACCGTTGTCCTTCATTCTTCTGGCGGTCTCTTCGAATTTAGTCCAGTTTGCTACATATTGCTGTACTTCATCGGGATCGTCTGTTCCGAGGACTTCCCTGGCGATAGATCGCCTATATGCGAATGCACCGGGGCATGCCTGCCAGGTAACACCCTTCAGAGCACCGGAAGCGTCTGTGCAGATCTCCTTGGTGTATGTGTACATCTGAGCCATGTCAGCATCTGTCAGGCCGAGAGACTTAACATCCAGAGAGTAAGGAGAGTTAACATACTTGTCAGCGTAGTCTGATTCGATAAGGAAGATATCGATCTTCTCATCAGCAGCAACGTTGTCCTGATCCTTCAGAGCAGCGTCGAGGGGGATCTGGTAGCCGTTGTCAGCGTTAGCGTTGATTGTCCACTTAACAGTAACGTCACCGATCCTGCCTGTGCCGTCACCATTGTCGATATAGCCTGGGTAGAAATTTGTTACTCTCTGCTGGAATTCGTCGTTCCAGCACCAGATGTTCAGTACCTTGCCCTCGGGCGGGGCGAGGTCTACCATGCCATAGGTGTAGTTGATATAAGCAGTATCGCCTGTGGAGCTTTCTCTTTTGGCTTCGATGGTGTTGCTGTATTCGTTGTAGGTGTAGACGAATTTATAGCCGTTGTAATAGAATGTGAAGCTGTCCTCATCGAATTCGATCTCTTCCTCGTAGATCACGAAGTATTCGTTGGCAGTTTCAAATGCTATAGAGTTGTTGAATACATAGAGGTTCATAGAATCGCTGTATTCTCTGCCACTGACAGTATAGAACTTTGCACCCCAGACGCCATCGATATCATCAAGAGCCAGCTTTTCAGGCTCGGGAGGAGTGGAGGATACTACCTCTTCTCTGGTAGTAGTCTGAACGGGACGGGGTGCGGCTTCTGCGGTGCTTACAGTATCCTCTTCTTCGAGCTTTTCGGTGAGATCTTCAATTATCTCTGCAAGCTCTTCCTCTGCGTCCTCGTCATCAACATCCTTCATAAGATCTTCGATCTCATCGATCATGTCGTCGATGTCCTCTTCGCCGCTGTTCGCCATTTCCTCATACGCCTTGGCGAGACCTATGTAAGCGTCGGTGTTGTCGGGATCGGCGTTTATCAGGGCTTCGTATTCTGCTATAGCAGCGTCGAAATTGTTCTGCTGCATATATGTGTCAGCCTTTTCGAGGGAAGGACGATTGTTCAGAATGATCGGCGCCGCAATCGCAGCAGCGATAGAAAGCACTACAAGCACACCTACAATGACAAATGTGATAATAAGAGGCGTTTTGATCTTCTTCGGAGGCTGAGTGGGATAAGAATAGTCAGGCTGATAAGGCTGCTGGTATTGAGGCTGAGCCTGAGCAGACTGTGCCGGCTGCTGATACAACGGCTGTGATGCAGGCGGTGTATCTGGCTGTGCAGTTCCGCAGGTGGTGCAGAATTTCATTCCTTCCTGCAGATAGGTACCGCATTTGATGCAATACATAATAGGATCTCCTTTTCATATTGAATAGTAAGGACATTTACAGACTAATACTAACACGAAAAGAGTTTTTTTGCAATATATTTTAGGATTTTTATAGTGTTGTACTTGTTATTTATTGACATCAGATTGTCTTTATGCTACAATTCAGAATGATATCATAACAGATGTCAAAATTCAAGTATGGAATGGTGAAATTATGTTTTGTATGAATTGCGGAAAGCAGATTCAGGATGGATCGAAATTCTGCTATGCGTGCGGAGCACCGCAGAATGGTGCGCCGCAGCTGATACAGCAATTACAGAATCAAGCTGTGAAGCCGACTGAGACACAGGTGCAGCAGCCTGTAGCGGAACCTGCAGAGCCGCTTGCGTATACGGTTCCCGAAGAAAAGCCGAGAGGATTCTCCTCGAAGAAGCTGATCATTATCATACTTGTGGTGGTTGGGCTTCTTGCGGCGGGACTCGCAGTTTTTGCGCTGACAGATGTGTTTGGTGAGGATGGTCCGTCTTTGGAGCTTGCTCAGCGTTACCTCAGCGAGGAGAAGTACGAGCAGGCGATAATAGAATTCGAACGCCTGCTGGAGATAGATCCCAAGGATCCTGATCTTTATCTGGGTCTGGCAGAGGCTTATGAAGCAAGCGGCAACAGCGAGAAGGCTCGCAAAACTCTGGAGAATGCTCTGGAAGAGCTTGGCGAGGATGAGCTTGATGATATCCGCGAGATGGTGGAGGAGCTTGCTCCGACGGAGACAACGGAGATCGTCGGAGCTACTGCTGAGGCTACCGAGCAGACTACCACCACAGCGGCGACCACAACATCTGCAACAACTACAACAACCGCTGCAACTACCACTACTCCCGCAGAAGTCGCTTCGCTTAAGTATGAGGATTTCATAGGCTCTCACTGGCGTTCCGACAAAGTGACTCTCGGCGGAGAAACTTCCGATACATACAGAGTGCTGAATTTCTATGAAGGCTATGTAATTTACAGCGGCGGCATGTTTGAGATGTACGGTCAGTTTGTCAGAGCGGAAGGCAATGTTCTGGTGCTGGATCTTGGCGGAAGCGAATGCACTCTTACCTGCAATGAAGCAATGGATCAGATCCTTATGGTGAGAGAGATCAATGGTCAGACAGAGATGCAGGTGTTCGACCGTGATGGAGTGATCCCCGGCATTGAAGCACCAACCACGACTGCATCTACCACTACAACATTTAATGACGACCAGACGGTTTCTGATGCAGTCGATGTAGTGGATGTGACGGAACTGGACAATCCCCACCTCGAGGTGAATGAAAGGATCGAATGGATGGCATGGTGGGATATGGATGAGACCACCCCTGCGGCTATGCTGTTCAAGGATGTTTACGGAGTGCCTTCCCATGGCAAGGATCCCGAGCGTGATGGCAGGATATTTGACTATACCTACATTGCTTACGCAACGCGTTATGACTCGCTTGCTGCTGCTATAGCTTCGGGCGATTCTCCGGACTTTTTCCCGTTTGAGAATCTGGATTATCCCTATGGCGTGATGAAGGGCAGATATCAGCCTGTTGATGATATAATAAATATTGATTCTCCGAAGTGGGATATTGCCCGAGAGGCGATGGAGCAGTTTGAGATCGATGGTCGTGTGTACTGCGCATTTTATGAGATCGGAATGAACAACCTGCTGTATTATCGCCGCAGCGTTATCGGTGAAGCGGGACTTGATGATCCGCTTGAACTGTTTAACCGTAATCAGTGGACATGGAATGAGTTCATCGACATGGGAAGAGCTTTCCGGAACAGCGGTGACGGTAAATATCTGATTGATGGATACAATGCAGAGAACTCTATGATACTCAGCACAGGTATGCCTATGATCGGTTTAGATGACGGGAATCTTGTCAGCAACCTTTATTCGCCTGTTATCGAGCGTGTGGAGGCAGATCTGATAAGCCTCCTTCAGCGTGAAAACCTCAGATATCCCAGGCATGAGCTTAATGGTTGGTCGGTCAATCCGAAAGCTTGGGCAAATGGCGATGTTCTGTTCTATGCTGACGGCGGCACTTGGGTGTATGAAGATACTTTATCAAAATTTGCAGATAGATTTGCATGGGCAGAGGATGAGATAGTATGCGTTCCATTCCCGAAGGATCCTCAGGCTGATGCGTATTACTTCGAGGCAAGACACGACGCCCTGATGTGGGTCAAGGGTTCGGATAATGCTGAGGGTGTAGCGGCTTGGCTCGATTGCTGCGTGACGACATATCAAGACCCGGCTGTGCGTGAAGCGGTAAAGTATCGGACGAAGGATAATTATGGCTGGTCCGATGAAAACCTTGACAATATCTATGCGTGGACGGATCTTCGCAATTCACCTCTCACACCTATCTTTGATTTTAAACATGGTCTTGGCGCAGTGTCTGACGCAAGTGCTGTAGAAAATCCCATTCAGTCTCTGACTAATGTTGTGTATATGACAGGCGACAGTACATATACGCAGCTGCGAGAGGCACATAACCCTGCAATACAGGCTGCAATTGACGAGCTAAATGAATATATAGACAGTCTGTAATGCTGATTCGAGTGGAGGTCTACACAGTTGGTTTGCTTTAAATGGCACAAAAGTGCAAGCGAAATCAAATGAAAGAAAATATAAAACAAAAGCATATATAATGAAATTAACCGGTTCTCCAAAAACGGAGAGCCGGTTGTGTTTTTGCCGTCAGATGAGGCGCTTTTTCTCTGTTGGATATGCTCGGATGGAGAGGTGACTTGTATCGGTAGGGTGTTGAGCGGTCTGTAATTTTATGGAAGATATTCAAGGCGCAAGCGACGATCTCGGAGCAAAATATAGGGTGTAACGGATCGGGGCGGCTGAACTTTTTATGAAAAACAGATAGAAAAAAGTTGCTCAAAAGTTCAGCAAAATGTGTAATAGCACTTGATTTTTACTGCCTGTTATGTTATAATAATGTATATATAATGGATTATGGTGGGTAACTATGCTCATCAGAG
Source organism: Oscillospiraceae bacterium (assembly GCA_045531575.1). Classification (GTDB taxonomy): domain Bacteria; phylum Bacillota; class Clostridia; order Oscillospirales; family Ruminococcaceae; genus CAG-115. The sequence continues at coordinate 4,246 of JAZSEG010000204.1, read as the reverse complement.
ATCAGTGTATAGTGTGCGGCGCTGCCGCAAGCATATCAAAAATGCACGGTGCTATGCATTTGTGCGGGCAATATCCAGGGAGGAAAATATGGTACGAATCTTATCGGAAAGCGGCAAGAAGCTCTTGAAGAAATTACATATCGGGCTTGCTTGTTCAGCTGCGGTAATGGCGCTTGGTCTCGGTATGACAGCCGGGGCTGAAACAGGTGCGTTTACTGTCAGCGGAGGCGTAGAGGGGACAGATTATGTCTATGCTTCAGGCGTTCTGACTATAAATACTGCGGAGGAGCTTACTATAAGCACCTCGGGCAGCACTGCTGACCGCATCGTGATCGACAGTGCTGCTGGTGCAGACGTAATACTTGACGGAGTGAGCATCAACTCGACTTCTGCGGCAATGCTTGTGAGCAGCGGCAGCGGCGATGTTGTTATTACACTCGCTGAGGGTAGCGAGAACAGTCTGAGCAGCGGGGAGAACTATGCAGGTCTGCAGAAGGATAGTTCGGCTTCGCTTGAGATAACCGGCAGTGGCTCCCTCACTGCAAGAGGCGGCGGCTCGGGCGCGGGCATCGGTGGCGGAGATGCAAAATCTGTATCTGATATAACTATCAGTGGCGGACTGATCGATGCGCTGGGTGGTGAGTTTGCAGCAGGTATCGGTGGTGGCTGGAACGGCAGCGGAACTGATATCACCATCAGCGGTGGCTGTGTTACGGCTGACAGTGAAGGCGGTGCAGCAGGCATCGGCGGTGGCTATAACGGTACTGCAAGTGATATCGTGATCACAGGTGGATCTGTTCTGGCTCATGAAACGGTATATGAGATCAATTCCAAACAGTATATTTGTCCCGGTATAGGCACAGGTCTTACTAAAAAGAGTGATGCTGATTATAATTCAGGTGAAGCGGTAGATCCTGAGTACGGTGATGGCAGAGGAGTTTATCTGCTTGAGATTGAGAATCCTCAGGGTCTTGACGTTGAGTTGGATGGTGTTCCTTTTGTTCCTTCTCAGCATCCGGGAACAGATAAGCTTTATTTCTATCTTACCGCTGAGCAGCACACTATCAAGATCGGCGGTGTAGAGACAGACTTCTTCTTCAATCCTGAAACAGGCAAGTGGACAAAGCCCGGCAACGCCTTTGTTATTACAGGCGACGGCCTGAAGCACGGAACAGATTTCATTTACCCTGCAGATTCGGGAATACTTACCATACTTACAGAAAAGGAGATCACCATTGCGAATGCAGATCCTGATACTGCAACAAATAACATTATTGTTGTGGATGATGGCATATCTGCGAATGTCATTTTGAATGGCGTCGATATCAGGACTGGTGTTGAGGTGGTTTCAGATGAGCTTACCACAGATACAAGTGCGTATGCAGCGTTCAGCATAGCAGATGGCAGCGCAGGTGATGTGAAAATAACTCTTGCTGCGGGTTCCGAGAACAAACTCATAAGCACAGGCGCTTGTGCAGGTCTGCAGAAGAATGGCGAAAATGGTACTCTGACCATCAGCGGCAGTGGTACTCTCAGGGCTGAGGGTGGTGCTGCAGGTATCGGTGGCGGAAGCGGTGAAGAGACTCACAACATTACCATCAGCGGCACAACAGTAACAGCTATCGGTGGTAACGGTGCAGGTATCGGAAGCGGCTCTGACGCAGATGCGTCTGAGATTGCGATCATCAATTCCGTTGTGATCGCAACAGGTGGCACTGACTGTGCAGGTATCGGCGCAGGCGGAAGCGGAACAGCTTCTGCGATAAGCATCAGAGAGTCTGTTGTTACTGCAACCGGTGATGGCGATGCTGCAGGCATCGGCGGTGCGGGTGCTACGAGCGATATCATCATCAATGGCGGCTCGGTCAATGCAGTTGCAGGTGCAAATGCTGCTGCAAAGATAGGAGGCAGTGATGCGGCAACGCCTTCCAATATGCTTGGCAATTATGTGTATCTGCTCACTATTGAAAATCCCGAAAAGCTCGTAGTGAAGATCAATGATATTGATTATGAGCCTGCTTATCATAGTGCGAGTGATACAAATCTTTATGTTTATCTCCCTGCTGATGATTATGTTGTAACAGTAGGCAGTGATGATACTCCCTACTATTTCGACAGCTCTGCAAAGGTGTTCAGATGTCCCGAACTCAAGGTTACAGGCGGCAGACTCGGCATTGATTACAGCTTCGACAGAGGCGCAGTGACTATTCTTACAGACACTGCAATGACCATCGAGAATGTCGATAAGTCAACATCTGCTACGGATACTATTATAATAGGAACTGGCGTGGCAGCAGATATCACTTTTAATGGAGTGGATATCGATTCTGTCGGTGCATCGCTTACTGTGGAGGACGGCGCAAGTCTGGAGCTTACCCTTGCAGCAGATTCTGAAAACATACTGGCAGGCGGTATTATCGCAGGTGGAGATATCTCGGTAAACGGTGCAGGTGAGCTGGATTCTGATATCATATCCACGGCAAAGATCACGATCGGCAGTGGTTCGGTAACTGCGGATGACATTTCAGGTTCCGCAGTAGTTATCACAGGCGGCTCGGTGAATTCTCAGAGCATCGCCCCTGCTCCCACCAACGGAACAGACCCTGTATATTTACTGAAGATAGCAAATCCGGGAAATAATGATCTGTATATTGACAATGCAGCTTATCTTCCCACACAGCACAGCAGCACTGACAGCAATGTCTATGCTTATCTCACAGGTGAGGTACATTCCGTCAAGACTGACAGGTATCTTACATATCATTTTGATGAGCTGACTTCAACCTTCTATCTGCCTGACCTTAATGTCTACGGCGAGAATGTTGTTTACGGAACTGATTATACTTACAGTGGCGGCGTTGTAACCGTGCTGACAGATACAGCACTCACGATCGAGAACATCGATCCCGATAACGCTACGACCGATACTATTGTTATTGCAGCTGGTGTACCAGCTGATGTAACGCTTGATAATGTGAACATCAGCACTACTTCTACAGCAGCATTGCTGATAGAGAACGGAAGCGTAGCAGTAAAACTCACAATTGCTGAGGGTTCGGAGAATTACCTGATCAGCGGCAACGGCGCCGCAGGTATTCAAAGCGGTGCTGAAATGACTATCTGCGGCAGCGGAGAGCTCACTGCCAATGGCGGTGAGAACGGCGCAGGTATCAGCTGTACAGCAGATATCACGATAGATGGCGTTGAAATGACCGCAACAGGCGGCGCTAACGGTGCGGGTATTGATAGTGACGGCGATGTCGTTGTGAATAGTGGTAGCATCATTGCAAATGCAGGAACCGCAGGTGCAGGAATCGTCAGTGGCGGAACCGTAAAAATCAATGGTGGTACTGTTACAGCAACGGGCAGCACAGGCATAAGCTGCACAGGCAGCATTACTGTGGATGGCGGCAGCGTTGAAGCAACAGGAACTGGCGCCGATGGTATTGTAAGTGCTGTCAGTGTGACAGTTGACAGTGGTGCGGTTACAACAAACAGTATCAAGGCACCCGAGGTTACTGTAAACGCAGGTGCAGTTGATACGGGAAGCATCAGCGGCGACAGCGTAGTCATAAATGGCGGAGCAATTACAGCTACAAGCATAGATTCTGCTGTAACAGTTATCGATGGTGGCTCTGTCAAGGCAGACAGTATTGCTGCAGCTCCCAAAAATTCGAGCGGTCGTGCAGTATATCTGCTGACCATCCCCAATCCCGAGAACAAGAAGATCGTTATCGACGGAACAGAGCGTCTGCCTAAGCAGCACGGCATTGATAACGATACTAACGTATACTTGTATCTCACAGGCGAATCCCACACAGTAAAGCTTGGCGATGACCCGACCAAAACATATATCTACGATCAGTACAACCAACAGTTTGTTATTATAAGCAGTGACCTGGTTGTTACAGGCGGTACTTACGGTCTGGATTACACATATCCTGCTGATACAGGTGTGCTGACTATCCTTACCGATACAGCGATGACCATCGCAAATTCCGCAGAAGTTCCTACAACATCGCATACTATTATAATAAATACCGATGTGGATGCTGATATAACACTGGATGGTGTGAACATCAGCACAAGCGGAGCAGCGATCTCAGCGGACGGCGGTAATGTGAAGATAACTCTTGCTGAAGGCTCGGACAATGAGTTCGCATCGACAGGTACGTCGGCTATACTCGCCGTAGGTACAGGTTCTGTTACATTTACAGGCACCGGCACATTGAAGGCAAGTGGCACA
>JAZSEG010000182.1:0-6697 GCA_045531575.1 Oscillospiraceae bacterium | reverse complement strand
ATGGCTAACTTTAATATCAAACGACTCAATGAGGATATCAAGCGTGAGATCTCTGCCGCCGTTGCAGGCGTGAAGGATCCCCGTGTATCAAAGAATTTCGTAACAGTTACTCACTGCGAGGTGACAAACGATCTTTCCTACTGCACCGTGCATATCGCATGCTTAGGCGGCGCAGGAAGAACACACAAGGCAGTGGAGGGCATGACAGCGGCTTCGGGTTACTTCAAGAAGTGCATTGCGGGCAAGATCCGTGTGCGCAAGATCCCCGAGCTTATCTTCAAGGAGGATAACTCCCTTGAATACGCCGCTCATATTGAGGATATCATTTCCAAGCTTCCGAAGCCTGCGCAGGCAGCGGATGCGGATACCGAAGAAACGGAGGCCGAGGATGAAGATTGAGATTAATGAAGCAGCAGAGTTTCTGAGATCGCATGACAATTATCTTATCCTTATGCACGCAAGCCCCGACGGTGATACGCTCGGCTGCGGCTTTGCGCTTTGCACCGCACTTCAGAGAATGGGCAAGAAGGCTGATGTCATCTGCCCTGACGATATTCCTCACCGATTTGACTACATGCGTGAGGGATACTCTCAGATGTCCTTTGATATCAACACCTATGTCGCAGTGGACGTGGCTGATGTGAAGCTTCTCGGCGATCTCAGCACCACCTTTGCAGATAAGGTGGATCTTTGTATCGATCACCATGTATCAAATACTCATTATGCAAAGCAGCTGCTGCTCAGGGAGCATTATGCGTCCGCCTGCGAGCTTATGTTCGAGGTGCTGACCGCTCTCGGCACACCTATCGACAGGATCATCGCAAACTGCCTTTACACGGGCGTTGCGACTGATACAGGCTGCTTCAAATTCAGCAATACAAAGCCTCAGACGCATATCATCGCTGCAAAGCTGATGGAATGCGGCGCTGAGATCGCACCCATAAACTACGCCATGTTCGAGCTTAAAACGCAGGGCCGCATAATGCTTGAGCAGGAGGTCCTCAGAAATATGAGATATTTCGCTGACGGACACATCGCAATGGTAACGGTAACGCTGGATACTCTGGCGAATATCACTGATATCGACAGCGATGATGTGGGAGCCATGGCATCCATTCCCCGTCAGATCGAAGGCGTGGATATCGGCATCTCCATGAAGGAGAAGAAACCGGGTCTGTTCAAGGCTTCGCTGCGTTCGAGTGAGCGTATAGACGTTTCGAAGATCGCTCAGCAGTTCGGCGGCGGCGGTCATGCAAGAGCATCGGGTTGCTCCTTCACCTGCAGCTATGAGGAGGCTGTTGCACAGCTTACCGAAGCCTGCTGCGAGGCTCTCAGACAGGCGGAGATAATATGACAGGAATAATCTGTATAAACAAGCCGCAGGAGTTTACATCCTTTGACGTGGTAGCTGTGATGCGCAGATGCTTCGGTACTAAAAAGGTAGGTCACGGCGGCACGCTGGATCCCATGGCAACGGGCGTTCTGCCTGTGTTCGTGGGTGGAGCTACCAAAGCGGTGGATATCATTCCCGATACGGATAAAAGCTATCGTGCATCCTTCAGGCTGGGTCTTACTTCCGATACTCAGGATATCTGGGGCGAGGTAAAGCACATCAGCGAGCGCAAGGTATCCTCTGAGGAGCTTTCGGAAGTTTTGCCGAAGTTCCGTGGGGATATAATGCAGATACCGCCGATGTACTCCGCTCTCAAGGTGAACGGACAGAAGCTGTGCGATCTCGCACGGCAGGGAATAGAGGTCGAGCGTGAAGCAAGACCGATAACCATATCAAGGCTTGATTTGATCGAGTTTGACGGAACGGATGGCGTGATCGAGGTGGATTGCTCCTCGGGAACCTACATCCGCACTCTGATACACGATATCGGAGAAGCTCTCGGCACAGGCGCTGTGATGACTGCTCTCTGCAGGACGAGAGCCTGCGGTTTTGAGCTTTCTCAGTGCAGGACCATCGAAGAGGTGCGTGCTGCAGACGCAGAAACTCTGCAGAGCTGGCTGCTTCCCACTGAGGAGGTATTCGCACCGCTTCCGAAGCTGACGCTTGACGAAGTACAGCAGCGCTTGTATCTCAACGGAGTACGGCTGGATGCAGCAAGACTTGCAACACGCCCTGAAACAGAGCAGCTCTGCCGTGTTTATGCAGGGGATAGCTTTGTGGGACTGGCAAAGGTCAATTCCGATGACGAGCTTGTCTCCGTCAAGAGATTTTTCACTGAATAACATCACTGAAATGGTGGTATTGAATTGATAAACATAACATACGGTGCAGATGTACCGTCAGAAAAGACCGCTGTGGCTCTCGGATATTTCGATGGGCTGCATCTCGGTCATGTCGGGGTAATAACCGCTGCTCTTTCTCAAAAGGATATGAAGCCTGCGGTGTTTACCTTCAACTGTGATACTACGCTGCCGAAGTTCATGCAGCCCGAGGATATCATTTCCTTCGAGAATAAGTGCGAGCTTATGCAAAGAGTCGGCGTGAAGTATCTCTATGCGCCTGATTTTGCGGAGGTCTGCGGCTATCCCGCAGAGGATTTCATCCGTGAGATACTTGTTAAAAAGCTGAATGCAGGCTTTGCCTGCTGCGGACGCTCCTTCCGCTTCGGAAAGGGCGGCAGCGGGTCTCCCAAGCTTCTTGCTGAGATAGGCGCAAAATATGGGATAAAGGTCGAGGTCGTGCAGGATGTCTGCCACGAGGGCGTGCCGATAAGCTCCACATATATCCGTGAGCTTATCCGAAACGGCAAGGTGGAGGAGGCTAACAAGCTTCTCGGTTACGATCTGTGGTATCGCCTGCCTGTAGTGCATGGCAACAAGATTGGCCACACACTGAGCTTCCCCACGATAAATCAGATAATCCCTGAGACCAACATCATCCCGAAATTCGGCGTGTATAAGAGTTTCGTTTCCATCGATGGCAGGAACTACCGCAGCATCACGAACATTGGCATAAAGCCTACTGTAGAGGATCGCAGGGATGGCACAGGTGCTGTCATGGAGACCCACATCATCGGCTTTGACGGCGACCTTTACGGTGAGAAGATATCCGTCTCGCTGGTAAGCTATCTCAGACCCGAGAGGAAGTTTGCTTCCCTGCAGGAACTGAAGGCTCAGATAGCTGCTGACAAAGAGGCTGCTTTATCTTAATATTACACGCAGAATGTGTCAATTAAATGAAAGGAATATGAGAAATGGCTACAGTAAGAACCAGATTTGCGCCCTCTCCCACAGGATATATGCATATCGGCAACCTGAGAACGGCGCTTTACACATATCTTATTGCTAAAAAACACAAGGGAACGTTCATCCTGCGTATCGAGGATACCGACCGTGAGCGTTATGTAGAGGGTGCTACAGATGTTATCTACAAGACTCTGCGCACCTGCGGCCTGAACTGGGACGAAGGTCCCGATGTGGGCGGAGATTACGGCCCCTATGTTCAGAGCGAGCGCATGGGAATGTTCAAGGAGTATGCGGAGAAGCTCGTTGAGAGCGGCCACGCATACTACTGCTTCTGTGATAAGACTGATGATGACGACGACACCAAGCCCAACGGTCTTGCATCTGCAAACCGCTGTGCCTGCCGTGATCTCTCCCGTGAGGAGGCAGAGAAGAGACGTGCTGAGGGTGCTGTATGCGTTATCAGACAGAAGATCCCCACCGAGGGTACAACGACCTTCAACGATGAGATCTACGGTGACATCACAGTAGAGAACGTTGATCTTGACGATCAGGTGCTGCTGAAGTCCGACGGTATGCCCACATACAACTTTGCAAACGTTGTGGATGACCACACCATGGAGATCACTCACGTTGTAAGAGGTAATGAGTATCTTTCCTCCACACCTAAGTATAACCTGCTTTATGAGGCATTCGGCTGGAAGCCCCCTGTATATATCCACGTTGAGCATATCATGAAGGACGCACAGCACAAGCTTGCAAAGCGTGACGGCGACGCATCCTTCCAGGATCTTATCGACAAGGGATATCTCACCGAAGCTATCCTGAACTATATCCTGCTGCTGGGCTGGGCGCCCAAGGGCGAGCAGGAGATCTTCACACTGGATGAGATGATCGAGGCATTCGATCTCAGCGGCATCTCCAAGTCTCCCGCTATCTTTGACGGTCTGAAGCTGAAGGCTATCAATGCACAGTATGTAAGAGCGCTGCCTATCGAGCAGTTCATGGAGTACGCTACTCCATATATCCGTCAGACCTGCAAGCGTGAGGACATTGATCTGAAGCTTCTCTGCACCACACTGCAGCCCAGAGCAGAGCTGTTCACCGATATTCCCGCACAGGTGGATTTCATCGATGAGCTGCCCGCATACGATCTCGAGCTGTACACCAGCAAGAAGATGAAGACCAACCCCGCAACAGCACTTGAAGCGCTGAAGAAGATACTGCCTGTTCTGGAGAGTCTGAACGCATTCGATCACGATACCGTTCATGATGCTCTGTTCAAGCTTATCGAGACAGAGGGTGTGAAGAACGGCTATATGCTGTGGCCTCTCAGAGTTGCAGTCAGTGGAAAGCTGCTCACTCCGGGCGGCGGCGTAGAGCTTGCAGTAATCCTCGGCAAGGATGAGACTATAGCACGAATTAAGAAGGGTATTGAGCTTCTCGAAGCGGCAAATGCCTGATATTTCATAGATAATTCACATGACTATCACTTGCGGATATTATACTTTAAATGGTATTTTATCCAACTTACTTAATTCGGAGGCTATATGATAGAAGTAAAAAATCTTAGCAAGAGCTACGGCAGTAAGCTTGCTGTTGATAATATCAGCTTTACCGCTAATGAAAGCGAGATACTAGGCTTCCTCGGCCCTAACGGCGCAGGTAAATCCACCACGATGAACATCCTTACGGGCTACCTCTCCTCCTCAGGGGGACAGGCGCTCATCAATGGAGTTGACATTCTGGAAGATCCCGTCACAGCCAAGAAGGATATCGGATATCTCCCTGAACTGCCGCCGCTGTATCTTGATATGACCGTAATGGAGTATCTGAACTTCGTTTACGATCTTAAGAAGTGTAAGATGCCCAGACGCTCCCACCTGAACGAGATCTGCGGACTTGTAAAGATAACCGATGTGAAGAATCGTGTTATCCGCAATCTTTCCAAGGGTTACAAGCAGCGTGTGGGACTGGCGCAGGCGCTTGTGGGAAATCCCAAGGTGCTGATCCTTGACGAGCCTACAGTAGGTCTCGACCCCAAGCAGATAATCGAGATAAGAACGCTCATCAAGAAGCTGGGCAAGAATCACACTGTTATCCTCTCCTCGCACATTCTGTCCGAGGTACAGGCGGTCTGCGACCGTATCGTCGTTATCGATAAGGGCAAGCTGGTTGCGAACGACACCACTGAGAATCTTTCTCATAACCTCTCCGCCGATCATAAGCTGATCGTTCAGATCGAGGGACCCGCCAAGGAGGTCCAGAGCCTTCTGAGTGGTATCCCCGATATGGTAGAGGTACACATCAACCGTACTGTTGACAAGACAGTTACAGAATATTCTCTCAATGCGAAGGAGGGCTGTGATATCCGCCGTGAGATCTTCAAGCGCATGGCAGAGCGCAGCTATCCCATCCTTCTGATGCGCTCCTCTGAACTTACTCTGGAGGAGATCTTCCTGAAGCTCACCACCGGCGACTTCTATGGAAATGTAGATAACGGAGGTGCAGGCAGATGACAGCAATCTTAAAGCGTGAATTCGCATCATATTTCACATCTCCTCTGGGATATGTGTTCCTTGCAGTGTTCTATGCATTCTCGGGTCTTTTCCTGTGGATGACCTGCCTTACAGCAGGACTTTCGGACATGGGCAGCACCTTCCTGTGGATGTTCTTTATCATGATGATACTCATCCCCGTGCTGACAATGAGAACTATGGCGGATGACAAGCGTCAGAAGACCGATCAGCTGACCCTTACCGCTCCGATAAGCCTTTTCGGTCTGGTAATGGGCAAGTTCCTCGCAGCTTTCTTTATTTTCCTGCTGGGTGTTGCAGTGCTGCTTGTGTATGCACTGTTCCTTGCAGGCGCAGTTGCGGATACCGCAGCGCAGACTGGTATCGAGGCTACCTTCGGCTGGGCGTCCGTTTTCGGAAACCTTGTCGGAATCTCCCTCATGGGCGGCGTTTACATCTCTGCCGGCATCTTCATCTCAAGCCTTACAGAGAATCAGATGATCGCAGCTATAGGCAGCATCGGCGCAAATATCGCACTCTGCCTTTTCGATGTTCTGGCAAATTATGTTCCGTGGGAGTGGCTGCAGGAGCTTATCCTGTCCCTCTCTGTGTTCTATAAGTATCAGGAGTTCACCTACGGCATTTTCAGCCTGAAGAACATAGTGTTCTTCCTGAGCCTCATCGTACTCTTCAATTTCCTGACGGTGCGTGTTCTTGAACGCCGCCGTTGGAGCTGAGAAAGGAGGCGCAGCTATGAGCAAGAAAGTAACAAATAAGATAGACCTCGAAGCAAAGCAGAACGGAGCGGCAGAGAAGGAGCCGGAGGCTGCTGTGTCAGCACCCGATCTCGAAGCTGTCGTAGCAGCTGAGGCCGAAAAGAAGGCAGAGGCAAAGAAGCCTGAAAACGGTAAGAAGTTCAATATCCGCAATTTCAAGCATGGTACCTTTGCAGTGATTTTTACACTGGTGTTCATCGGCGTTCTCGT
>JAZSEG010000202.1:0-3143 GCA_045531575.1 Oscillospiraceae bacterium | reverse complement strand
TGGCTACGATCCGACTTATTTTAAGTTCTCTTTGCCTTTGCTTCAGCCTTCAGGCGGAGATCACGCTCCAGGATAACCTTGCGGATTCGGATGCTCTTGGGAGTAACCTCGACAAGCTCATCATCCTGAATAAATTCAAGGCTCTCCTCAAGGCTCATAACCTTGGGAGGAATCAGATGCAGCGCATCGTCAGATCCGCTTGCTCTGGTGTTGGTGAGATGCTTTTTCTTGCAGACATTAACCACGATATCGCCCGCCTTGGGGGATACGCCGACGATCATGCCCTCGTAAACAGGAACACCTGCGCCGATGAACAGCGTGCCACGCTCCTGCGCATTGAACAGTCCGTAAGTGATAGCATTACCGTTCTCCCATGCAACGAGAGAGCCGACAGTACGTCTCGGAATATCACCGAAATAAGGCTGATAGCTGTCAAATACGGAGTTCATGATGCCCTCGCCCTTTGTATCGGTCATGAATTCGCTTCTGTATCCGAAAAGTCCACGGGAGGGGATAAGGAACTCAAGTTTTGTGCGGTTGCCAACAGGCTGCATATCAGTCATCTCGCCCTTGCGCTGACCGATCTTCTCCATAACGGAGCCGACAGCCTCCTCAGGAACGTCAATAACAAGGCGCTCAACAGGCTCACACTTCACACCGTCGATCTCTTTATAAAGAACTCTGGGTGTGCTAACGGAAAGCTCATAGCCTTCACGACGCATATTCTCGATAAGGATAGAAAGGTGCATCTCTCCACGGCCTGCAACATTGAATGCATCCAGTGTATCGCTGTCTGTAACACGCAGAGAAACGTCCTTCAGCAGCTCACGCTGTAAGCGCTCTCTGATCTGACGTGAGGTAACGAACTTACCCTCCCTGCCTGCAAAGGGGCTTGTATTTACAGAGAAAGTCATCTCCACGGTAGGCTCGGAGATCTTCACAAAGGGAAGAGGCTCAGGGCAGGAAACAGAAGTGATAGTCTGACCGATAGTAACGCCCTCAATACCCGAGAAGCACACGATATCGCCAACCTTAGCTTCAGTAACAGGCGCACGGTTAAGGCCCTCAAACTGGTACAGGGAAACGATCTTAGACTTGAACGGCGCAGTTCTGCCGAGGTGATCGCAGACCATTACTTCCTGATTCTGCTTCATCACGCCACGTTCGATACGTCCGATAGCAATACGTCCAACGTATTCGTTATAGTCGATAGAAGAAACAAGCACCTGCAGTTCGCCCTCATTATCGCCCTCGGGAGGATCGATATGCTCAACGATCTTATCAAACAGCGGCTTGAAATCTGTACCCATGTGATCGGGGGAGTAGGAAGCGACACCCATTCTGCCTGAACAGAAAACAACAGGACTATCGATCTGCTCCTCTGTAGCGTCAAGATCCAGCAGAAGCTCAAGTACTTCGTCAACGACTTCCTTATTACGCGCATCGGGACGGTCTGTCTTATTTACAACAACGATGATCTTATGGCCAAGCTCCAGTGCCTTCTGCAGAACGAAACGGGTCTGGGGCATAGTTCCCTCAAAGGAATCTACCAGCAGCAGAACGCCGTTTACCATCTTAAGGATACGCTCTACCTCGCCCGAGAAGTCAGCATGTCCGGGGGTATCAACAATATTGATCTTCACGCCGTTATACATACAAGCGGTGTTCTTTGCGAGGATAGTGATTCCACGCTCACGCTCGATATCATTACTGTCCATAACACGGTCGTTAACCACCTGATTATCACGGAAAGCGCCGCCCTGCTTGAGCATTTCATCAACAAGTGTAGTCTTGCCGTGGTCAACGTGGGCGATAATAGCAATATTTCTAAGGTCCTCTCTTATCATGTTCAACAACTCTTTCTTTTAAATTTTTTACCACATGATATTATACAACTTTTTCTGCAAGTCTACAAGTACAGCGGCAAAAAAACGTGGTTTTAATCGTATTGGCGCAGCTTCATGGAAAGGTTTTGTGCATATTGACTATAATTTTTCTTTTATCCGCGTTCGTAGGACGCTGACCGCTGAAATATACCATTTATCGATAATAAGCTGCAATTATTTCAATAAAAACCGGTTGCAATTTAACCAAAGATATGATACAATATACAAGTGTGAAATGCGCCTGTAGCTCAGCTGGATAGAGCAATAGCCTCCGACGCTATGTGTCGTGCGTTCGAATCGCATCAGGCGTACCAAGTAGAAAGACCGTCCTCAGGGACGGCCTTTTTTGTATCACATCAACGGCGAGAATATCCTGATAACCGACCACAGCAGCCGCTTGAAAACATTCTTTTCGTATGTGTCGTCAATGGTTATCTCCTTGCAGTTATCCAGTGTGCTGAAAAAATCATTTTTCATATCAGCAACAGCGTCAGTTTCATACATCCAGACGCCGCATTCATAATGCAGATACAGGCTGCGGAAATCAAGATTCACTGTACCAACAACTGCTATATTGTCATCAGAAACAAAATTTTTAGCATGGATAAATCCCGGTAGATACTCATATACCCTTACACCGCTTCTGAGCAATGCACGATAATATGAGCGAGTAACGGCGTGTACAGCTTTTTTGTCTGGTATGTGAGGTGTTATAACCCTGACATCAATACCGTTCTTAGCGGCAAGCCTGAGCGCTTCCTGCATCTCGCTGTCAAGTATAAGATACGGAGTAGTGATATACACATACCTTGTCGCACTGTTCAGAATATTGATATAGATATTTTCTGCAAGCGAGCTTTCTCCATACGGATTACTGCAATAAGGCACAGCATAGCCCTTTCCAATACACTCTACAGCAGGGAAAAACTTACTTTCATCAGCTTCATCCGATCTATTGTTTACCAGTTGATTCCACATACCCAGAAACAGGCCAGTTAAGCCTGTAGCAGCTTTTCCTTTGAGCATCACAGCGGAATCCTTCCAGTAACCGTGCTTCTCAAACACGTTGATATATTCATCCGCTAAATTCATTCCGCCTGTAAAAGCCGTATATCCGTCTATAACGATTATTTTACGATGGTCACGGTTATTGAGCTTACTTGACCAATACGGTTTCAATCGATTAAATACGGCGCATTTCAGGCCTTTCCTGCGCAATGTATCGGCGTAGTTTCTCGGAAGAGTCATCAGGCAGCC
>JAZSEG010000209.1:0-6313 GCA_045531575.1 Oscillospiraceae bacterium | reverse complement strand
TCAACTGTTACGGAAACACCCTCAACAGCACCCTTGAACTCGCCCTCACCTGTCTCCACAGTTACATAGGAAACACCGAATACGGAAGCAAGCTCTGTGTATGCGGAAAGCTCTGCAACGGTCTTTTCGTCAGCGAACAGCTTAACACCTGCGTCAAGTGCCTTACCGATAACACCTGCGGTTCTCTTCTCCTCGAGAGCCTTCAGAACATCGTCACGAACAGCGTGGATGCGGCTCCACTTAGCCTCGAATGCCTCGTCAACAGCAACACCTGTCTTTTCAGCCATTGTGTTGAAGGGAACACCACGCAGATCATCGCTGGACTTGTGAGGCATGAACTGCCAGATCTCGTCAGCGGTGAAGGTAAGGATAGGAGCGATAAGCTTCACGAGAGAATCGAGGATGATGTACATTGTAGTCTGTACAGCCTTTCTCTCCTCGCTCTTCTCAGCGGAGCAATACAGTGTATCCTTAACGATATCCAGATAGAAGTTGGACATATCTACAACGCAGAAGCTGTGAATAGCGTGGTATGCGAGGTAGAAGTCGAAGCTCTCGTAGGATGCTCTTACCTTCTCGGTAACAGCGTCCAGACGGGACAGCGCCCACTTGTCGATATCGCTCAGCTTATCCAGAGCAACCATCTCGGTGTCAGGATTGAAGCCGTCACCGTTGCCGAGGTTACCGAGGATGAATCTTGCTGTGTTTCTGATCTTTCTGTATGCCTCGGACAGCTGCTTGAGCATATCCTGAGATACTCTCATATCATTATGGAAGTCAAGGGATGCAACCCACAGACGGAGAACATCCGCACCGTACTGGTTGATTACCTCCTCGGGGAGGATAACGTTGCCCTTGGACTTATGCATCTGCTCGCCCTTGCCGTCAACTACCCAACCGTGGGTGCAGACAGCCTTATAGGGAGCCACGCCTGTTGTAGCAACGGATGTCAGCAGGGAGGACTGGAACCAGCCTCTGTACTGATCGCAGCCTTCGAGATACAGGTCAGCAGGCCAGCTCAGCTCAGGACGCTCCTGCATAACAGCAGCGTGAGTTACGCCGGAATCAAACCATACATCGAAGATATCCATTTCCTTGCGGAACTTGCCGCAGCCGCACTCGCACTTAACGTCAGCAGGGATGAACTCGGAAGCGTCCTTGCTGTACCATGCGTCGGAGCTTTCTGCTCTGAACAGGTCGGCAGTTGCCTTGATAGTTGTGTCGTTGATAATAGTAGCGCCGCAGTCCTCGCAGTACAGCATGGGGATCGGAACGCCCCATCTTCTCTGACGGGAGATACACCAGTCGGAACGCATGGAAACCATGTTCTTGATACGCTCCTCGCCCCACTCGGGGATCCACTGTACGCCCTCGATAGCCTTGATAGCCTCATCCTTGAACATATCAACGCTGCAGAACCACTGGTCTGTAGCACGGTAGATGATAGGCTCGTGGCAGCGCCAGCAGTGAGGATAGGGGTGGACGATCTTCTGCATAGCCAGCAGAGTGTTGTCGTCCTCCAGACGCTGTGCGATGACCTTGTTTGCATCGCCTGTCTTGAGGCCCTCAAAAGGACCTGCCTCGTTTGTGAGGATACCCTTCTCATTTACGGGAACTACGATATCGAACATTCCCTTGTACTTCATGCAGACCTCAAAGTCCTCCACACCGAAGCCGGGAGCTGTATGAACGCAGCCTGTACCGCTGTCGAGTGTAACGTGATCGCCCACGATAACGGGGGACTTTCTGCCCATGAAGGGATGATCTGTCTCGATAAGCTCCAGCTCAGCACCTGTGAAGCTGCCTACTGTGGAGTACTTGGAAATTCCTACAGCATCCATAACTGTGGAAACAAGATCTGTTGCCATCAGCAGATACTCGCCATAGGACTTGCTCTCCTCGTCCTCAACCTTTACAAATGTATACTCGTAGTTGGGACCGAGGCAGATAGCCAGGTTACCGGGCAGAGTCCAGGTGGTTGTAGTCCAGATAACTACATACGCCTTGGAAAGATCGATGCCCAGATCGTCAAACTTACCCTTGCTGTCAGCAAGAGGGAACTTTACATAGATAGAATAGCAGGGATCATCCTGATACTCGATCTCAGCCTCTGCGAGGGCGGTGTTACAGTCTGCGCACCAGTAAACGGGCTTCAGACCCTTGTAGATGTAGCCCTTCTTAGCCATCTCGCCGAATACCTCTACCTGCTTAGCCTCAAAATCAGGCTTGATGGTGAGGTAAGGATCATCGAAATCGCCCCATACGCCGAGTCTCTTGAACTGTGCCTTCTGATCGTCCAGGCAGGACAGAGCGAACTCACGACAGCTCTTTCTCAGAGCAACGGGATCGATAGTGCCGCTGTCAGCGCCGATCTGCTTGATAGCCTTCAGCTCGATAGGCAGACCGTGGCAGTCCCAGCCGGGAACAAAGTTTGCAGCGAAGCCTGTCATGCTCTTGTACTTTACGATGATATCCTTTAAGATCTTGTTCAGCGCAGTACCGATATGGATGTTTCCGTTAGCATAGGGAGGGCCATCGTGCAGTGTGTAGGAAGGCTTGCCCTTGTTCTTTTCGGAAAGCTGATAGTAAATGCGATCCTGCTCCCACTTTGCGAGCATATCAGGCTCTCTCTTGGGGAGGTTGCCCCTCATGGGGAATTCGGTCTGCGGAAGATTAAGTGTGCTGTTAAAATCCTCTGACATGGTGTTATCTCCTTAAAGATTTTTATATTATATAAGCGGCTTGCCGCGTCATTCGACGTGGCAAGGTGCGGCTTTGCCGCACTGAAATCAGTGGGAGATCCAACTCTCACTGATTTCAAAAATGTCCCCCACCGCCCTAGAGGCGGGGAACATCTTGCCTAAGTTATATGTAATTATTTGTTCTTACCAAACTGAAGATCGCCGCGGCGCTTCTTTTCGGTGCCTGAATTGAAGAAAGGCAGATCAAACTCGCCTGTCTGCGCAGCGTCATTCTCCACAGGAACGCTCTTGAACGGCTCTTCCTCTGCAGGAGCAGCCTCAGGCTTCTTCACTTCAGGAGCCTTTTCTGCGGCAGGCTTTGCGATCTTTATATCCTCATCCTCTGCTTCAGCCACTTCGGGCTTTGCCTCAGGCTTGGGAGCAGGCTTCTGCTGAGCTGCCTTTGCTGCTTCAGCTGCTTTCTTCTGCTTTTCAGCAGCGGCAGCCTTTGCACGCTCAGCCTCACGCTTCTCTACCTCGGCAGCGGTATTCTTTACGAACTCATTCTCGCAAGCCTCAGGCAGTTTATTGATAAGCTCGATCTGAGCCTGATAAGCGGTAATAATACGGTTGCGGTACTCATCAGCTTCCTTGCGTGTCTTCTGGAGAACAGTCTGCTGTATCTCTGTCTGACGCTGCATGAGAGCGTTGATCTCGTCAGCCTTTGTGCGCGCATCCTTGAC
This sequence comes from Oscillospiraceae bacterium, assembly GCA_045531575.1. GTDB lineage: Bacteria > Bacillota > Clostridia > Oscillospirales > Ruminococcaceae > CAG-115. Next base: position 2,889 of record JAZSEG010000209.1, on the reverse strand, counting down.
AAGCTTGTCCGCACGCTCGTTGGACTCCTTGGTCATGCGCTTTGCATAATCGTCAGCGTCCTTTATCATCTTTTCGGATTTCTCCTTGGCATCAGCAAGCTGCTTTGCAACTGCTTCATCGGTCTCCTTCTTCAGCTTGTCAGCAGCGGCCTTGGATTCGCTGATGATCTGGTTACCCTGCTTCTGAGCCATGAGCAGCGCATCCTTCAGAGCGTCCTCATCGTCACGGTATTCACGGATCTTGTCCGCAAGAACCTCAAGCTTGCGCTCCAGCTCGCTCTTCTCCTTCTGGAGCTGAGCAAATTCACTGGAAAGCTCTCTCAGAAATTCATCAACGTCTTCTGTCTTATAGCCGTTGAAAGTTGCCTTTTCAAACCGCCTTGCCAATATGTCCTTTGCATTCATGGGTGTTTCTTCCTTCCTAAATGTGCGAAAATCTTGCGGCGGTCTGTCCCTCAGGAAACCGACCGGCTCTGCCACCTTAGTGTCAGATGTATTTTTCGATTACTATGCGGATCCTGCCCTTGCGGGTCTCTCCGCTGATCTCCGACAGGCGATACCTGCCATGACCCCGCACCGAGATGACGGTATTTTCCTTTACCTCGGCACTTACATTTAAACATGGAGAAAAGTCCGCATTTACCATGCCCGATTTTACGAGCGATGCGGATCTCTCTCTTGATGTATTCACCGCAGCACTGACTATACAGTCAAGCCGCAGAGAAGATACGGTAGTTTCTATGCGCTGCGTCTGCTGAGCGGGAAGAGGCATAGTTATACCCCTCACACAGCTGACTCCCACCTTTCCTATCTTATCAAGAGCGCAGACAAGCTCTGCAGCGGTCTCGTGAACGAACACCGCCGAATAGCCCTCCGCCGTAAGGATATCCCCCACCAGCTCACGCTTTATCTCAAGCGAAAGTATGGCACCGAGAAAATCCCTGTGGGAAAGCACATCACGCTCTCTGTAAGTAAAGGTAAGTGGAACAACAGGAAAAATATCGGACGGCTGAAGCTCAGAGGCATAGGTATCCTCTATAAAGCCGCAGATAACTCTTGCGGCGCCCTCATACCATCCGAAAAAGCAGGGGCGTCCCTTCACCGAATTGTTCGCCACAACAGCCTCACGCTCATTCAGGAACTGAGAGAATCTCGGAACTCCTGACTTGATGCTCAGCCGCTGAAGATCGGCAATATGGGCGGAGAGATAACGCTCCTCCTCATTCAAAAGCGAAAATGCCACTTATCAGTCGAACTGCTCGTACTCTACCAGATCACCCTGAAGGCTTACGTTTCTGGGAGTTACAGTGTATGTGCAGCTTGCGATCTTTTCCATCTTGCCATCAATAACAGCGATAACGCCTGTCATGAAGTCAACGATTCTCATTCTAGCCTCAGCGGTAACATTGTCGAGGTTCAGGATAACGATAGCGTTCTCCTTCAGGAATCTAACTGCTTCCTTCATGATCTCATCATAGTTCTTGGGCTTCAGAACGACCAGAGTTGTGCCACCGATGGATGCACCGTGCATGCTGATGACCTTTTCGCTTCTGGAAGAAGAGAACTTGGGAGCAGCGGGCATATCAGCCTCAGCCTCTGTTACAGCGGAAGAGGAAGTGTCTACATACTCCTCGTAATCCTCTGCGTACTCGTCGTCTGCCTGACGGAATCTTGCAAGTAAATCTGTGAATGCCATGATATTTTCCTCCAATTTTTATGTTTTTTTGAACCTGTTTTTACAGCAGCTTCATTCGTATGCCGAACGAACTCGCAGACCTTGCGGAGCGCTCTGTCTTTCGGTTATCCGAATGCACTTTCTACAAATCCAGATTCTTATATTCTCTATACCCGAACAGACCTGAGCCTACTCGGATAATTGTGGACCCGTACCTGATGGCTGTCGCATAATCCCCCGACATGCCCATCGAAAGTGTGTCGAATAAAAAGTTGGTGCTGTTTATATTCTGCACCCCGTTGTCCCTGATGTCAAGGAATATCCGCTGCATCTGAGCAAATATCTCCTCCGAGCATCCGGGCGGCGGTATGGTCATCAGACCTCTCAGCCTGATATTCGGGAGACTGAGCACCTCCGAACAGAAATCCCGCACGCCCTGCGCCGAGATGCCGCCCTTGGTCTCTTCCTCGCCGATATTGACCTCTACCAGTATATCCATGACCAGACCGTGCTGCCCTGCCCTGCGGCTTATCTCCTGCGCAAGACGTAAGCTATCCACGGAATGGATCATTGTGACCTTATCTATAATGTACTTGACCTTATTGGTCTGCAGACCGCCGATGAAATGTACCTCGGCTTCAGAATAGCTGTCACGCTTGTCCAGAAACTCCTGAACACGGTTCTCACCGAGAAGCTTCGCTCCCAGCGAGATGGCATAGTTCACACGGTCGGGCGAAACGGTCTTTGTGACCGCCATCAGCCTTACTTCATCCGTTCTGCCTGCGTCAGCCATTGCCTGCTTTATATCTGCGCAGATCTTTTCATAGCTTTTGCGGATATCCTCAAAGCCTGTCTGCGTGTTACTCAATAACTCTTCCATCGTGCAGATCCTTGCCCTCTGTTACTATCTCATCGTAGAGCTTCAGATACTCGTCGCCCTCCTCCTGAGAGCAGATGATGTAATCCTGACCCCAGTAGATGACGTTGATCTTCTTGAATACCAGGCTGCTGCCACGGACGATGTAAACTCCGCGCTCCTCTGCTTCATTGTAGCGGATGGCTTCACGGGAGACTCTCAGACCGCCGTAGCTGCTTACTACCAGCTTGAAATTCTCCACACGGCTGCCAACAACAGCGGAGGTGAGCCTGTCGCACTCGAATACATATACTTTAGTTCCGTCGTCTGCGCCCGTATCGTGGATAGAAACGATCTT
>JAZSEG010000275.1:0-24966 GCA_045531575.1 Oscillospiraceae bacterium | reverse complement strand
AGAGCCTCCAGATCATGTGTAACTGCGTCGATACCGGAAGCGGAGGTCAGACCCTTGGGGCCGCTCATCATGAGGTCAGCGTCAACGATAGCCATGTTGGGCAGCAGTTCGTAGTCTGCCAGAGGATACTTTGTGCCTGTCTGCTCGTCGGTGATAACTGCGAAAGGAGTTACCTCGGAGCCTGTACCAGCGGATGTGGGGATAGCGATGAAGTAAGCCTTCTCGCCCATCTTGGGGTATGTGTATACTCTCTTACGGATGTCGATAAAGCGCATTGCCATATCCATGAAGTCAGCCTCGGGATGCTCATACAGCACCCACATGATCTTTGCTGCGTCCATAGCCGAACCGCCGCCGATAGCGATGATGCAGTCAGGCTCGAAGCTTCTCATAGCAGCAGCGCCAACCTTTGCAGATGCAAGGGAGGGATCGGGTTCAACATCAGCGAATGTGGTGTGAGTGATACCCATCTCGTCCAGTTTGTCTGTTACGCACTTGGTATAGCCATTCTTATAAAGGAAGCTGTCGGTTACAACGAAAGCTCTCTTCTTGCCCATTACATTCTTAAGCTCGTCAAGGGCAACAGGCAGACAGCCCTTCTTGATGTATACCTTTTCAGGTGCTCTGAACCACAGCATATTTTCCCTTCTTTCAGCTACTGTTTTAATATTTATAAGATGCTTTACACCTACGTTGTCAGAAACGGAGTTACCGCCCCAGCTGCCGCAGCCCAGTGTGAGAGAGGGTGCCAGCTTGAAGTTGTAAAGATCGCCGATACCACCGTGGGAAGAGGGAGTGTTTACAAGGATACGACAAGTCTTCATGCGCTCCTCAAACTTTGCAAGCTTCTCGGTTTCTGTTATCTCGTTAAGGTATACGGAAGAAGTGTGACCGTAGCCGCCGTCAGCGATAAGCTGCTCAGCCTTGCACAGAGCGTCATCAAAATCCTTAGCCTTGTACATAGCAAGTACGGGAGAAAGCTTCTCGTGAGCGAACTCCTCGGAAAGCTCTACGCTCTCCACCTCGCCGATGAGTATCTTTGTACCTGCAGGCACATCGACACCAGCAAGGGCTGCGATCTTTGCGGCAGGCTGACCAACGATCTTGGCGTTAAGCGCACCGTTGATGATGATGGTCTTTCTAACCCTGTCTGTTTCCGCAGGATCAAGGAAGTAGCAGCCCCTTGCGGCGAACTCATCCTTAACTGTATCGTATATATTCTCCATGACGATAACAGACTGCTCGGAGGCACAGATCATTCCGTTATCAAATGTCTTGGAGTGGATGATGGAGCTTACAGCCAGCAGAATATCTGCGCTGTCATCAATGATTGCAGGAGTGTTGCCTGCACCTACACCGAGAGCGGGCTTGCCACTGGAGTATGCAGCCTTTACCATGCCGGGGCCGCCTGTTGCCAGGATGATGTCAGCCTCTTTCATTACGGTGTTTGTCATTTCGAGAGAGGGAACATCTATCCAGTCGATGATGCCCTCGGGAGCGCCCGCTGCAACAGCAGCCTCAAGAACAAGCTTTGCAGCTGCGATAGTACAGTTCTTTGCTCTGGGATGGGGGGAGATGATGATAGCATTTCTTGTCTTTAACGCAATAAGACATTTGAAGATTGCTGTGGATGTGGGGTTTGTTGTGGGGATAACGGCAGCAACTACACCGATAGGATCGGCAACCTTTTTCATACCAAAAGCCTTGTCCTCTTCGATAACGCCGCAGGTCTTGGTGTCCTTGTACGCATTATAAATGTACTCAGATGCGTAGTTGTTCTTGATCACCTTATCTTCAACGATACCCATGCCTGTTTCCTCAACAGCCATCTTTGCGAGAGAGATCCTTGCCTTGTTTGCGGCGGATGCAGCAGCGAGGAAGATCTTGTCAACCTGCTCCTGTGTGTAGCCTGCGAAGATCTGCTGTGCCTTTCTGACACGCTTGATCGCCTCTTCAAGTTTCTCTACGCTGTCTACGATTTCGTAAGTCTTGTTCTCCATTTTAGTCCTCCTGAAGTAATGTACTATTCGTTAAGCAGCTCCGCGCTCTTAACTCTGTTAATATTATAACAAACTTTTTACTGTTTGTGAAATATTAGTTTGTTATATGCGGGTTATACTTTTTGATATAACCAACAATTCCTTTTAACAGAGCCATTTGATAGCAATTAAGCCGATGTGCATCAATGGGAATTTGCTGTTTTTCCAGCTGTAATCAGCAAAAAAAATATAGGCAGATATGACTCTGCCTATTTTTCGTTTTTCGATTGAAATGTATTAAAAACAACAAGAACTTTGTTAAAAAGATATCATTTTATGCATCTGCGTCTTGACAGACACAGCTCGGTTATGAACTGTTTGTCAAGAGGAGTAAGCTTATATTCTTCCTGATATATGAGTACATCCTTATACATCCTTGTGTTCTCTGCGCATTTGCGCTGTACCAGACCATAACGCTCTAACACCTTTTCGGGAGCCGAGGACACCCACATAAAAGTATCATGGTTTTCTGACAGCAGGTCGAACTGACTCGCTCTTTCAAATATGTATATCTTTCGTGCCACATTATCGGGTATCTCGTCCCTTATTGTCTTTGCAAGCGAAAGTGATGGGATGTACGGATCTGCGTGCGCTACTTCTATATACGGACACAGGTCTTCGAATGCGATATCTTCCTTTGTGGCTAAGGGATGCTCTCTGCTCATTATAAGGCTGTATGAAAACTCGGAAATAAGTTCGTACACGAGTCCTTTTTCCTCCAGCATGGTCTTGAAATATTTGTCATAATTTTCGGCGTAGCGTATTATGCCCAGTTTATAATCCTTCTCCAGCACATTGCTTATCGTGCGCTGGGTGTTGGTTTCCTTATAGAAAAGCTCGGCCGGGTCGGCATTCAGCTTTTTGGTGAACTCTGTGAAGGCTTCCGAAATATAGCAGGCTCTTGGCACTGACACAGAAAACCGCCGTTTCTTTTCAATGCCATTTCTGTACATCATCTCTACCTGTTCTATTTGTTTGAGTATCTCCCTTGCATAACTGATGAATTCCTCTCCCTCGGGAGTAAGCATCATTCCCTTTGCAGAACGGTCAAATATCTTTATGCCTAGTTCGCCCTCCAGTTCTTTGATGGAGCGGCTGAGATTAGGTTGGGCTATGATCAGATTCTGCGCCGCCTTATTGAGCGAGCCTACTCTCGCTACCTCAACAGCATATTTAATGTGGAGCATATTCATATTGATAACCGCCTTTCAGATATCATAAAAATATTGTATCATATCGGGCAAAATTAATCAAGGCATTAGTGTATCAATTACCGCAATCTCTTCCAATATAAAAAGGACTACGAAAGGGAGCTTGCACTACAGAAAAAGTTGTTTAGGTAAAACAGCGGAATATGACGAAGCAGTATTGTTGTTTTGACAATACTGCTTTTGCATATGTAATAGTTATCCATCTTGTATCTAAACAGGCTGTCTCCGCTAAGGTAGTCGGCAATAAATCACACTCGTATGTGACTTCAAAATCACATGCCAAATGGTGAAAAACTGAGAAAAGCACATAATACCTTTCTCCAACAAAAACGATGGAAAGATTTGACCGTAGGGGTTTGTCTTAATGTTTGGCGATATGTAAAATCGAATCTCCCTATTCCTCTTGGAATAGGGAAATTCTTATAATACAAATCTTTTAATGATAGAAATAAGTGTTGAATTCGATCAGTGCTTCGGACGAGTTTTTATAACGATGAAACGATGACTTGACAATCTACCATGGATAATGGTATACTTATTAAATAAAATTACTTTTCAATTACAGGATAGGAATTTTTAGAATATGAATTTGTGGAGGTACAACTAAAATGAATAAAGTAAAGTATATTGCCATATGCACATTGGTAAGTTTATTATTGTCCGGATGTGGAGCATCGACAGGCAATGATAATTCAACAGCAAATTATACTGAAATTATAGATATAAACGGCGACACTGTTGTTATTCCCGAACAAATCGAAAATGTTGTATGTCGCTCCGGAAACGGAACCAGTTTTATGGTTGCAATGGGTCTTTCGGGCAAACTTGTTGGCACGGCAGACTATGTGTTGACAAATCCGTGGTGCGAAAGATTTTCTGAAGGTTTTTCTTCGCTTCAGGGTTTTGGTTGGGCTCCTTCTGTAGAAGAAATGTATGCCATCGAAGCAGATCTTGTTATGGTTGCCGACCCGGATGTAGCGGCAGATCTCCGTACAGATGGTATTTCTGCTATTTGCTATAAACAATATAACGAACAGGAAATCCTTGAATCTGTTCAGTTGTTAGGAGATATTTTTGGCGAAGAAGCTGCTGATTATGCTGAACGCTGGACTCAATACTATAATGATACAGACCAATATATTGAAAATTCATTGAGTGCTGTAAAAGAAGAAGACAAGCCTGTTGTATATTATATTTATGGTCAATCAAATAAAGGTGTAGGTCGCACAGCTGGAGGTGGATCAATCGAGCAATTTTGGATTGAAGAAGCTGGAGGTGTTTTTTCTACGGAAGATTTATCTAATGATGGACCTACAATCACAGAAGAAGATGCAATTTCAAGAAATCCAGATATAATATTTATTGGTGGTGTGTATAGCAAAGAACTAAAAGAAGAGTTACTTAACAGCCCTGAATGGAGCAATGTTAAAGCTGTATCAGATGGTAATATACATCAGATACCCATTGGATTTACTGGTTGGGATTTTTATGGTGCGGAGTTCCCTTTGTTGAAATTATGGGCTGCCGAAACAATGTATCCTGAGTTGATCGATAAAGATTTGCATGAAGAAACAAAGAATTTTTATAGCACTTATTACAATATAGATTTTTCTGATGCTGAAATCGATTATATCTTGAATGCTTTAGCACCAAACGGAAACGCTTATGAGAATTAAAACATCTGATCAGCAGAAATCAATTAAAGGGTATGTTATTGCTTTGATGTGCCTTTCGGTTGTGGTAATAGCAGGATGTCTTTGTATCGGTCGTTATCCTGTGAATGTTCATGATTTGATTTCGTTATTTGATCCTAATGATACACACAACACGGCAGGATATAATGTGTTGATACATATACGCATACCACGTATTCTGTTAGCGTATTTAATAGGCGTTGCACTTTCTGTTTCCGGAGCAGCATATCAAAGCTTATTTCATAATAGGTTGGTTTCCCCCGGAGTATTAGGTGTTGACGCTGGCGCTTGTGTCGGTGCCGGAATATGTATTTTGCTTGGCATCAATACCTTCGGAAGAACCGCTATAGCTTTTATATGTGGCATTACTGCAGCTTGTTTAGCTCTTTTGATTCAACGTTTTTCAAAAAACAAGTCCGCTCTTGTTTTAGTACTTGCCGGAATCGTTGTAAGTGCTTTTATGAATGCCATAATTGGCATAATTAAGTATATTGCTGACGGAGAAAACAAGCTAGCATCAATTACTTTCTGGATGTTAGGTTCAATTGTTGATGCAGAAATTGAACAGGTCTATTTTCTCCTGCCATTTGTTGTAGTATGCACATTGATACTGCTAATAATGGCTTGGCGATTGAATGCAATGTCGTTAGGTGAAAAAGAAGCTATGTCTGTCGGCATTAATTATAGGAAAGAACGATTACTGATTATCTGTGCTTCCACATTGGTAACCAGTGTCGCAGTAAGTATTTCTGGCTCTATTGATTGGGTAGGTCTTATTATACCTAATATCGCTCGAAATTTAGTTGGCAGTAACAATCAACGAATGATACCCATAACAATTCTTTTAGGAGGAATTTTTATGACTATTGTTGATACAATTGCAAGAAGCATTTCTCCAAATGAGATCCCACTGGGCATTATAACAGGATTGTTTGGCGCAGTAGCATATTTCTTCATACTTGTAAGCAAGAAAGGTGTTGAATCATGATTCCAGCCATTCTGGTTAATGAACTTTCATACACTGTGAATAAAACGCAAATATTAAAAGCATGCAGTCTACAGGTTTCAAAAGGCGACATTATGTGTATTATGGGGCCTAACGGTTGCGGAAAAACAACCTTGTTGAATTGCATTTTGGGGTTCAATTCTGTTTTTAAAGAAAAAATATACTTAAATGGCACAGATATCTGTCAAATGAAACGTTTGGAAATCGCTAAAATTATTAGTTATGTTCAGCAAGCTACTCAAAATGACAGTAGTTTAGAGGTGTATGATTATTTAACGTTAGGACGAATTGCGCATAAGAAAATGTATGAGACAATTACTCAACAAGATTCTCAAAACATTAAACAGGTCGCATATGATTTGGGAATTGCGGATTTTCTCCATAAATCATTATCTAATCTAAGCGGAGGCGAAAAACAACTGGTAATGATTGCGAGAGCATTAATTCAAGACACCGAGGTAATTATAATGGATGAGCCTGCATCTGCATTGGATTTTGGCAATCAGTCATTGCTTTTAAACTTAATAAAGAAACTGAATTCTTTGGGTAAAACGGTAGTTTTTTCTACGCATAATCCTAATCACGCATTAGCATTAAATTCCAAAGTCTGTATTATGAATAAGGGAACAACTTTAGCAATTGGCGATGTCCGGGAGTGTATTAATTCTGGATTGCTGCAAAAAATCTATGGAAATAGCGTAAGATTTATAACAAACGACAATTCTTTACTGTGTTCTTTTTGTATGGAATAAATCCCTAGTCATTATAAAATACAATTTAATATATGCAAAAGTTATAGCCGAAATTGTGATAGTATTACAATTTCGGCTATATCTATGATTTCGCTAGCTGTTATTTGAAGCGCCTGACCTGCCTGCATAATCAGCTTTTATTTTTTCATATGCCAGAGTGCGCTTGTATATATTTGTTGTGTTTTTATAAGCACGAGCAAGTCTAACACTTGCAATACAGTAAAGCATTTCATAAGAACATCCAAATTCAAAGAACATATGCCTAGCTATATCGTATTTACCTTCTTCTACAAAACTATAAACAAGGGTTGTTTGATCCCATAAATAAGGACCTGTACCAGCATCTTCAAAGTCTAGAATTATGATATTACCTAATAAATCTTGTTGTACATTCGATAAAATAAAATCACCATGAATAAATCGTTCTGATTTCATTGAGTTGAGATATTCTTTTGCTTTGTTTTCGAATGGTAGATATTTTTGCAATAAATACATCATATATGGCTTTGTAATACTTTCCCAATCATCACAAACATATTGCATATACCGTTTGTCATCTTGCCAATTTGAAAAAACCGATATCAATGCTTCAATTGTTTTATTGATGTGAGAATTGCAATACAAAGGCACTAAATCAATAAACGCCATCTTCATACACCATTGTTCATTGTTGTTGTCATAGTACAATTCTATATCAAGGTTGCTGGACAAATGTAACAGATGAACCTCTTTTTGAATTTTCGGTAGATCATTATCATTAAAGCATTTTATAACAATGTTATTGCATTTAAGTGTTGTTGCCCATTTGCTTTTATGAAGAACTTTTTCTTCGCAATCATATATCATAAAAACCTCAGAATAAAATACTTTCAATATGACTTTACACTAATTATAAAGAATTCACATTGTTTGTGTTGAATTAATCACAATATTATCTCTTGGCATCAAATTTATTATATCACATTCTTAGTCGGAAAAGCAATACATATAAATCCGAATATACTTGCAATAAATATAATCTACATATTATTGATATAACCTTATTATGGAAAGAGATTTAATCACAGCGTTATATTGCAGATTGAGTAACGACGATGATCTGCAAGGCGAGAGCAACAGTATCACAAATCAGAAAGCTATGCTCCAGAAGTATGCGGAAGATAACAGTTTTCGGAATATTCAGTTTTATATTGACGATGGTTATAGCGGAACTAATTTTAATCGTCCCGATTTTATTCGTATGCTTGACGATGTTAAAACTGGTAAAGTAGGCGTTATTATTACAAAAGATCTTTCTCGTTTCGGTAGAGATTATCTTATGACAGGACAGTATATCGAGATAATACTTCCCGATTATGATGTTCGCTATATCGCAGTTAATGACGGTGTTGACACATTACGCAATGAAAACGAGATGATGGTTTTCAAGAATGTGTTTAATGACTGGTATGCAAGAGATACAAGCAAGAAGATCAAAGCAGTATTCAAAGCAAAAGGTCAATCGGGAAAGCCGCTTGCTACTAATCCTCCATACGGTTATAAGAAATCTGAGGCAGATAAAAATGTATGGGAGATTGACGAAAACACCGCACCCATTGTCCGCAGAATATTTCAGCTTTGCATTGAGGGTTTAGGCCCTGCTCAGATTGCAAAAAAGCTTACCGCAGAGAACACATTAAGTCCAACAAGCTACAAAAACTATTCTTTCAGAAGTATTCACAAAACAAGTCCATATAGATGGAGCTGCGAAACTGTTAAGGACATACTTTCAAGAGCAGAATATGCGGGGCATACGGTGAATTTCAAAACAAGCAAAAAAAGCTACAAGAGCAAAAAGAAAATCGAAAATCCGCCCGAGGAATGGAAGATCTTCCACAACACTCACGAGGCTATTGTTTCACAAGAGGATTTCGACCTTGTACAAGAGATTCGTGCTAACAAACGGCGCAGACTTACAAAGCACGATGAGGTCAGCCCATTTTCGGGAATGGTATACTGTGCCGACTGCGGAAAGCGTTTGTATCTTGCGAGAGCAAGAACTATGTCGCAAGATTACGAACACATGAAATGCAGTACATACGCATTCGATATGTCGGCTTGTTCGGTACATTACATTCGCACTTCCGTACTAACGGAAATTCTGTTGTCAGAGCTGAACAAAATCTGCTTGCTTGTCCGAGAGCGTGAGGACGAGTTTTTAAAGATAGCAGCAGAACATTTCATACGAAGAATTAGCTCTGATCTGAAATCCGCAAAGAAAAAGCTATCGCAGACCGACAAGCGAATTGCAGAGCTGGACAAGCTGTTTATGAAATTATACGAAGATAATGTTTCGTGGAAGATTTCGGACGAACGTTTTGAAATGATGTCTGCGAACTACGAAACAGAGCAAAGAAATCTAAAAAAACTATCCTAGGAGCTCAATACAGCAATTCAAGAGACCGAGCAGAGAACGGCTGATACACAGCAGTTTATCAAGGCTGTAAAGAAATACACCGAGATTACGGAGCTCACTCCCGAAATAATGCATGAATTGATTGAAAGAATTGTGGTAAACGCACCCGACAAGTCAAGCGGAAAACGTACACAACAGATTGATATTTACTACCGTTTCTATGTGGCGGTTAGTTCGGCTACTGTAACAAGGGCAAAGAAAAAAGCTGCGGGTTAACGCAGCTTTTCGGAAGTTATTCTTTTTTTCTGTTGGACAGGTCCCATAAAGTAGTCCTTTTTTTATTGCCGAAGGCGATGGTGCTCTTTGCTTGCTGGTAGTTCACATCAGAGAATTTCAGAGCCACATGCTCCTGTTCAAAATTGTGCATCGGAGTAGTCTTTCTACTGCAATTCTTACCGAACTGTTCATATTGAATAAGCACTGCAAGGTGGTTACACGGATGGTTTATGGTGATTAATTGTGCACCGTATTTTAATCACAAAAAAATCAAGATTAATTGATTTAGCTGTTGACAAATAGTTGTAAAATGCATTATAATATAGATGTATGTGCAAATATTCGGAAACTATCGAGTCTGACTTGCATCTGCTGTAGCTCATTGCGCTCAGAAAGGAAATGCCACGATGTCAAAAAAACAGATCACACTTACCGATATAGCGGAACTCTGCGGTACAAGCAATGTAACGGTCTCCAAGGCGCTTGCCGGAAAACGAGGCATGAGCGATGAACTCAGAGAAAAGATACGCGCTACCGCCGATCGACTGGGATATATATCAAATAAGCCCGCTGTAAGCGGCGGAGTTATTGGTGTACTGATACCACAGCGTTTTATCAACCCCAACGGTTCGTTTTACTGGGCGCTGTACAACAATATCATACAGCGTCTGAAATCAGAAAACTTCTCCTGCATACAGGAGATACTTACTCCCGAGGAGGAAAATGATCTGGTGATGCCTGCTTTTCCGGGCAGCCCGAACATTGCGGGTATCATTTCGCTCGGTCAGACAAGCCATGAATATGCAAGAAAGCTCGCAGCGCAGGGAATACCGCTGCTGATGCTTGACTATTATATAGAGGATCTGGAAGTGGACTGCGTTGTCACAAATGGCTTTTTCGGCGGCTATAAGCTCACCAGCCACCTTATTTCGCAAGGGCACACAAAGATCGGATATATCGGCACACAGCTAGCTACTTCAAGTATTTTTGACAGGTACATGGGTTATATGAAGGCGATGCTGCAGCACAAGCTTACTATCGATAAAAAATGGGTGATCGACGATAGGGATGTCCATAATGAGCTTTTTGAAACACTTCCGTTTCCCGAGGAGCTTCCGACTGCATTCGTCTGCAACTGTGATGAAACTGCGTTCAAGGCGATTCGCGATCTGAAGGCTATCGGCTATACGGTGCCTGATGATATCTCTATCGTCGGATACGATAACTATCTCATATCCGAGATATCCGAGCCTCCTATCACCACTATCGATGTCGATTCAAAGGAGATGGCAGATCTTGCGATATCTACGATAATTGACCGTATCCGCAATAATAAGCTTCCTACAAGGATACAGGTGCTGGATGGAAAACTGATCGAAAAGGCTTCCGTAAAAAAGATATAACAAAATGTCCGCGTGTGATAACGTGCGGACATTTTTTATATTCGGACGAAAAAGCACCTGTACGGGGTAAGGTACAGGTGCTTTTTGGGAGGGTGACCTCCGTGGTATGAAGGTACTAACAATGAAATTGGCTGAATTATTCCTTGACCGAACCGGTAACCAGGTTGCTGTAGATGAACTTCTGCAAGCACAGGAAAACGATCAGCGAGGGTATGATACATATTATGATACCCGCAAAAATGATCTCCCACTTTGCTCCATACGGACCAATAAAGCGATACAACGCAGTGGATACAACTGCCAGCTTGTCGCTGGGCATATACAGATTTGCTGTGTAGAAGTCGTTGTAGATACCTACGAACTTGATCACCAGCACGGTGGCAATAGCAGGACGGAGCATCGGGAGGATGATGCTCCAGTAAACACGAGGATAGCTCGCACCGTCCAGTATTGCGCTTTCGTCGAGTGATACCGAAATATTGTTAAGGAACTGGATAAAGATCGTAATAGAGATAATATCCGTTCCTATGTATAGTATGCAGGGAGCCAGAATGTTGTCATACAGGCCGAGCTTGCTTACGATCTGGAATACAGTTACCTGCATCGAGATGTTGGGCAGCAGCGATGCGAACAGGAACAACGCCTTGACGATCTTTGTGAACATCATGCCAAAGCGCTGAAGCACGAACGCTGTCATGGTGCCTGTGATGACGGTTCCGACGCAGGAAATCACCAGAATTATCGCTGTGTTGAACAGACCAAGCAAAACATCGCCGTCTACAAAGGCTGTAACAAAATTCTGGAACTGAGGTTTTGCGGGAAGTGTGAAAACATTTGTAGTTATGTACTCGTCGTGTGTTTTGAATGCGCCGATGAGTACGACCAGCAACGGAATGATGACCATCAGACAGCAAGTCACAAGGAAAAGATACACCAGCGCCTTCAAAAGCGCCTTTACAGGCTTGGGAGTTTCCTTGAACTGATAATTCTTGAGATCGAATTCCTTTTCAACTTTTGCCATGCCGATGTCACTTCCTTTCCCTGAAGCAGAGCTTCTGTATTCCTGTGACTATTAGAATTATCACCAGCAGCACTATCGCCATTGCCGATGCCAGTCCTACCTTCTGGTATTGGAATGCCGTTTCTATCGTCTTGATAACAAAGGTGTTGGTGCCGCTTCTTCCGCCTGTGATGATATAGGGTATCTCGAAAACGGAAGCTGCGCCTTTAATAGCAAGTATCAGCTGAAGTGCTACGATAGGCTTGATCGAGGGGAAGATTATATACCAGAAGCGCTGCCATGCATTTGCGCCGTCAAGGTCAGCGGCTTCGTAGATTTCAGGGGAAATAGACTGGATAGCTCCGATAAACATAATGATATCAAAGCCGATGTATCGCCATATCGATACAAACACCAGACAGAAATTGACGATATTCGGATCGGAGAGCCATTTGATCGGATCGCCGCCAAGCATCTCGATAATGCTGTTGAGCGTTCCCTCGGTGTTGGTTATACCGTCGCCTTTCTGGAAAAATCTGCGGAAGATGAGCGATACAGCAACGCCATTCATCAGATAAGGGAAGAACATTACGCCCTTAAAGAGATTTGCAAATCTGATCTTGGAGCACAGCAGTGTTGCGATGAACAGTGCCAGCGAAAGCTGAACAAATGAACCGAACAGATAATAAATACTGTTGACAAAGGTCTTGAAATAACTCTCGTCGGTGAACAGCCTTACATAGTTATCTAAGCCGACCCACTCTACCGAAACGCCAAGCTGGTCACGCTTCTGAAAGCTGTATATCACCATATTAGTTGCAGGGATGATGGTAAATAGAATAAGCAGTGCAAGGGGTATAATAAGGAACAGTATTGTTATAAGATATTTTTGTCCCGTGTAACCCTTAAGCCACTGCGCAAGGGTGCGTTTTTTTCCTGTAAGCTCGGACATAGGATCCGTCCTTTCTCAGAAAACTTTAATAAAATGATTTCGGGAGGGAACGCTCCCTCCCGAAACATTTTGGGAGAAACTATGAAATGAATCAACCGTTGTTTGCGAGATAAGCCTCAAGATCAGCATTAGCGTCTCTTGTTGCTGCCCACTTTGCGTTTGCGGCGTTCATGATGTCTACCATAGCTGCCTTGTCCTCGCCTGCGAAAGCAGCCTCAGCGATGAGGATCTTGAAGTTAGCAGCGTCGCCCTGCCATGTACCAACCTCGGAGTCGTTGTTGATGGTATCCCAAACGCCTACAAGACCCTCGGGAGCGGGCTGTGTTGTGAACATTACGCAATCAGCAAATGCATCGAGGTAAGCGGGCATTTCAGAACCCTTGAGAGTGCCTACGCAGCCTTCCTTTACTGCAAAGCCGGATTCCTCAACGAACCATGTGATGTACTTCTTGCCAAGCTCCTTGATCTCGTCGCTTCTGTTTACGTTTACGCCGAGAGTGTAGTCGGGAGCGGACTCAGCGTACTGAACGCCGTTTACATTGAAAGGAGCGGGCATATAGCCGATATCATCGGGGTTCTCGCCGGCTTCCTTGAACTGGGAAACTGCCCAGGAGCCCATTACCATTGTTGCGATCTTGCCGTCGTTGATAGCCTTCTTGCAGCCTTCCCAGTCAGTTGTCATGGGGTCTTCCTCGATGAGGGAGGGGTTGCTGAAGATGTCGAACATCAGCTCGTATACCTCATAGTAAGCGCCGCCGTCGATGAACAGATCCTCCTTATTAACCAGCTTATCTACCTCGTGAGTGGAGCTGCCGGAAGCGGAGTTTACGAGAGATGCCCACTGAACCAGTGTCCAGCTTGCATCGGCATAGTTTGTGTAGTAGGGGATAGCGTCTGTGTTCTCGTCGATGAGCTTCAGAGCTGCGATGAACTCCTCAGGTGTCTTGGGAAGCTCGGTAACACCAGCCTCAGCCCAGATACGCTTGTTGTAGCAGATACCGCCGGATACGCCGCCCCAGATAGGCAGACCGTATACCTGGTTGTCATACATCTTGGAGTCTACCCAGTTGTACTTCTGGCTCATCTCGTCGTATGTACCGAGGGGCTCAAAGAAGTTGCCCAGATCAGCGAGCTTTACTGTGCCGGGGATCATCAGAACATCGCCGTACTCGGTTGTGTTCATCATTGTGGAAACATCGCTCTCGTAATCGGTGTAGCCCTGATACTCAACGATGCAGTTGTTTGCCTGCTCGAAAGCGTCTGTTACTGCGTCGAGGGAACCGTCCTCAACACGGTCTGTACGGCAGGTGAGTACCTTCAGTACCAGCTGCTCACCATCGTTGGAGCCTGCGTCGCCGCCTGCATTTGTGGATGTGCTTGTGTCGCCGCCTGCATTGCTCTCAGTGCCGGCATCGCTGCTTGTGTCACCGGAGCAAGCTGCGAAGGACAGCATTGTTGTTGCTGCGAGAATGCCTGCAAGAATTCTTCTGAACTTCATGAAAATTACCTCCTGATATGATCGTGTGATATTTGGCTCAAGTATGCACCAACCGCTGGTTAAAGACGGTTAAATGCTAACTTAATCTAGTTAATAT
Source organism: Oscillospiraceae bacterium (assembly GCA_045531575.1). Taxonomy (GTDB): domain Bacteria; phylum Bacillota; class Clostridia; order Oscillospirales; family Ruminococcaceae; genus CAG-115. The sequence goes on along the minus strand of JAZSEG010000275.1, from coordinate 10,643 downwards.
TATACACAAAATTTACTTTGTGTCAATAGTTAAAAATGAAGTTTATCAAGAGTGGCGAATTTAATGTAAAAAGCTTTGGCGAATTTGCACAATGCGGAAAGTTATCTTTAAAAGAAAATAAAGTTAATTAAGTTTTTTGCCGTAATCAAAGCTGAATAATGTTGGAATGAACTTAATTATGCGCGAAGAGATAGCTAAATTATTGTGGGATATAAGTAAGTTTTTGTTGTTATTTAATTTAGAATCTTAAATATCCTGTCATAACGCAGTTGATACAATTAAATTATGGTTATGCATTATTATTTTAATGTATTTCTGTTTATATTATTGTTTCTACCTCAACCATAAATTGATTTTTAGATATTTTTACACCAATAATAGAATCATAGTTGATATTTTATATTTACAACAACCGATATTTGTGGTATACTGTGTACAGCACAACCGAAAGGGGTTTTGAAATATGGATACAACATTCTCTGTTCAGCTTCAAAAGCTTCGCAAGGAAAAAGGAATAACTCAGGATGTACTCGCATCTCATCTCGGAGTAAGTCCGCAGGCGGTCAGCAAATGGGAGAACGGCAGTTATCCCGACGGCGACTTATTGCCTCAGATCGCGGATTTCTTCGGCGTTTCAATAGATCATCTTTATGGCAGAGCCAAAAAGGATGTCTCTCTCGAGCAGCGTATACTCGAACATTTACAGAGCATTGAGCTCAAGAGAAAAGACGGCAAGGAGATACACGACGAATACTTTGAACAGATGATGAAGATACTGTGGTCAATGCAGGTGGCAAGCTGGCGCTCGCAGAAAGTTTATTACGACAGAAATGTAATTGATGACGAAAAGAACAGCTACACAGCCTCTCAGCTTAACCTGAATTGCGGAACCTCATTCATGGCGCTCAATCAAAGCCTTGAGTATTATATGCTGATAAAAGAACCCGAAAACGGATTTGCAAAGTATTTTTCGGATGAGCAGCGGCTCAATGACATGACAAAGCTTTGCAGATTTTTCGGTGATAAGGATAATCTAAAGATCACGCTATTTATGATGAGCCTGAAATGGGACGAAAACGTACGGCCGCAGACTATTGCAATACAGCTTGATATCCCTGTCGAAAAGGTCGAAAAAGCGCTTGAATTTCTTACTGATTCAGTTGTAAAGCACACTTTTTTCAAGACACAAATCATTAACGAGTTTAACAAAAGCGAAAGGATCTATCACGCAGACGGCATACATACCACTATGCCCCTTATGGCGTTCGTGGCAATGGACGGTATGCTGAAAGCACCGCAAAGCTATTCCTACCAGACGGGTATGCGTGAGAACGGCGGAGAGTGGATCCACAGAAACGAGCTTGCCTTTATCAAAAACGGCAAAAAGGAGTAAACTATGAAAAAGAAAGAAATAAAAGAGGAGAACAAAAATCCGCTTCATAAGGATTACGGCGTATTAAGCAATACTCGCTATGTGCTGAAAGCGATGATAAGCCACAATAAATGGTTTCTGGTGCTTATCCCTATCGGTGTGATATGTGCACCTATTATGCAGTATCTGTGGACATTCATCTCGAAATTCGTCATTGATATGATAACGGGTGAACAGCCTATAGAAAGCCTGCTGTGGCTCATGGTGATGTTTGCCGCTATACAGATGATCTCCACCATGCTCAATACATATTACTACAGTGAGATATGGTGGAGATACATCTCTACCCGCTGCAAGCTGATGTCCGAGAAGAACGCAAAGGTGATGAGGCTGGATTTTCAGCACCTGGAAAACTCCGATGTGATGGACTGCTATCAGAAAGCAGACAATGCCTGCGGCGGAAACACAAACGGCGTCGAGGGTATGATGAGAGCCGTAGTTGACCTGCTCATGTCGGCAGCGATAGTTACCGTAGGTCTTATAATCCTCGGAACTATGAATATCTGGATAGTGCTCCTTATGCTAGTGGTATGCGTAGCGAATTCCCTTTACACACTTCACATACAGAAGAAAAGCAAAAAGCTGATATGGGATCCTCTTGCAAACTGGTGGCGCAGAGATAACTATATGCGCAATATCACCACGAACTTCGACAGCGCAAAGGATATCCGAATGTTCGGACTTAAGGACTGGCTGGTCGAAAAGCTGCTCGTGATGAAAAAAGAGCGCTGCGATGCACAGGTAAGAAATGCAAAGATGTGGTATACAAGCAGCATTGTAGCGAATGTTCTGCTTGCGCTTTCACGCACCGTTGTTTATGTGTGGCTGATATATAAGACAGTACAGGGCGAAATGACTATCGGTAATTTCAGCCTGTACCTTGCCTCGGCTACCACCTTTTACGACTATATAAGTAAGCTCCTCAACAGCTTTACCACGCTGTTTGATTGCAGCCGTCAGGTGGATGATTTCCGCAGCTTCATGGACTTTGAAAAGGACTATGTTGACAAGGGTGAGCCTGTTCCCGTTTGCGATAGCTACGCATTCGAGTTCCGCAATGTTTCCTTTAAATATCCCAAGGCGGAAAAGTATGCGCTGAAAAACCTGTCTATCACTCTGAAGGCGGGAGAACGGCTTGCGGTGGTCGGATTAAACGGTGCAGGCAAATCCACGTTCATCAAGCTGCTTCTCCGTTTGTATGAACCTACCGAGGGCGAGATACTGCTCAACGGAGTCAACATCAATACCTACAGCAAGAAAAGCTACTACAGTGTTTTTGCGCCTGTATTTCAGAATGTGGAGCTGTTCGCGTTTCCGCTTGCCGAGAATGTCTCAATGGGCACGCCCGAGGCTACCGATAAACAAATGGCGGAAAAGTGCCTTGTTGACGCAGGCTTTGGCGATAAGCTTAAAGAGCTCCCGAATGGCATTTCCACCGAAATGCTGAAGGTCATCCATGATGACGGCGTTGATCTTTCGGGCGGCGAAAAACAGAAGCTCGCCCTTGCGAGAGCGCTTTACAAGGACGCTCCCGTTGTGGTGCTTGACGAGCCGACAGCGGCACTCGACGCACTTGCAGAAAGCAAGCTGTACAGCGACTTCGACAAGCTTATCGGCGGAAAGACCGCAGTGTATATCAGCCACCGTCTCAGCTCGACCCAGTTCTGCTCGAATGTGGCGATGTTCAAGGACGGAGAGATGGTGGAATACGGCACGCATGAAAGCCTGCTGGAAAACGGCGGCGCTTATGCGGAGATGTTCCGTATTCAGGCTCAGTATTATGTCAACGATCCCGAAAGCGAGGTGTTTGCAGATGCTTAAAAACAAAAAAGAGAAAAATCAGCCCGTTGTAGGCGAAACTTTACGTTTTATGCTTAGGACTGTGCGCAAGGAAAAGCCATCGCTGTTCTTTGTGTATGCGCTTCAGTTCGTGGCACAGTTAGCTCTGCACACGGTCGGGATACTCCTGCCGAAATTCCTGATAGATGAGCTTGTTCTCATCATAGGCGGTGCGCCTGTTGAGGAGCATCTTCCGAAAGTCATACTCTTTGCGGCGCTTATTCTCGGCATATCCCTTGTGGCAAATCTGCTGAATGCCCTGTCGTATCATATCATTGATGTAATTCGTGAGTGGTTCAACCAGTATTTTGATACCGAGCTTTCCAAACACACTATGTCGATGGATTTTGAGCATACCGAAGATCCCGAAGCGCTTGACAAGATTGCCAAGGCAAAGGATGGCATGAGCTGGTACAGCGGCGGTGTTGTGGGAGTGCTCGATCAGCTTTTCAATATTATAATGAACATCGCTGTACTCTGCGGGGTTACTGTAATTATCATCATAACCTGTCCGCTGCTGCTTCCTGTACAGATCATCTCTCTGCTTCTGATAACGCTTCTCAACGCTAAGATAAACAAGATCGAGGAGGAGGATTTCCTCAAGCTCTCCAAAATGAACAGAGTATGGTCATATATGTTCTATCAGCTGTCGGACTTCCGCTACGGAAAGGACATCCGCCTGTATGACAGTGCAGATATGATGTGTGAAAAAGCCGACACATTCGCTGATAAGCAGACAAGTATATGGAAGAACCAACAGCGCAGTATGCGCCCATTCGGCTGGGGAAAGGATATTGTAAACTCACTGCGTGACGGTATCAGCTATTTCTATATCGGATATCTTGCTGTGACAAAAGCTATATCCATAGGCGACTTCTCCATGTGCGTAAGCAGTGCGGCGAATCTGTACCACAGCCTGTTCAATATCGTATCCTCTGTGCAGGAGCTTCGCAAGCGCTGTCGTTATGCGCACCGCTATCTCGAATTTACAGCATATCCCGCCGCAATGACAAAGGGTACCAAACCTGTAAACAAGGGCGAACACACTATCGAGTTCTCCCATGTCAGCTTTAAATACCCCCGCTCGGAAAATTATGTTCTGCGTGATGTGAATATAAAGATACGCTCGGGTGAGCATCTCTCCATAGTGGGACTTAACGGCGCAGGTAAAACAACTTTCATAAAGCTTCTCTGCCGTTTGTATGACGTTACCGAGGGTGAGATACTTATCGACGGCGTAAACATCAAGGAATACTCCGATGAGGAATACCGCAGATTGTTTGCTGTTGTGTTTCAGGATTTTCAGCTTTTCGCATTCAGCCTGCGTGAGAATATCGCTCTTTCCGAAGAAGCCGACGACGACCGCATAGAAGAAACGCTGAAACTTTCAGGCTTTTACGAGGACGCTCAGAAGCTGGAGCATGGGCTTGACACTACTCTTTTCAAATCCTTTGACGAAAAGGGTACAGAGCTTTCGGGCGGTCAGCAGCAAAAGACCGCCATCAGCCGTGCGCTCTACCGCAATGCGCCCATAGTAATCCTTGACGAGCCGACAGCGGCGCTTGACCCTGTTGCGGAGTATGATATCTACCGTCAGTTCAACACCCTTGTAGGCGGAAAAACAGCGATCTATATCTCGCATCGCCTTTCAAGCTGTAAATTCTGCGATAAGATAGCCGTATTTGCAGAGGATACCATCAAGGAATACGGCACCCATGATGAGCTTGCAGAGCGCAGCGGCGGCATCTATGCCGAGATGTTCAAGGCACAGGCGCAGTATTATGTGGATTGCGGAGTATAACAACATTCAGTAAATTGATTTATAAAAAGCAAACGAGGTAAAGCACCTGCTTTTCGGGGCTATCTACAATCTTTGCGATAACAGTATCAAGTATACTCCTGACGGCGGCAAGGTTGAGGTTAATATTGAAGTGGACCCCAAAGTTCAGACAAAAATATTAATTAAATCGATTGAGAATGAGCTCGGTAGCGAACTGGGCTCATTCCTTTTAGTTTAGTGGAAATTCTATCTTTGTTGTAATATGGAAATACCATAGGAGTCCTTTTGGTCATTGTCCGTTTTTACTGGTTCAGTTCAATGCTGCTCCGCTACCTTTTTTTGTGAATTGTCTCATATCTATCATGATCCTACAGGTCTGCTAAAATCGCTTACCCGTATATTATTGACATTATCAGAGCAATGCGCTATAATCTATTAAAGAAATTTTTTAATAGCCCGAGTCGGGCAAACGAGTGCAGGCGGCATTGCGGCAGTATCGTCTGAGGGCTGATATTATAAAAGGAGAACGGAAATGTTAAAGATAAACAACCTCTGCAAAAAATACAAGGGCAGCGATAAAGGTGTACAGGACGTCAATATTCACGTTGAAAAAGGCGATATCTATGCGTTTATCGGACATAACGGCGCAGGAAAGACAACCACGCTCAAATGCGTTACGGGAATACACGGCTTCGACAGCGGTGAGATACTTGTTGACGGCAAGGACATCTCAAAGGAGCCTATCGCATGCAAGAAAAGTTTTGCCTATATCCCTGACAATCCCGACCTTTACGAGTATCTGACAGGAATACAGTACCTCAATTTCATTGCAGATATCTTTGAGGTGCCTGCCGCAAAGCGCAGCGAGATAATAGCTAAATACGCCGACGCATTTGAGATAACAGCGTCGCTCGGCGACCTCATCTCAAGCTATTCCCACGGAATGAAGCAGAAGCTTGCGATAATCTCCGCACTGGTGCACGAGCCTAAGCTGCTTATCCTCGACGAGCCTTTTGTGGGACTCGACCCAAAAGCGGCGGTGGTGCTGAAGGGTGTTATGCACGATATCTGCGATAACGGCGGCGCAATATTCTTCTCCACCCATGTGCTTGACGTTGCAGAAAAGCTGTGCAACAAGGTCACGATAATCAAAGACGGAAAGATAATCGCAGGCGGCAGCATGAGCGAGCTTATTAAAAACGGCGATTCGCTTGAGGATATCTTTATGGAGGTGCTTGAAGGTGAAACAGATTAAGGCACTTGCGGTAACAGAGCTGTGCGATCTCTACGGATTTAATGTTTTAAGGCACACTAAAGACCCCGTGGAGCGCAGAAAAAAGCTTGTGGTATATGGCATTGTCATATTACTTCTGATGTTTGTTATGGCTTATGCAGGGGCGCAGAGTTTTGTGCTGATATCTTTTGGTGCAGGCAGTGCCGTGCCCTCATATCTTATCGCAATGTCAGGCATCCTGTCTCTGATGCTTGCGGTATTCAAGGCAAGCGGTGTGCTGTTCCGCAAAAACAGCTTTGATATAATCTCCTCGCTGCCGCTGTCTGACGGTGCGGTGGTGTTCAGCAGGTTTTTAAGGCTGTACACCGAAAGCCTTATCATATCTTCGCTGGTAATTCTTCCCGGGTTTGTTGTGTATGCGGTCATGTGCGCTGCTGATGCCATGTTTTACATAAGCGCTATTTTCGGAATAATTGCTGCACCGCTTATTCCTGTCGCAATAGCTACGGCAGTGGGTGCGCTGATAACAGGAATAGCCTCTCGTATGAAGCACAGGTCTGTTGTAGAAGCGGTGCTGTCTGTGCTGCTGGTTCTCGGAGTGCTTTCGCTGACTTCCTCTGCTCCGGGCGGAGACGGTGAATTGACCGAAGAAATGATGATGCAGCTTGTAGGAAGCATTTCTGACGTTCTTGGAAAGGTGTATCCCCCTGCAGTGATGTTTGGTAATGCTGCCGTAAACGGCGATATCATATCTCTTTTGCTGTTTGTGGGAATATCCGTCGCTGCCTTTGCAGCGGTAGCGCTTGTAGTATCGCTGAACTTCCGTGGGATATGCCAGAGACTTAACGGCACATTTGCAAAGCACAGCTACAAGATGCAGTCGCAGCGGCAGACATCGCTCACAAAAGCGCTTGTGCGGCGTGAAGCTAAGCGGTATTTCTCTTCGAGCCCGTATGTCACAAACACGATAATCGGCCCGATACTTGCGGTGGCTATGTGCGTGGCGCTCATATTCGTAGATACGAACACGCTGCTCCCCGAGCTGCCTGTTGCTATAAATATAAACGCAGCATTGCCGTTTGCTTTTGCCGCAGTTTTTTGTATGATGAATCCGAGTGCGGTCTCTGTTTCGATGGAGGGTAAGCAGTGGTGGATAGCTATGAGCCTGCCGCTGTCGGCAAAGGACATCATCAACGGCAAGCTGCTTTTCAGCCTGTGCCTGCTTGCACCGTTTTATGTGGTGGCGGAGGTAGTCGTGATGGCGACACAGAGTTTTGATATCGCAGAGCGTATATGGTTTGTGATCGTGCCTGCATTGAGTGCAGTATTCTCCTGCGTATTCGGCATCTTCATGAACCTGAAGCTGCCTAAGTTTCAGTGGGAAGCTGAGGTGGAGGTCGTCAAGCAGAGCGGTTCTACGATGGCGGGCGGTCTCGGCGGTGTCCTGGTGCTGATCGTATTTACATTTGCAGCGGCTGTTATCCCGCAGGGATTATCACTGATATTCAATGCCTGTGCGTGCGGTGTGCTGTGCTGCGCCACGGTGCTGTTATATCGCAGCTGCATTAAGAAGGATCTGCGTACGCTCTGATGAACGTTCTTTATGCTTTTATAGAATAGTTTTGCCCGCAGGCGTGTCCTGCGGGCATTTGGTATATTAGTCGAATTTGTACAGTGCCACCTCTGCGATGCAGCAGCTGAAGCTCTTTTTATCGGTGCTTTTGGGGTAATCGAATTTCAGGTAACGATAGCTTACCGTATCGGGCAGTATCAGCTGATTCATCTCGCCGCTCAGCGGATCGGCTCTCAGTATCGTGAACTGTTCCCAGTTCTCGCCGTCGGTCGAGCCGTAGATGCGGCATTTCTGCATGCGGCTTTCCTGACCCTCGGCAGGGGCGTAGCCGATGATGTCAAACTCAGTGTCAGCGCCGAGGTCAATGATGATGTAGCTGTCAACATCGCCGTCGTAATATGTCACCATGTCGCCGTCTATGATGCTTTCGGCAGGACTTCCGTCAACAGATGCGGGAGCCTCAACAGATGCATTTTCAAGAGAGAGTTCGCTGACGCTTACATCTCCCATCTGCACGCCGCTCATCACGAATGTGGTGATGGAGTTGCCCTTAAGCTCTGCGACAAAGCCTTCTGAGTGCGCTTTGATGCTGTCAAGCTGCGCCCACTTCTCGCCGCTTGCGGAATCTCCGCTGGTGCGTGTTGCGGCAACCGTATCTCCGAGCGCTGTGAACTGCGACAGATCAAAATTGTATGTCTTGTCGGTGGCAGAGGGGTTTACAGCAACGATAACAAGCTCGCCCTTATCCTTGTCGTAGGCTGCGAGAGTGTTTTCATCACAGTGGATGAGAGTTGCGCCTGGGCGGATATAGCGTGTGAACTGTCCAAAGCCGTAGTATTTCTGCGTAAGTATGATGGTGTCATTGTCATGGTCGGCCACTGCCGTACCCCAGAAGCCGCCTGTAATATCGGGCATTCCCGAGTCCTTGTTGCCGTTGTAGCCCTCGGCGCTGATGTGGTTGTCGATGACCTGCCACATTATCCATGCAGACGGCGAAAGCTTGTTGATATCATATATTATCTTCTGTGCAAACCAGATAGCCGCACCCATTTCGCCTGCTTCCTCGCCTGCGGTGCCGCTGCCGTCCACCTCGCTCATCCAGAGGTTGAAGCCTTCCTTCTTTGCGAGTGCGCCCAGCTCCTCTATGCCGCTTGTGCCGTAGGTGTGAGTGCTTATGCGGTCTATTTTTGCAAGTGCCTCGGCGGAGAAGGTCTTGTATTCCTCCACCTGCTTGTCGGGAGCGGTCTCGTCGCTGGCAATGACAAGAACATCGCCGAGTCCGTAGCGCTCCATAGCGTTTGCGGTCTCGATGATAAGTGTTGACTGGGACTCGCCTGCGTCAACATGGCAGCCCTCCTGCTTGTTGCTGTAAGCACCCCAGTGATTGGTGTTGGCTTCGTTCATGGGGGAGATGCTGTCCACCTTGATGCCCAGCTCGTTATTGATATATGCGGAAACGTGTGCGAGATATTCGCCCACATCGCCGTAGCACTCATCCTTGATATTGTTGACTGAGGCATTGGTGTTTCCCGAGGAGCAGCCGCTCACGGTCATGAAATAGGGCGGCGAATTGCTGAACACCTCTACCCATGCGTCCTCGCCCGAGGCTTCGGCGCAGCGCCTGAGGACGTTGAGCTGGTTTGCATCGGCGGTGTAGTTGTAGACATACTCGCCTGTTGCTTCGTCAAGCACCAGCCATCCGGGAACGGCGGAGTCTGTTCGGGTGATGTGGTTATGCGTGGGATCATCGCCGCCGCCGATGTTGTAACGCATTATGTTGAGGTCAAGTCCCTCGTCACCGTAAAACAGGTCAGCTGCCTGCTGAGAAAGGCTGTCGGAGTAACCTATCCTGTTCGCCCACCAGCAAAGGCTGGTGCCCCAGCCCTCAAAGCTGCCGCCGTTCATAACTGAAGCGTTGAGAGGAGATACACGCACCTGTCCGTCAAGGGAAACATCTGCAGGAGTGATTGCGGGAGAGTCATCGACAGTCTGTGCCGCTGTTGATTCCGCTGTGCCGGATGTGGTTGAGGCAGATGTGCTTTCTGATGTGTGCTGCTGATCTGTGTCTGATGGTGCAGTGCCTGAGCATCCGCATGCCGATGTGATTACTGCTGCGCAGATTATGCAGCTCATGACCTTTCTTTTCATATCGTTCCTCCTGTGGAATATATATTTTCTGCTGTGCTTTGTGAATGCCGTGAATTTGCTTCTGCTTATATTTTATAATAATATTGGTGGCTGCTCATTATATAATCTGCTTATTTATATAGAAAATCTGCTGTAAGAGCATTGATTATTCGGCAGAGATATGTTACACTGATAGTGAGGTGATGAATATGGCGATAATAGAGCATTCAAGATACTATGAAAATCCGCTTTTCGGTGTAAGTCATGCACACACATCATGTGAGCTTATGTATATAGTCGAGGGGGAGCTGGATGTAACCGTAAAGGATAAGGTCTATCATATACGCAGGAATGACTGCGTGCTGATAAAAAGCCGACAGCACCACATAACAAAAGTTCCTGCCGATATGGAATATCACCGCTATATCGCAATGATAAACCCTTGGGAGCTGCGAAAACAGCTGGTGCGGCCTGATCTTTTCGCCATGCTTACCGATATAAGCAAGGACGGCATAATTATATTGCGTGATGTGCCACAGATAAAGCGTTGCTTTGAGCGGATGACAGATATCTTTGAAAAAGGTGCGAATATCTACGCCGAGCTGAGCGCTGCACTGGAGCTTCTTTCGGTCCTGCACGAGCAGGTCAAGCCACATAA
>JAZSEG010000018.1:0-2269 GCA_045531575.1 Oscillospiraceae bacterium | reverse complement strand
GTGGGCTTATTCAAAGGGATAGCGTATGCCCCATTCGTTTCGCAGATCTGTCATGATGTTCATCACTCTCAGTATCTCGGAATGCGGCATCTGCGGACATTCCGTCATTCCTGCGGAGATAGCATCCGCTGCGGCACGCACCTGATATTCAAAGCCTGTTATCTGCGGCGGCGTTTCGTATTTTGTCACCGTTCCATCATTAAGGTAAACGGTGATGCCCTCGCAGTTGTTGATGTTGTCGAACTCTATGCGTCCCTTATCGCCGTAGATCATACCACGGAGGTCTGTAACGGAGTTCAGGTTGCTGTGGAGCATTGCGGTCTTGCCGTCGGCGAAGTTCATGATTATGGAGTTGTTCGTATCCACGCCGTATTCGTTCTTGTTGCAGGAGGATATTATCTCCCGAACATCATTTCCGAAAGCCATCAGCGCGAAGTTTATGGTATACACGCCGAGATCCAGCAGTGCGCCGCCTGCAAGTTCAGGTTTTATCAGGCGTTCTACATGGCTTATCTGATAGCCGAGATTTGCAGTGAGATAGGATGGCTCGCCGATAACGCCGCTTGCCAGTATCTCATCCAGTCTGAAGCGCATGGGGAGATATCTCGTCCATATAGCCTCGCCGATGAAGAGACCCTTGCTCTCCGCAAGCTCGATAAGCTCCTGCGCCTGCTTTGCATTAGCGGTGAACGGCTTTTCGCACAGTACGTTCCTGCCGCTGTTAAGGCAGAGCAGAGCGTCCTCATAGTGACGGGAGTGCGGTGTTGCCACATATATCAGGTCGATGGAGCTGTCAGCGGCAAGCTCCTCATAGCTGCCATAGGCGGTGGGGATGCTGAATTCCTTTGCGAACTCCTCCGCTCTTTCGATGCTTCTTGAGCCTATAGCGGCAAGCTGCATATCCTCCATATTATTGACAGTGTGCGCCATTTTGCGGGCGATGCCGCCTGCGCCGAGTATACCTATCCTCATATCTTCTCCTTATTCATAAACGCTGCATATCTTTGCAGTTGCAGTGATGCCGTTCTCGCCGTTGATGAGCACCTCGCCCCAGTCCTCAGAAAGTACCGAGCCGTCCCATTCCACTGCGATGTCGAGATATTCTACACCGCCGCCGTTGCCCTTCCAGCTCCAGCCGAGGTAGCCGATATCGTTCTCCTCGCAGTACTGCATTATGTAGCCCTCGTCCACATCGCCATCGGAGTGGTTGTAGCCGAACTCGCCCACGATTATGCACAGTTCCTGATCGGTTGCGCCCATGATATTCTGCCTGATGGTGCGCTCGTTCTTGCCTGCGGAGCCGTACATGTGTACGGAGAACATTGTGTTCTTATCGGGATCGGAATTGAACACCTCCATGCCGCATTCCTTGATGCTCTTTCCGTACTGTCCCCAGCCGCCTGCATCCACCATGATGGTGTTTTTGATGCCTGCCTCACGGAGCCTCGGAATAGCTGCGGTGTAGCCGTCACGCCAGATATTGCTGTCCCATTTGCCGACCCATTCGTTGGCGATGTTCAGGATAACGTAAGCCTCGTTGCCGATGAGAGCGTCCTTGACTTCGATCCAGTAATCGGTGACCTGTTCAAGCAGAGCGATATCGTCCTTGCCTGTTATATCATGTACCTCAAGCACGCAGATCATATCCAGTTCCTTGCACTGCTCGATGACAGCGTTCAGCGATTCCACGGTGTCCTTTGTGTACTGGATGCCTGCACCGCATACGATGCGAACGGTATTGCAGCCTGTCTTGGCTATCGCAGGGAGAGCTGTGGTGTCTGTATCCAGAAACCAGCAGTGCGGATGATTGAGTCCGCGCATGATGAACTCGTTGCCCTTTGCGTCGATGAGCTTCGTGCCCTGCACGGAGAAGCCTGCTGATGCAGTCATAGCTTCGTCGTCATCGGGTGCGTCAACGGTCTCGGGAGCAACAGAGGATATTATCTGCTCCTGTGTGACCTGCGGTTCGATCTGTTCAATGACATCGTTCGGGATCTTATGTGCGATACAGCCTGTGCAGCTTAACAGCACGGCTGCGGAGATCAAAGCGGTGATAAGTCTTTTCATATGTCTCCTTTACTTGCCGTAGGGGCTGTCGAATTCAGCTTCAGCCTTTGCGACAGCTTCCTCAAGCGTCATGCCTGTGAAGTGGGGGGCATTCAGGAATCTGCCCGATTTCTTGTCGTCCACGAATGCACCTACCACGATACCGGGGATAGCGCTCTCGGGAGCATTGGGGGCGTGAGGACCGCCGAGGTCTGTTCTGCAC
>JAZSEG010000227.1:0-2729 GCA_045531575.1 Oscillospiraceae bacterium | reverse complement strand
ATACTGTTCAGCAGTGCTTCGATTGCATCCTGCGACATCTTGCCGCCGCTTGCGGGAGCTTCTTCAACTACAGGAGCAGGCTCAGGCTCAGCTGCTGCATTTGCAGCGAACAGAGCGGCGATATCATCCTGCGACATCTTGCCGCCGCTTGCAGGAGCTTCTTCAGCTGCGGGAGTAGGTTCGGGCTCGGCAGCTGCGTTGGCAGCAAACAGAGCAGCGATATCATCCTGTGACATCTTGCCTCCATCGGACGTCTCTGCTGCAGGAGCAGAAACAGGCTCGGGGGCAGCCATGGTAGAGGCAAACATAGCCTCAATATCCGCCTGAGACATAGCACCGCCTGAGGATTCTTCAACAGAAGTCTCAGCGGCTTCAAAGACTGCGTTCATAGCAGCGTCGGTCATAGGGGGAGGAGCAGAGATTCCTGCTTTCATCAGCAGGGCTTCGATCTCGTCCTCGCTCATCTTGTTGTTAACGACTTCATCGTCCTTTTCGGCAGGCGTGAATGCCACCGCAGTGCGCACCATGTTTTCCGCCTCGGCCTGAGTGGTGCCTGCACCATCTCTTGCGACGATACCGCTTATATCAATAGTATGCTGGCTGAGTATCTCTGAAACATCAGGTTCACTCTGAGCCACAGCAGGCTGAGGAGCGGCAGGTACTACCGGTTCTGCCATCATTGCATTGAAGCTTTCGGTTGCGAGCTCGTAGTTCAGATCCTCATCTCCGAATCGGAGCCAGTAATTATCATAAGGAACGATGCCGTGTGTTCTTGTGATGATATCAAGAACATTATATTTTTCCAGACCGACACATTTCAGCATATGAGCAGTATATGGCGTCATATCCTGGAACACTCGGCAGGAAAACAGATAATGCACATCCGAGAGAGTCAGAGGACGATGCACAGGAGTTATCATGTTCTCCTTATGCTTTGTAATGATATTGCATTCTACTCTTTCATCCTCAGTGATCTCATACTCGGCAACAAGATATTCTTTCCTGTAGATATCAAATCTGAACGGCAGAGGCAGTTCAAAGGAATTGTTGTCTATCAGCCTGTATGTATTGTACTTTACTACTTTGGAACCCATGACATCTCCTCCGAATATGGTACAGTTATATTAACATTGTATCACAATTTTCGGGGATAATCAATAGCTATTCGGCAAAAAAGATTTTTGCCTGATATTCTTACCAAAATAAATTTTGATGATTTGGTGATTTTTAATGAATTTTTGTTTTGTGCGGGTAGAATTATGAGTGATGTGTTTACAGAATTGAAATTATGTGCTATAATGTCTATAAACACTATTATTATGTATTGTTATCTTTAATTCGTGCTATGCACGGATAGAAATGGGGAGTATATACAAATGAAAATCAAAACGATGATCACGATATCCGCAATATGCTTCGCTATCATTCCGATGGTGATATATGCGATATTTGCAAATCTTCTGGTCTCCTCCAATGGTGAGCAGGAATTCCACAGACAGATGACTGATCTGGTGGCAAATCAGGCTCAGACTCTGGAGATCTATCTTGATTCCGTCAAGGATCAGAATGCTGCTCTCGTGGCAATGAGCGAAGTTCAGGCTGTTGCAAAGGGCGGCGGCAACAGGGATAATGTTGGCAATCTGTTTGCTCGTCTGGGGAACGATGGCTCAGCCAACAACTCCACCGTTCCTGCTATTGACTGTGTGGTCATCATGGATAAGTCCGGTAAGATCACCTGTGGCAGACAGCCTAAGGATAACAACGGAAAGACTCTGGATGTTTCATTTGTTTTCGGCGATGATATCAAGGATGATGTTCTCTACATAGGCGATACCGCAAACAAGCTGATGTTCATCAGAACACCTATCGCTGACAAGTACCTTGTTACATTCTATAATATCGAAGCGGATACATTCCTTTGTAAGATCCCTGCAAACAGCACATTCTATAACAAGGGTATGGTAAGAGTAGTTGATCCCCGCAATAACTGGATCAGTGATGCTAACGCAGGTACAAACCTCGTAGAGCAGTATACTCAGGTAGTAGTTGACCGCATCGCTTCTCTTGGCGATGGCGAAGTAACAGAGATCATCACATTCGATGGTGATACACAGGGCGCCATTACGGGCGTTGAGAAGAAGCTGGCTGTTATGACAAGAGTCGGCGGCGCAGATGGTCTTGTGGTTATCGCAAGCTGCCCCGCTAACATGGCTCACATTATTTCCAAGTCTGTAACCTCCGGCATCATCACAACAGTAGTTATCTTTGCAATCCTTTCTATTGCAGGTGCTATTGCAGTTTCCATCTTTATCACAAAGCCCCTTACAACCATCGAGGAGACTCTTACAAAGATCCGTCGTGGCGACCACGAGGCTCGTATCACAACTGTAAGCAACAACGAGTATGGTCAGATCTCCCGTGCTTTCAACAACCTTGTTGATGAGATCGTTGTAAGTGAGGATCGTTACAGAACGATCACAGAGATGTCCGATAACATCATCTTTGAGTGGAATTTAAAGAGCAACGAAGTATTCTTCTCCAACAACTTCAATAAGAAGTTCAGCTATCGTGCTCCCTCCGATCACTTTGCAGACAGCTTCCTGCTCAAGGCTAAGCTTCACGGCGATGACTCTGATCGTTACAGAACAGATCTTGAGAAGCTGGGTAACGGCGAGGAGTTCAAGGGCAATGAGTACCGTATGAAGAACATCTACGGCGACTTCATCTGG
>JAZSEG010000144.1:0-14023 GCA_045531575.1 Oscillospiraceae bacterium | reverse complement strand
GTAAAGGGCTAATGAAAGGAAGGAACAGTTAATTATGGTTAATATTAAGATCAACGGTATTGACTGCCAGGCTCCCAAGGGTTCCACCATTCTGGAAGCTTGCCGTCTTGCCGGTATCAGAATTCCTACCCTCTGCTACCTCAAGGATATCAACGCTATCGGCGCTTGCCGTATCTGTGTTGTTGAGGTTAAGGGCGCAAGAAGCCTCGTAGCATCCTGCGTATACCCCATCAACGAGGGTATGGAGATATTCACAGCTACTCCCAAGGTTATCGAAAGCAGAAAGACAACTCTCGAGCTGCTGCTCTCCAACCACAACAAGTCCTGCCTCTCCTGCGTAAGAAGCGGCAACTGTGAGCTTCAGGCTCTGTGTGAGGAGTACGGCGTTGACGCTACACGTTTTGACGGTGCAGTTACTCCCGCTGAGCGTGATGACAGCGCTGCTCACATGTACCGCGACAACAGCAAGTGCATCAGCTGCCGTCGCTGCGTAGCTGCTTGTGAGAAGACTCAGGGCATCGGCGTTATCGGCGCTAACGAGCGTGGTTTCGCTACTGAGATCAACTGCGCATTCGATATGCCTCTTGCTGAGACAGCCTGCGTATCCTGCGGTCAGTGTATCGCTGTATGTCCCGTAGGCGCTCTGTCCGAGAAGGACGATACTCAGAAGGTTCTGGACGCTATCGCAGATCCCGAGAAGTACGTTGTTGTACAGGCTGCTCCCGCAGTTCGTGCATCCCTCGGCGAAGCATTCGGCTACCCCATCGGCACAAACGTAGAGGGCAAGATGATCGCTGCTCTCCGTCGTCTGGGCTTTGACAAGGTATTTGACACCAACTTCTCTGCTGACCTCACCATCATGGAAGAGGGTACAGAGTTCATCGGCCGTGTACAGAACGGCGGCGTTCTCCCCATGATCACATCCTGCTCTCCCGGATGGATCAGATACTGCGAGAACTACTTCCCTGAGTTCATTCCCAACCTGTCCTCCTGCAAGTCTCCTCAGCAGATGTTCGGTGCTGTTGTTAAGACATACTACGCAGAGAAGATGGGCATCGATCCCAAGAACATCGTAAGCGTATCCGTAATGCCTTGTACAGCTAAGAAGTTCGAGCTGGGCAGAGACGATCAGTCCGCTGCAGGCGTTCCTGATGTTGATATCTCCATCACAACAAGAGAGCTTGCTCGCCTCATCAAGAAGGCTGGTATCATGTTCAATCAGCTGCCCGATGAGAAGGCTGACAGCCCCCTCGGCACAGGTACTGGTGCTGCTGTTATCTTCGGTGCAACAGGCGGCGTTATGGAAGCTGCTCTGCGTACCGCAGTTTGGACTCTTGAGGGCAAGAAGGATAATTCTCCCATCGAGTTCACAGAGGTTCGTGGCGTAGAAGGCATCAAGGAAGCAACATACAACGTTGCAGGTATGGAAGTTAAGGTTGCTATCGCATCCGGTCTTGCTAATGCTAAGGCCCTGCTGAAGAAGGTACAGGCTGGCGAGGCTAACTACCACTTCATCGAGATCATGGGTTGTCCCGGCGGCTGTGTAAACGGCGGCGGTCAGATCATCCAGCCTGCTGATGTTCGCAACAACATGGATCTGCGCGCTGAGAGAGCTAAGGTTCTCTACGATATCGACGCAGCTAACACACTGAGATTCTCTCACGAGAACCCCGATGTTCAGGCTCTGTACAAGGAGTACTTCGGCGAGCCCAACAGCCACAAGGCTCACGAGATCCTGCACACATCTTACAAGGCTCAGAAGCTGTACAAGTAATTGTCGGCTGCCGATAAAGTACCATCTTCGTCGTCACTCCGCATAACGGCTGGCACAAAGCCTAGCCGCCACACGGGTTCCTAGAATCTGGCACTTTCTCGTTCGCCTTATAGATTTGGTATCGTGCGAGTAATTGCATAAAAATTCTCCCCGTTCGTATGAGCGGGGAGTTTTTGTTGTGTAAGGATGGGTGATAAATAGGGGTATGTCTGGGTGTTGGTTGTAGGGGCGGCAACCTGCCGCCCGTGGATGATATAAAATATAATGTTGCAATAAATTGTTTTGTCGCACGCGCGGCAGATTGCCGCCCCTACGGTTATACATCAATTTGTGCACACCGTCAGATACTTATTTATTGAACGGCTTTTTGAAACACTATACCATTTCTGTCTATACCATCGCTCGTTGCGTATACAGTTTTATCACAGACGGTATATCCGCATTTCTGATATAGCTTCTGAGCAGGAGCATTGTCCATGGTCGTTTTTACGAAAAGCTTTTTCTTGCCATAGGACATACAGTATTCCTCCGCATATCTGACTGCATATTCACCAATGCCTTGTTTTTGAAATTTCGGTACAACAGCCAGCATTGATATCCAGGCATTGTCACCCTCGGATAATCCGTTGATTTTAAGCCATGCGACTGGGAAAACATCTCTGTATATCAGGAAATGTGCCTCGTCCTTGTCGTTTTCTAAAAGCGCATCTCGCCATTCATCACTGCTGATAACAGTGCCGTGAAGAGTGAGGATATTATCCTCATATATCATTGCGATATAAGCGGCGTCTTTAGCTTCAGCTTTCTGAACGTGCAAAACAGTAACATTTTCAGGCGGTAACGCTTTTTCGTATATCTCCTGTCCGTTATCGGGACAGATTTCACCTGTATTGATAAATCCCATCGCCTCCCAGAACGGCTTTCCCGTAACGGGATCAGCGGTGAGGTAGAGCTGCTTTGCGCCGTTTTCAGCGAAAAAGCTCTCTAAGTGAGAGAGCATCGCTCTGCCGAGACCCTTGCGGCGATGCTCTGGCAGTACATAAAATTCCATAATATAGCCATGACCGACGCGCTTATAGCCTCTGCCCTCGGGCTGGTCTATCTTGCCGTATAGGAAGCCGATGGACTCTGCTCCTTTGCAGCAAAGCTTCAGGCAGTGCCCCTTGCCGTGCTGCTTTTCGATGATACGGTCTGTCCATCGCCTGAGCTGCTCCGAATCGGTATTGCGGTGCTGATTTTCGTCAAGCTCCTTTGCGTACATCTGCATAAGCTCGTGAAAGGCTGCGCGGTTTTCTGCTGTTACAGCAGTAAATTTCAGATCATTCATGCGTTTTGATCTCCAGTTCAAGGCACTTCCAGTCCTCGCCGAGAACGTGATAGAACTCCGCGTCCTCAGGGGTAACATCAACGAATCCCACCGAGGTATAGCAGCGGTAGGCGGCAGGATTGTTCTCGAAAACGCCGAGAGTCACCTTGTCTACACGCAGGATATCGAACGCATATCGCAGCGCAAGTTTAAGCATCTCACGACCATAACCTTTGCCACGCTTAGAATCGTCCACGATGATGAATCCGAAGCGGAGCACCTTTTTCTCGTCGTCTGTGAAGCGCATTATGAGATGTCCCACAGCGCCGCTTTCGTCAAAGGCGGTGAAAGGGAAGAAGTTGTCCGAATATTCCGTTTCTGCGTACTTTGCTATGATGTCCTCGGCGGTTATCGGGTAGCTCTCGTAGCGGTCGGCGCTCCACTTCCTGAAGGAGACCTCGTCCTTTATCCAGCTGACGATGCGAGGGGCGTCACATTTCTTATAGGGTCTGAGTCTTAGCATGGTATCACTCCTTTTGGTTTATTGTAACAGATAGCGGAGTTTGTGTCAATATCACAACCGCAACTCCCATGTGGTATCATTTTCATCAAAGATAAAGTCATCGAACGGCAGAAGCTCGCCTAGATCTACAAAGCCGAGTGCCTTGTGCAGCTCTTGCGATGCGGCGTTGTCGCTGCTTATATACGAGTGGATGCATTCGTCACCGCTCATCGTCCGACGTATCTCGTTGATGCCAAAGCGGATAAGCCTTTTCGCTATCCCACGGCGGCGATATTCTGAAACAACGAACAGATCGCCGAGATACCATCTCATTGCGTTCTCGTTGTCTCGCATGAAGTTCACTGCACCCACGATATCGTGACCATGAAATGCGATGATCTGATGCCATCTGCCATCGTAACATTCAGGGAAGGAGGTGTGTTTTAACCGATGGAGAAGCAGTGCGGGATTCTTTTCGGAGATATTCCAGCGTGCCGAGGCTAGCTCAAGATGTATGTTGTCATTCTTAAGGTGCTGTCTGTCGAAGCGGCGCAATGTAATTTCTGTAGGAGTAGTGCAGCAGTAGACCTTACAAGTTCCGCCCCACACAGGTGTATCCAGTCCTATTTCGTAAAAGCCGTATTTTTCATAGTAACCGATGTGGTCTGTGCAGACATAAAGATTCTCATAGCCTAAACGTGCGGTTTCGTACTTTGCATGGGTGATCAGCATCTCGCCGAAACCATGACCTCCTCGGCGTCGCGGATGTACAAACAGTGTGGCGACAAAAGGTGACAGTTCCGTATGTTGAGTCAGTCCGTCATTGGGTACCAGCTGATAGAAACCCAGTATCTCGGTGTTAGTTCTACCTCCCATAAGCAGCCATGTCTGTGGCAGACGTTCAGCTGTGAGACTTTCCTCAGCGGTTGTTTGGAAGCTGTAGTATACCGCATTCCAATGAGTCTTGCAGCAATACAGTGCCTGAGCATAAAGTTCAGATCGATCCTTCAGTGAAAACATCTTCATTCGCTCACCGCCTTTATTTCGGTTTGACATTCCTTTATATAGATGAATTTCTTGTCATCGGGATCGAATTTACCGCTGTTTTCAAAGCCAAGAGTTATCCAGAACGGTTCTCCCGTTATTCCGTCGGGGGTGAGGTATATCTTTGGTGCACCATCTTTTTTCAGCACACATTCAATATGTGCGAAGAATTCTTTTCCGTATCCCATGCGGCGGTATTCGGGCCTGATATAGAAACCTGTAATAACGCCATAGCCGCTTTCAAGCAAGCCATACACTGTTCCGGTGTCGATAGCAAACATCGCAATTCCTACAGGCTCGGCATCTGAATAGGCAATTTCAAAGTGCATAGTAGGTCTGTTGCCTTGGATACTGATGCGCCTTGTAAGGTCATGGAGCATTTCTTCTTCGGTTTCAGTGATGCCCTCGTGTTCGTCAAGC
This sequence comes from Oscillospiraceae bacterium, assembly GCA_045531575.1. Classification (GTDB taxonomy): domain Bacteria; phylum Bacillota; class Clostridia; order Oscillospirales; family Ruminococcaceae; genus CAG-115. The sequence continues at coordinate 8,977 of JAZSEG010000144.1, read as the reverse complement.
TCAATACTGAACGGAATCCAGAGCTTTTTTGCGGCTTCATAATGCTCGTTGTTGTTCTTTTCGATCTGAATAAAAGTTAATCTGTTCATCTTATCCTCATGCGGTCAACAAAAAATGCCCCCAAAAGGGAGCATTTGGATTTATCACAGCACAGCTGACCGCATCAGAACGCAGAATGTGAATGACAGATGTTCCCCTTGGGTAAGTTATAATTTCTCATATCATTCACCTGCCTTTCGCTTGATGGGTATATTGTAGCATAGGATGCGGTATTTGTCAACACAAAATCAAAATATTCCCCTCAGGTATTGCAAAATATCGGCAATTGTGATATACTAATAAGGATAATGGGATAATTCTCAGATAAAATAATTTTTCATTAGGAGATAATATGATACAGTACGATGAAATAAGACTTGAAATGGAAAATCTCGCTCCCGAGATAGAGGAGCTGAAGGGCGCTCTCAACCTTGAAGGAATAAAGATCAAGATGGACGAGCTGGAGATGAAATCCACCGAGCCTGAGTTCTGGAACGATTCTGAAAGTGCGCAGGCTGTTCAGCAGCAGATCGGTCAGTACAAGGCTACCATCACCGGCTATGAGAAGTTAAAGACAAACCACGAGGATGTTCTTACCATGATCGAGCTTGCGGAGGAATCCGAGGATGACAGCATGGTGGACGAGGTGAAGGAGCTTGCCGAGCAGGTAAAGGCAGAGCTGGAGGCTCAGAAGCTGGCTACTCTGCTTACAGGCGAGTACGACAGCTCCAATGCTATACTTTCCTTCCACGCAGGCGCAGGCGGCACAGAGGCTCAGGACTGGGTGTCCATGCTGCTGAGAATGTACACACGCTGGGCAGACCGCCACGGCTTCAAGACCGAGATCCTCGACATCCTTGACGGCGATGAGGCGGGCATCAAGAGTGCTTCCATCCACATTCAGGGCTTCAATGCCTACGGCTTCCTGAAGTCCGAGCACGGCGTTCACAGACTGGTGCGTGTTTCCCCGTTTGATGCTGCAGGCAGACGTCAGACATCCTTTGCATCCGTTGAGGTAATGCCCGAACTGGAGAAGGATGTGGAGGTAGACATCCGTCCCGATGACATCGAAATGGAAGTGTACAGAGCCAGCGGTGCGGGCGGTCAGAAGGTAAACAAGACCTCCTCTGCGGTGCGTCTTATCCATAAGCCTACAGGCATCGTGGTTTCCTGCCAGACCCAGAGAAGCCAGGTGCAGAACCGTGAGTTCTGTATGAAGATGCTTGCTGCAAAGCTGGTGGAGATCAAGGAGCGCGAGCATCTTGACAAGATCTCCGATATCAAGGGCGAGCAGCTGAAGATCGAGTGGGGCAGCCAGATCCGCTCCTACGTTTTCATGCCCTACACCCTTGCAAAGGATCACAGAAGCAGCTTTGAGAGCGGCAACATCAACGCTGTTATGGACGGAGATATCGACGGCTTCATCAACGCATATCTCAAGGGCAGAAGCTTAGGTGAATTCTGATGGTAAAGAACGATGTGATCACGCTAACGATCACGGCGCTCACTAATGAGGGCAGCGGAATCGGCAGGCATGAGGGCATGGCGGTGTTCGTGCCTTTCACGGCGGTCGGAGATGTTATCTCCTGCCGCATTGTAAAGGTGCTGAAAAGCTATGCTTACGGCAAAGCCGAGAAGCTGCTGACTCCCTCTGCGGACAGGATAGAGAACGATTGTCCCGTGTTCGGCAGATGCGGCGGCTGTTCTTTCCGTCATATTGATTATAATGCCGAGCTTGCGGCAAAGGAGAGCTTTGTAAGGGATGCTTTTTCCCGTATCGGCGGCTTATCGCCTGAAATGCTCCCTATCTGCGGCAGCGAGGCGCAGTACGGATATCGCAACAAGCTGCAGATGCCGCTGTCCCGTGATAAGGACGGCTGTGCTGTCTGCGGCTTTTTTTCGGAGCGCAGTCATAATGTCATCCCCGTGAAGGAGTGCCTGCTGCAGCCGAAGGAGTTCGCTGAGATTACTGCTTTCGTGATGGAACAGGTGAGAGCTCTGCGTATCTCGGTATACAACGAGGAAAAGCACGAGGGCGTTTTAAGGCACATTTTCCTGCGCAGGGGACACTATAGCGGAGAGGTCTGCCTGTGTCTTGTGGCGAGAAGAAAGGTGCCTGAGTTCACACGCCTTGCAAAATCTGCAATGGAGAGATTTCCGCAGATAAAGGTCGTAGTGCTGAATATAAACAAGGAAAAGACCAACGTTATCCTCGGCAATGAGGAGACAGTTCTCTGCGGCAGTGCGGTGATCTCTGACACCATGTGCGGCAATCAGGTGGAGATATCGCCGATGTCGTTCTATCAGGTGAACACTCCCGCAGCAGAAAATCTCTATCGTCAGGCGGCGGAATTTGCCGAACCGAGCGGAAAAACGGTGCTTGATCTGTACTGCGGTGCAGGCACTATCGGACTTTCCATGGCAAAGGACGCGGCGAAGATCATTGGTGCGGAGATAGTTCCCGAGGCGGTGGAGAATGCAAAGGCTAACGCCGAGCGCAATGGTCACGGCAATGCGGAGTTCATTTGTGCGGACGCAGGACAGGCTGCCGGAGCGCTCGCAGAGCAGGGGCTGAAGCCTGATGTTATCGTCCTCGACCCGCCCCGAAAGGGATGCGACGAGGCGACTCTCAGTGCGTGTGTGGAGATGTCCCCCGAGCGCATCGTGATGATCTCCTGCAATGCTGCAACAGCGGCAAGGGACTGCAAGTGGCTGAGCGAGCATGGCTATAAGGCAGTGAAGCTCAGAGCCTTCGATCTCTTCCCGAGGACTACCCATGTGGAGTGTGTGGTGAAGCTGAATAAAGCTTAGATTTGTCAGGGTGATATGGTGAGAACAAAAAAAGAATTAAAAGAAATTGATTTTTTATATGCAAAGCATAATGCCACTGCTAAATACAAACTAGACTCAGCTACATCGCAGATAGAGTTTCCGAAATATATATCGAGAATTCTCAATAAAGATACTAAGCGTACCAAAAGAGAAACTGTTTTGTTAAAGAACTACAGAGAAAAAGTACTCCGTGATTTAAAGATTCAAAGTGATAATATTGCCGAAGATTTGTATTTGAAACGAGTAGCTGCATATAAAAAAGGAAGAAAAACGATTGATGAAAATAATCGTAATAAACCTGATTTGGTTAAACACTTTGGAATATGGAAGAAAAAATCTATAAAGCTATCCATTTGCAGAGAGAATTATGCTCGGATAAATAAAAAATGTTCTTTTGATACGATGTTCGATCAGATTAAATATCTCAATAATCCAAAAATTCAGGAAAAATATGAAGATGAAACCTGCCGAACATATTCTGATCAATGGTGTGAGAAACATAGAGAGGATTGTCTCATTAATTTTGATTTGAATATGTTGTATTTTGAGAAGTTATCTGATGTTGATTTCAATGCAGAATTAAATAAACTACTCGATAAAGAGAAAGCGTTTTTGCAAATTTTTGATTTGAGTGAAGTAGATGACATGACTGGAGTCTACATGTTAGTGCTTGACAAATATAAGCAGGTGTATATTGGTCAAAGCTATAATATCAAACAAAGAATAATGCAACATTGGAACACTACTAAAGCATTTGATAGGTTGATATTCGGAAAAGTTGAAACGTCTATTTTATCTATAGATTCATTCGGAGCATTAGATACAACTCGTATATATGTTTATCCATGTAAATGGAAAGAATTAAATAAAACTGAAGAACGATTAGTTAATTTGATGGATTCGCATTATATGTTAAACAGGACTGCAGGCGGAATTGGTGATAACCCTTTTTGGGCTTTAGAAGTTGCAGCTGGCGCTAGACGCAGAGAACTGAAATGATTTATCATGCATATCCGATAAACAGTAATCTTTCCCCGACGTGTGCTATCGTCGAGGACAAAATAAAAATCAAGACAACGGAGGAACAAACATCATGGCATCAGAAAAGACCGAAGCTAAGGCTGAGAAAAAGGCACTGAAAGCGGAGAAGAAGTCTGCTAAGAGAGCCGCAAGAGCCGAAAAGGCAAAGACTCCCATCACGCATTATCAGATCTATAAGATCATGCTGATCGTTACCTTTGCGGTGGCAGGTGCGTTCCTGCTCATCAACATCTTTAAGCTGAACATCCCCGGTATGATCGCCATCGGCGGTAGCCTGCTAGCGTTTGCTGCGGCGCTTTGGGTGATGAAGCTGAGAAAGACAAGGGATCTCACCAAGGAGTTTGTTGTCTCCATCGCACTGGAGCTGCTCATCTTCGTTATCTCTCTGTTCAGCGGAGAGAGCTACAGCGATGATTTCCCCATGTTCCTTGCCTGCATCGGCATGGCGGGTATGTACATGGAGCCGAATTTCACCAAGGTACAGATCGTTACAGCTGATGTGCTGCTGGTAGCTATGCTGCTCATCCATCCCGAAAAGGCTGGCAGCCTCGGTCAGTTCATACTGTGTCTTGTTGTGTTCACACTGGCTGCTATTCTTGTTTTCCTCGCTATAAAGCGTGGTCGTGCATTTATTGATATCGCCCGTGATCAGGCGGCTGAGAGCGAAAAGCTGCTGAACTCCATTCAGGAGATGGGTGAGAAGCTGGAGAGAGACTTCAACGCATCCTCTGAGCGCATTGCACAGAGCACAAGAGGTCTTGAACAGGGTTCTGCTGACATAATCCGTGAAGCAGGCGACGTGGCAGACAGCTGCGGCGATGTTCAGGACAAGATCCGCACCACGAACGAGCATATCGTGGAGCTTAACAGACAGGTAAGAAAGTTTGAGGCTTCTCTTAATGAAAATGGTACCAATATGGAGACCATGCAGACTCAGCTGAAGAATGTAAGCGAGATAATCGAACAGACCAGCCAGGCTGTAAGCGATATGAAGGAGCAGATGAACGAGGTTGCGAATATCGCAGTACAGCTCAGCGATATCTCCTTCAGAACCACTCTGCTTTCTCTTAACGCTTCTGTTGAGGCGGCTCATGCAGGCGCTGCGGGTGCAGGCTTTGCTGTTGTTGCCAGCGAGATGAAGAACCTTTCCGAGAACTCTGACCGCTTCTCTGACAGAGTATCTGAGGTAGTAAGCCAGCTGCTCAATCAGGTGGAGACTATCTCCGAGCAGTTTGAAGGCTCCTCCAGAGAGCTTCAGCGCTCTGAACTGTCCATGACAGAGCTGCAGGACAGCTTCAGCCAGCTTACTCAGCGTTTCGAGAAGCTGTATGACAATATTGAGGAGCAGACTCAGTGCGTAGAGCAGGTGGACAGCATCTTCGGTCAGCTCAGGACAGAGGTACAGGAGATGAAGTGCAGTTCTGCTGAAAACAAGTCCAATGTTGCGGCTATAGCAATTGCTATGGATGAGTATCGTGAGAACATCGGCAGAGTCGTTGAGAATACAAAGGTGAAGTAATACGCAGCCGCCGTGGTGAGAGCCTCGGCGGCTACGATGCAGTCAGGAGGTGTCACGGTGACGAGGCTGAAGGTGGGCGCTCTGTACCTTGCGTACACGCTTGTTTTTATTGTAGCTTTTGCCGTGATGCTGGCAGCAATCTCGGCGGCAGTGCTGCTGATTCCCGCAGGCCTGCTGTTTGCAGTGCTGGGCGGTGCGATGCTCGCCATTGAAACGGAGTTTATCCTGACGGAGCTTTCGCCTGTTATCATGCTTTTCGGCGGACTTTTTGCGGCAAGCTTTTCGGCATTTGTGGGACTTTGCTCGGTAAGGCTCGGGATGCTCGTGTGGAGGCTGTTCCTTAAGATACGGCGCTCCTGCGACCGCATGAGAGGCTGGTGCGCATGAGCAGAGCGATAAATATATGGCTCATCGTTACAGCTTTGCTATCGCTGATATTCGGCGGCTGTCTGTGGCTTTTCCGTGACAGCAAGGGTACAGCACAGCTGTATGAGGGCAGAAACACCGTTGCAGTGTGCGATGTCATAGAGCTTAACATGATAAAGACCGACGTGGAGATACTCCCCCACGACGGCGATGAGATATTGTTTGAATACACCAGCACCGTGCCTATATCGGTGCTTAAAGGCGATAACCGCCTTGTAGTGAAGGAGAGCGACGAATTCCAGCTTTCCTTTATGCTGGGCGATGAAAGTCGTTTCGGCTTCAGATTATATCTTCCGAAGCATATCTACAGCAACATAACCGTGTACAGCTCATCGGGCGATGTGGATATCGGGCGCATAGATAGCGACCTTGTGACAGTGATAACGAAGAGCGGCGAGATACGCTCCACAAAGACCCGTTCGCTTATGAAGCTTACCAGCGGCTCGGGCGATATCCTGCTCGATTTCGAGAGCGTGGTTGCGGACAGCAGCATAACCACCCGCAGTGGCAATGCGGAGATAATCTTTCCGAAGGGCAGCTCGGTGGCACTCAGCTACAGGACTGATACGGGCAGCTTTGACTGCGACCTTATCAGCGGCAGCGTGCAGGGCAGCTATATGTACAGCTTCCGTGGCGGCAATAATCTGCTGCATGCGGATGTGGATTCGGGTATTCTGACGGTAAAAGAAAAATGAAGGCATACAGGAGGACAGTATGAAGAATTACAGGCAGACGCTTACTATAACATCGGATGAGCCTCAGCAGTTCTTCAACCTTTCTTATGAGGTTGAGGAGTGCGTAAGGCGCAGCATGATAACCGATGGAATATGCGTAGTCATTTCTCAGCACACCACTTCTGCGGTGTTTCTGGAGCATGATAACGAGGATCTGTACTCGGACTGGAGCAGGCTTCTTAAAGCGGTTGCGCATGAGGATACAGAATACAAGGTGGATTATGCTTCTGCGGGAGCTGCTCACATGAAGCAGCTGCTTCTGGGTGCTTCTGTTACCATTCCGATATCTGACGGCAAGCTGGAGCTGGGCCCCAGACAGTATATAATGTACGGTGACTTTGACGGCTGCCGTGAAAAGGATGTTATCGTAAAGATCATAGGAGAATAAACGGATGCTTTCAGTCATCATACCTGCTTATAATGAGCAGGAAAACATCAGCAACACATCTAAGGTGATATCGGGGATACTCGATGATGCCAGGATAGAATTTGAGATAATTTTTGTGGACGACGGCTCTAAGGATGCCACATGGACGGAGATAACCTCCGTTTCCAATGTGGATCCGAGGGTGTGCGGCGTCCGCTTTTCACGCAATTTCGGCAAGGAGGGCGCTATATTTGCAGGTCTTCGTGCGGCAAGAGGAGATTGTGCCGTGCTTATCGACTGCGATCTTCAGCACCCGCCTGAGCTTATCCCGAAGATGTATCGTATGTGGGAAAGCGGTGCAGAGGTGGTGGAGGCGGTCAAAGCATCCCGTGGCAGAGAGGGTCTTATATATAAGATGTTCGCAAAGAGCTTCTATAAGATGATGAAGTCCTCTTCGGGCATAGATCTCGATGGCGCAAGTGATTTCAAGCTGCTTGACCGCAGAGCAGTGGATGCTCTCAACGAGATGCCCGAGCGCATGACCTTTTTCCGTGCGCTTTCAAGCTGGGTGGGCTTCCGCAGCGAAAAGATAGAGTTCGATGTAAAGCCCCGTGCTGCAGGAAAGACAAAATGGAATTTCAGAAAGCTGTTTAAGTTTGCAGTGAATTCCATTACATCGTTTACAAATCTGCCCATTCACATCATCACCGTTATCGGTGTGATATTCGGTATCTTCGCCGTGGTGCTGGGCGTTCAGACGCTTATAAATTACTTCTGCGGAAATGCGCTGGAGGGTTTCTCCACCGTGATTCTGCTGATACTTATTGTGGGAGCCTGCGTGCTTATAGGTATAGGCATCATAGGCTTTTATCTGTCAAAAATATACGAGGAGATCAAGCAGCGGCCACGTTATATCGTGGCGGAGCGTGTAGGTCTCGGCGATGGAAAGGGTGGCTGCGATAAATGAGCGACGAGGCTGTCGTAAAAAAGCAGAGCGCTGCTGAAGTGCTGCACAAGCTGCTGCTGCGTATATGGTACTTTATCCGCAGCAACTATGCATATATCCTTGCCTTTCTGCTGCCTGCTATTATCCTCTTTGTTGCGTATGTCATATTCAAGATATGGCCGTTTGGCGAGCGCTCGGTGCTTTCTCTTGACCTTAATGCGCAGTACGTCTACTATTTCGATTATATGTACGATGTTTTCGCAGGGGAGGAGAGCCTGTTCTATAGCTGGAGCAGAAACCTTTCAGGTGAGTTTGCGGGCATAATCGGCTATTACCTTGCGAGCCCGTTCAATCTGCTGGTGTGGATATGGGACAGAAACTGGATAACTGAGGGACTTCTCACTATGATGCTGGCAAAGGCTGCCGCTTCGGGACTTAGCATGTGCTTCCTGCTGAAGAAGCACCGTGGCTATTCCGATATCACATCACTGATGTTCTCTGTGATGTATGCACTTTGCGGTTTCTTTGTGGTGCAGACCATGAATCCCATGTGGCTTGACGGCATAGTAGCGCTGCCTCTTGTTGTGATGGGCGTGGAACGCATCTGTGATAAGCGCCGTTTTGTCCTGTACGTTATATCTCTGGTTTATATCTTCATTGCGAATTTCTATATCGGCTATATGGTGGGAATATTCTCGGCACTGTATTTCCTGTATTATCTTGCATCGGGCAAGAGCAGGAATGTGTATTTCGGCGAGTATTGCGGTGCGGTTCTGATGTACGGTGCGGCCTCTGTCAGCGCTATACTCATGAGCTGCGTGATGATAATTCCCGTGTACAAATCGCTCTCCAACGGTAAGTTCGATTTCAGCGGCGAGCCTGATTACTCTCTCTACGAGAACTTCGATATCGCAGATACTTTCATAAAGCTGTTTCCCACCACATACGACACTGTGCGCATGGAGGGAATGCCCATCCTGTATGCAGGCACGCTTGCGCTGGTGTTCATGGTGTTATATTTCCTCACAAGGAAGTTTTCTGCCCGTGAGCGCATCTCCGGCGGCGTGCTTATC
>JAZSEG010000026.1:0-7770 GCA_045531575.1 Oscillospiraceae bacterium | reverse complement strand
CACACACCGTCGGAGGTTCTGAAAGCAAGCTGCTCAAAGCTATGTCCGTCGGTATGGATGAAGCTTATTCCGGGCGGCAGGATATCCTCCGTCAGCGGCAGGCATTCGCAGGGCGGCGCCAGCGTGAATTTGTTATCAAGATCCTTAGCGGGATATCCGCCGAACAGATAGGTAGGATTAAGATAGGAATAGTTCATTATAGCTGAATCGGCGCCCGGGGCATATATCGTGCAGCCCGTTTTTTCAGCGAGATAAGCGCATCCGTAGGTATGATCCGCATGGCAATGGGTGGCAAGCACCTTTTCAAGTATCCAGCCGTTTTCTTCTATGTGCGCAAGAGCCTTTGCTGCCGCGTCATTGTCACCGCCGCCATCTATCATGCAGCATTTATTTCCGTTATATACATATATTCCGAGGTTTGTAGGGCAATCGATATAATATGTGTGTTCGCCTACCCTGTTGAGATCGTACATGGTCTTTTCCTTCCTTTTTTCTGTTATTCTGCCCATGCATAAGGAAAATACTACAATACGCAGAAAATATAGCGCAAAATATCTCCCCTCAGATCTGAGGGGAGAATAGTTTTTTACAGACCGAGGATTGCCTTGATCTCTGCAGCTGTCTCATTTGCTGCGATCTCATGGGTAGCTTCGGTGGGATGCCAGTCGGCTGCGTAGCCTGTACTGCCGTTCTGGGGAGTAAGTCTCAGAGAGGATACCTTTGTATCACCTGTTTCGGTGGAGTACATCTCAACGGCAGCCTCAACTCCCTTGTACAAGGAATCGCCCATAACGCCGAGAACGCAAAGGATATGAGCATCGGGGTTATGCTCACGCACCTTCTTGAGGAACTCTGCATAATTTGTGGAGTAATCCTCTATTCTGTCTGCGTGATTTCCGCAGTAGGATGCGTCGTTGGTGCCGAGGTTGATGACTACCATATCAGGCTGGAAGCGGCTGAAGTCCCAGTCGACAAGGCTTACATTGAAGATGCCGTCATAGCTGCCGTAGGACTTTGCAAACTGCTCATAGATCGGAGGTACAAGCTGACCTGTGACCTTCTTGTCGTTGGTGGTGTAGCCTGAAATGATTCCGTGTCCGCTGTAGGAAACAAGGCTGTAATCCGCATCCAGCAGCTGAGCGGTCTTGTATGCATAAGCTCTTGTGGCGTCCTCTGTGGAGGTGGAGAAGTGGTTCTCCTTCACCTCATCATCTACGCCGTAGCCGCAGGTGATGGAGTCGCCGATGAACTCTATCTTCAGATCCTTTGCAGGAGTGGGTGCTACATTTGTGCCTGTTACATCGATGCTTCTGATGCCCATTGTAGATTCAGCAGCCTCGGAAAGCTTCAGGATCTTTACTGTAGTCTCCTTTGCAGCATCGGCAGAGAATATCTCGTATGTCTTTTCTGCGGCGTCAACCTGAGTATCCAGAGTCTTTTCGCCGTCGATATATACTGCGAAGCGTGCCTGCTTGTCCGCACCTGCATTCACCATGCTGTCGCCCACCACGGTAACGGATGCGGCAGTGCCTGTGAATGTGAATTCGATTCCGCTTGCGGAAAGTGCAAGCCACAGAATACCGCTGTCATTTGCGGTGCGTCCGATGAGCTTAACATTTGTTTCGTCGGGTGTGAATGTGTAATGCTGTTCCATAGTTGTCTCACTTTCGATGATTGAAGATTCGTTCTGCGCAGGGCTGTCACCTGCTGGGATCTCTGTATTGCTTGCGCAGCCGCTGACGAACATCAGCAGTGCGGCGATAATGCCTGAAAAAGTCTTGGCTGTTGCTGTCATATTCTCCTCCTAAGAATAGTTAAAACGTACAAACACATTTTATCACAATGTAATGTAATTGTCAATGCATTTTGTTCCATAGCCACATTTTGTGCTTGACACATTGACAAATTTTTGATATAATTATTAAGATAGCATTCCGTATGGATACTGCAAACACATCTGCGGGCGTGGTGAAATTGGCAGACACGTTGGATTTAGGTTCCAATGAGCAATCGTGCAGGTTCAAGTCCTGTCGCCCGTACTTAAAATAAAAAGGACACTTGTAAAAGTGTCCTTTTTATTTTAAGTGGCAAAAGCTCAGCTTCGGTTTCCCCTTATGGGAAACCGATTTCGCTTCGCGAAACCGCTTCGCTTTCGCGGGTTGCTGCCCTATTATAATGTGGCAAAAATCTATTTCTAATATAAGCAAAACAAATGGACACCGTGGGGAGTCATTTTTATTTTAGTGGTAAAGGCTCAGCTTCGGTTTTCCCTTATGGGAAACCGATTTCGCTTTGCTTTCGCGGGTCGCTGCTCAATCATTTTGTTGTGTACAGCAAACGAAAAGCCGCTCACGGGGAGCGGCTTTTGCCGATTGATCATGTCATGGATTCCACCATGGAATTCAGTTCCTCAACAATAGCAGATACCTCCTGCACGTTGCTGCTGATATCCTCAGAACCTGCACGGATCTTGCCCATTGCAGTCTTGGTGTTATCCGCACTGCATCTGGTGTTGTCCGCCTTTGCGGTGATAGAAGCAGTGACCTCATGGATCTGCTTGATGCTTGCAAGAATATTCTTGGTGTTGACCTCTGCGTTCTTGACTGTCGCATTGGACTTCATTGCGAGATCACGCACGTCGTTTGCAACCACTGCGAAGCTCTTGCCCGCCGCACCACCAACTCTCGCAGCCTCAATGGAAGCGTTGATAGCAAGGATATGCGTCTGCTCTGCCACGTCACGCAGGCTGCGCATGATGCGCTCGTAAGCGTCCATGTTCGCACTGATATCCCTTACAGAAGCGCCGATATCCCTGATGCCATCAACGATACCGTTCATCTGCTCGCTGAGAGAATTCATCTCATCCACTATCTGACTGTTCTGGGACAGATGCTCCTCGGTATTCTCCGCAATCGGGAACACCTTCGTCTGCAGGCTTGCAAGAGCGGATTTGATCTCGAATACTGCCTGAGTAAGCTCGGTGTGTTCCTGCTCGGTGCGTTCCTGAAGCTCCTTCAGATGAGCCTTCTCATACTGGATGCAGTTTATAGGCGTATTGTTGCCCGAATGGATTGCGATAGCCATATCGCGGCAGGACTTATATCCGCAGGCATGGCAGTCGTATGTCTGCTCCGCCTTTGTGCGCTTGCCCATCTGAGCGAATACCGCTGCGATCTCCTTTTCGGTGGGCAACTCGGATACTCGTCTGTCAGTGTAACCTCTGATAAAATCCTCCATCTTCAGCTTCCTGAAGATACCACGGTGGAAGCGCTTGCCTGCGCTCTGCTTTGCCGCAAAGCCCTTTGCGCCCATCATTACGCTGTAAGCATCGAAGCTGTTGAAATCCTCTCTTGCGCCAACGCCCGAGTTACAGCCGTATTCACAGGAAAGAACATCGTAAACAGTGGGGAGATGATCCTTCTTTGCTTCAAGATAATGATCCAGATCCTCATATACCTTCTGCACGCCCTCGGAGGTTGTAACAGAAAGATCAGGCACCAGCACCCTCAGGCACTCCTTCAGACCGCCGGGGATAGGATAGAATGCGCCGTCGAAGCCACGCACATCGGAGAACTCGAACTCGCTGTGACCCGTCTTGAGCTTGATATTGTTCTTCTCGATATATTCCGCCAACTTGCGGAAGGTAACGTTGTACTTGATATAACCTGTGTTGTGGAATTCATCAACCTTTGCGATACAGGGAGAAAGTCCCACAAGGGTATCGTTACTGCCGAGATACTTGCGCACATACACTGCGGAGCAGAGCATCGGGCTGTGGATGGGAGAAAGGCTCGGGAACAGCTCATTCTTGTGCTTCTCCGCATAGTTTATGATCGCAGCACAGGGCTGGGAGATGATCTTTGCATTGGGATTTTCCTTTACATATTTAACGTGAAGATATGTACAGATATCCGCGCCGAAAGAAACGTCGTAAACATCCTTTACGCCCTGCTCCTTCAGCCACTGCAGAACATGACGCCAGCGGCCCTCGAATGCAGTTTTTACAGCGGGAGCAACGATAAGCGATACATTGCCCTTCTTTATCTCCTGCATGAAGATCTCGATATCGTCTACATAATCTCTTGCACCGTGGGTGCAGCTCTTGATACATTCACCGCACTGGATGCACTCGTCAGTGTTGATATGCACCACATCGCCGTCATAGCGGTTTGCGGTAGGCACAGGGCAGCTTCTTATACAGGCATTGCAGCCTGTGCATTTGGTCTGGTCAATAATAACCATTGGTATCTCTCCTTTTTCAGCTTAAATTTGTGATAGCTCAAAGCTGAATCATATATTCAATGAGGTAAAAACCTCATTGACTTACTGAGTCTGATATATTAGTATAAACATGTGTTTGATAATATTATAACAACTAGTGTCTAAAAAATCAATAATTAGGCAAACCTAACTTGAATTTTTGTTAAAAAATACAAAAAAGTAACACAAAAACGTCCGTAAGACACGGACGTTTTGTGCATTTTATAGACAATAGTCAAAAACTCACATTAATTAAACGATACAATCCCTCTGACGGTTCGAAGTCAAATCGAAGCTTCCTGTCGCTGAATTCGGCTGTTAGAGACGCACCCTCTGCCACAAACGGCACGCCGCTCATATACAGCAGACCTGCCGCCAACAGGCGATGATCGCAGTAGAATGCACTTACGATCTCCATATACTGCCGCAGCAGCTCCTGTGCGCTCAGTGGAGCAAACACGCTTTCAGGCAGACCCTCCACCGTCACGAACGCCGCGCCCTCGCTATGAGGGCAGCGATAATAGCAGATATCCTTCTTAGACGCCGCACAGCATATCATGGAGAGGTTGTGTCCCGTGTGCAGCTCGTCCAGCATGAACTTGCCGTTTGTGAACTCAGGGCAGTCGGGCAGCAGCTTTTTCGCTCTGCGTGAGGGAGCTGCAGCTATCTCAGGCAGACCGCCCTCGGTGTTCTCCCACGCCCAAAGCCATGTGCCTGAGGTGTGGGATTCCGTGCCGAGAACTCCTGACTTATATATGCTATCTCCGAATTTTATGGTGCCGCTTTTGAGGTCAACGTTCCAGCCGCTGTCGCCGATAAGCTCGCCCATGCGGTTCTGACAGGCTATCGACCATCCCACGGACAGCGACAACACATCCAGCATATTCGATCTATCGTATTCTATAGGGCAATTAAGTACAGATCTGTTCATGTTTCACCTTGTCAAATATTGATATTTACGCCGAATCTGCGCAGTATGTCACGCATGAGGACTTTGTCTATCTGATACATACGGCTCTTTCCTCGTGGAAGATCATCCACACGGTACTCGAAGCGCATCCATATCTCGGAATAGTCCTCCTCATAGAAGAACGTGCAGAGCAGATAGCTGTTCTTAGTGGCGTAGTAATTCACGGGAACGAATTCCAGCACGGCACGCATATCCTCTGCCAGCAGCGCCTCGGCTTCCGATATCTTCATCGGCTCAAACTGCACCTTCTTGGTGCGCGCGAGGCTTTCGGCGTGCTTTTCCTCCTCGCTCTTTCCGACCTTTTTCTTTCCGAACAGTGAAAACATAACTCTGCTCCTTTCCTGCATGGTTTGGCGTCTGGCTTCATATATTTTAGCATATATCTGAGGGAATTGCAACTGCATGGTGTAAAATGAGAGCCGACAATATACCATGCTTCTTCATTTATATATACAAGCGGCTAACAAGCTATTTTCGCCGCATAAAAAAGTTCTTTATTAGTAAGCGTTAGTTTTCGTCCTTTCTGAATTTGTTATATTCTTCTCGGCTAAGTGAGGTGTTTTGTGTGGTATTATCAACAATAAAAACTAACTTTTGCTTAAAATCATCGCGATATGAAAATCCCCCACTATGTATGTTATGTGTAGACGTGAATTGAACCCTATAATCTTGATAAGCATCGCTGTCAACAAAAAACAAATAGAAATATACATTATCAACACAAATTTTATTAGATATCATTGATAATAATTCATATTCTCGATCATAGTCGTTTTGACTTATACTATCAGTATTAATTGCAAGATAGATATGCGGTTCATGAGAAATATCAAGGTTAGCTTTTTGATAAAACGATTCTATGGTAACATCGTTTTTATTTGTAAAGTCAAGGCTTTGATCGTTTATAGACACAAACACACAACATTCATTCCAAATGTTTTTAGTTTCTTTATATATTATATCGGCAATCTGTTTGCCAACAATTGCTTCAGGATATGTATCATGAAAACTCGATTTGCTTTTTGTACCAATTACAGCATAAAAACGCATTGTTTCATCATAAGCAGGTGATAATTCGGCATAGCATTGCTTGCTGGCTTCGTTCCAAGTATAATGGCAAACAAATTCCTCGCCATATTTCTTTTCCAATGCCTTTTCCGCAATGGCTTTGTAATTTGTGAACATACCACAGCCTGAATGCATGGAAAGAATAAGCACAATCGCAGTTACCGCTGATAAAATCTTTTTAATGTGTTTCATACAATATATCTCCAACTTCCATATAAACACTTACATAATATGTTATTATGTGATATTGTAATACACAAAACCCGTTTTGTCAATCATATAAAGCTACATAAAACCGTATCCGACAAAACTCGCACAAAGCGGTTAATAAATATTCCTGCAAATTTATGCATCTTTTTTCAAAAAGCCCTTGACATTTTGGTAAAAACATGATAAATTATATTTAGCACTCAAAGACAAAGAGTGCTAAATCAGTCTAAAACACTTATAAATATAAGGAGGAACTATACAATGACAATCAGACCATTAGCAGACAGAGTCGTTATCAAGATGGTTGAGGCAGAGGAGACCACCAAGAGCGGCATCATCCTCACAGCTGCAGCTAAGGAGAAGCCCTCCATCGCAGAGATCGTAGCGGTAGGCCCCGGCGGAAACGTTGACGGCAAGGATATCGTTATGAACGTTAAGGTAGGCGACAAGGTGCTTATCAGCAAGTACGCAGGCACAGAGGTAAAGGTTGACGGACAGGAGTATTCCATCGTGCGTCAGTCTGACATTCTCGCAGTAGTTGAATAACGCATCATCCCGTAGGGACACGGCTCGCCGTGTCCGCATTAAATAAAATCTAAATATCACAGGAGGATATACCATCATGGCAAAGGATATCATTTACGGCGAAGAGGCCCGCAAGGCTCTGCAGGCAGGTATCGACAAGCTTGCAGACACTGTTAAGATCACCATCGGCCCCAAGGGCAGAAACGTAGTTCTCTCCAAGAAGTACGGCGCCCCCCTCATCACCAACGATGGCGTTACCATCGCTAAGGAGATCGAGCTTGAGGACGCTTTCGAGAATATGGGCGCTTCACTCGTTAAGGAAGTTGCAACTAAGACAAACGACGCTGCAGGCGACGGTACAACTACCGCTACACTGCTGGCTCAGGCTCTCGTTCGCGAGGGAATGAAGAACGTTGAGGCCGGCGCAAATCCTATGGAAATCAAAAAGGGTATGAAGCTCGCAGTTGACACTGCCGTAGCCGCTATTGTTGAGAATTCCAGAAAGGTTTCCGGCTCTGAGGACATCGCAAGAGTTGGAACTATCTCTGCCGCTGACGAAACCATCGGCGCGCTCATCGCAGAGGCTATGGATAAGGTTTCGGCTGACGGTGTTATCACAGTTGAGGAGTCCAAAACCGCTACCACTTATAGCGAAATCGTTGAGGGTATGCAGTTTGACAGAGGTTACATCACTCCTTATATGGTAACCGACACCGACAAGATGGAGGCTGTTATTG
>JAZSEG010000028.1:0-9317 GCA_045531575.1 Oscillospiraceae bacterium | reverse complement strand
TGGCTCACAGAACGACATGGCTACGATCCGACTTCCACGCTCCTCAGCTACCTGATCGCAGAGTGCCCTGATCTCCTCAGTAGCCTCAAGGAAATCAGTTCTGCCCTCGTTGAAGCAGACAGCCTTAGCAAGGTTGCGGATATACAGATGACGGAAGGTCTTTGCAACACCCTCAGCCATAGCATAATCGAAATTCGGCACAGACTGACCGCCGTGCTGATCGTTCTGGTTGGACTGGATAGCGATGCAGGCAAGAGCCGCATAGCTTGTGATATCGTTAGGCTCACGCAGATGACCGTGGCCTGTGGAGAAGCCGCCGTGGAACAGCTTCAGCAGGTCTATCTGGCAGCAGGTCGTAGTCAGAGTAAGGAAGTCCAGATCATGGATGTGGATATCGCCGTTGATGTGCGCAGCGGAATGCGCAGGATCCAGCACATACATCTCATTGAACTGCTTTGCGCCCTCAGAGCCGTACTTCAGCATGGTACCCATAGCGGTATCGCCGTCGATATTGGCGTTCTCACGCTTGATATCGCAGTCGCTGGCAGACTTGAAGGTGAGATCCTCATAAGTACGCATGAGAGTGGAGTCCATCTCACGCACTCTGGTACGCTCAGCACGGTACAGGATGTATGCCTTGGCGGTCTTAGCGTGGCCCTCCTCAACGAGGACCTTCTCCACCATATCTTGTACCTCTTCCACCGAGGGATTTCTGCCGATTATCTCAACGGAAAGGCGCTGGCAGACCTTGTCCGCAAGCTCCATAGCCTCATTGTAATCATTGCCGCCCACTACCTGTGCAGCCTTGAAGATGGCACCTGCGATCTTCTCGATATTGAATGCGACCTGTCTTCCGTCACGCTTCTTTATCATTGTTATCATAGCCATAGCCGATCAACGCTCCTTGTTCTGTCTCATTTAGGGACACAAGATATTGTATTTTTTGCCCCATTACATCTATTATATAGGCACATAAGATTTTTGTCAAGGATATACGACAAGTTTTTTACAGCATGCTGTACAGAAAAACGACCATCGTTTTTGGTAACATTCAACAAAGATATGATAGCAATGCGGTCTGGCGGCTCCCACAAAAAAGCAAAGCTCCCACAAAGGGAATTTCTTCCTTTTGTGGGAGCGTATATTCATTTCACAGGTGTGTTATAACTGCTTCTCAGTAGCCAAGCTCAATCAATATATTGTATATGAGGATCGCCGCGAGAAGCACGTTGAAGAGGTTGCAGATGCCGATATAGGTGATGCGGCGCTTCTTGTTCTTCATGCCAACGGAAACAAAGCCGATCCATGCGCAGGAAGCCGCTACCGCCACCAGCAGAGCGATCATGCGCACAAAGGGTGTGATCGGCAGGGACAGCACCTTAGGCAGAAACAACTCGAACAGGAATTCCGTAAGCGGCACCATGGTGAGCGGCAGAGTCGCCCAGCCCCAGAGATTTCGCTTTTTGCGGAAGAAGATGATCGTCATAAAAACGAATAATGCAGTTATGATACAGCATTCAATTGCCATGATGTCCCTCCTGTGTTTCCTGTGGTTCTTCCCTGCTTATCAGCCGAGGATGTCTGCTGCGGTCGTGCCGTCAGCGCATACGGCGAAATAAACTGTGCTGCCGTCTACCTTTACAAAGCTCTCATCGAACTTGTACATCTCATCGGGAGAATAATCCGCATAGGTATTCTTCTGCTTTTCGATACGCTCGTTAAGCCTTTCCTCAATGATGGCAGCAAAGCCTTCGTCAACTGCCACGAAAATGCCGAACTCATCAGGGTAAGCGCCTGCACCTGCAACGTAAGCAGAGAACTCTGTAACGCTTGCGGGGTCGATGCCGTAATATACGGTGAGTCTGTCCTCAGTTACCTCAGCCATGCCGGGGAACTCCACTGCGGTGAGCAGCTCTGCGGTGCGCTCAGCAGGTGTTGTTGAAGCAACTGTTGCCTCAACAGTGCCTGCGGCTGCTGTATTGCCGCTGTCGGAGGCTACGGAGGTATCATTGCCGCTGCAGCCTGTCAGCAGGAGTGCCGCAGTAAGTGCGGTGGTGAAAAGCTTCATTCTGTTCATAATATATTTTCCTTTCTGTTTCTCTTTATGATACGCTGTTCTGCAGGAAATTCAGCATACGGTCGTATGTAATTCCCTTGAAGTGCAGACCGTCAGCCTCGGCGTATTCCTCCATGAAATAGCCGTTTGCATCGATGATCTCGGAATAGAAATCAAGGTATCTGATGCCCTTATCGGTACACATGGCCTTGATAAAGGCATTGAAGCTGATGACCATATCATTGGTGATGCCGCCATGCGCTGCGCCTGTGCTGTCAACGGTGACAGGAGATACAGAGATGCAGTAGATAGCGGAATCCGGGCAGGCGGACGAGAGCTTGTCGATAAGCGTCTCATAGCTGCCCTCCATAGCGGATGCGGATGCAAGTCCGTTGGAGCCGAGCATGATGAAGATGCGTGTAGGCTGCATCTTCTTTGCATAGCTGAGAGCAGTGCCTGTGGTGCCGTCGGGCAGGTCGATATCATCGTTATACGCCTTGTAGGGGGTGAAGCCTACGGTGGCTGCGACATTCTTCATGCCCACCTTATTATAGAGATACAGACCTGTGGAGATACTGTCTCCGATGAACAGATCGTTCTCGAAAAAGCTCTTGTCGTAAGCGGTGTCGATAACTGGAGCAGGCTCGTCCTCAACGGGAGCGGTGGTGCTTTCAACAGGATCCTCAACAGGCTCTGTAGGCTCGGTGGTGCGCTTCGTCATGCTGACGGAGGTGGTAGCCTTAGTGGTCGTTGCAGCGGTGGTGCTTTCCGCTTCGGCAGAAGCATCCTCGCTCTCGCCTATCTCCACATCAAACGCTGTGGTAGTGGTGCCTGTTGGCGTCAACGCATCTTTCATCTCATCGGGCATTACCAGGCTGGTCACCAGAAAGCATATCACGATGACAAGCACTATCATTACAATATTAAGAACTATCACCAGAGGTGGAAGCTTTGTCTTGGGATTGGGCATTTTTATCTCTCCTCATTGGAATTCAATTATATACAGTATACTCCTAAATCAGGTAAAATGCAATATACTTTTGAAATTTTGAGCGATTCTTAGCAGAATTCATTTCCGTCCGCACAGAACGTATTCGTTCTTACTATCCTCAGACGTGCTATGCTCTCCCCTGTGGCTGCCATGTATGCATCGAACAGCAGCTGGGGATTGATGCTGAAATCATTGCCTGCGGGCAGGCGCAGCTTTATCTCGCCCTCGGCTACGGAAAGCTCCGTCACCAGCGGCTTGAGGTCAACAGTGGAGACTCCTCGCTTGGTCTTTTTCTCCACCTCTATCTTCTCGGACAGCATGAACTCAGCGAACTTATCTGCGTTGATATCCGATTCCACGGTGTATTCAGCCGTGGTGATGTCGGTGTTCTTGTATTTCGGAGCCGCTACACGGATAACTCGTATATCGGGCGGCAGGGAGTCGTTCAGCTTCTGCATTACCTCCTCTGGCGATACATCCTCCGTCAGGCGGAAATCCATAGCCTCGCACACGCCCTCCTGACCGAGTGAGAGCGGCAGCACGAACGCAACGTATGTGTGGGGATTGAAGCCCTCGGTCTGCCATACGGGGAGCCTGCTCCTCCTCATGGCACGCTGTATGCAGTGATTCAGGTCAAGGTGCGAGATATACTTCGCCCTGTCCAGCTTTGAAAAGAAAACTCTTGTGTTAACGGATGGCACGGCAGATCTCACCTCCTACGCATTTTGCAACGCCGCAGTTCGAGCACTTCTCACGGCAGTTGGGCGTGCATACCTCCTCGTGGGCACGCTTGTTCTCCTCGATGAAGAACTCACGGCTTACGAGCATGTTGATGTGGCTCCAAGGAGCGATCTCCTCATAGGAGCGCTGACGGTTGGCATAGAACGCCATATCCAGTCCGCACTCGTCGAATGCCTCCTGCCACTTGTTGAAGTCGAAATATTCCTCCCAGCTGTCCATCTTGCAGCCCTTTTTCCATGCGGTGTAGATGACCTTGCCGATGCGGCGGTCGCCCCTTGCGAGAACTGCTTCAAGCAGCGATGTGTTGTACTTCGACCAGCTTATGCTGATCTTCTTGTCCGCTGCGATGGAGATAAGGTGCTTCTGACGAGCCTTGATGCTCTCCTCATCCAGCTGCGGCTCGAACTCGAATGGCGTGAACGGCTTCGGGATAAAGGTGGAGAGGGAGATGGAAACGCTGACAGGTCTGCCCTTCTTGCGGTTGGGATTTGCATAGAACTGCTCTATAACAGCCTTTGCCAGGTTGTAGATGCCCTCGATATCCTCAAGAGTCTCAGTAGGGAGACCCAGCATGAAATACAGCTTGATGTTGGTGTAGCCGCCCTCAAAGGCGATCTTCACGCTGTCCAGCACGTTCTGCTCGGTGACGTTCTTGTTGATGACGTCACGCAGGCGCTGTGTGCCAGCTTCGGGGGCAAAGGTCAGTCCGCTCTTGCGCACGTCGCTGATCTTCTTCAGCACCTCATCGCTGAAGCGGTCAACACGCAGAGAGGGCAGCGAAAGGTTCACGTCGTTTGCGCTTGTGTAATCGGTAAGCTCGGTCAGCAGACCCTCGATATCGCTGTAATCACTGGTGGACAGCGAGGAGAGCGACACCTCGTCATAGCCTGTGTTCTCGCAGAGAGCCTTTGTCTGATTCAGGATGGTATCCTTGCCCTTCTCACGGAACGGACGATAGATAAAGCCTGCCTGACAGAAGCGGCAGCCACGGATGCAGCCACGCAGCACCTCCACCACGGCTCTGTCATGCACGATATTGCAGAACGGGATAACGAACTTATCGGGTGCATACACCTTGTCAAAATCCTTCACGATGCGCTTTGTAACCTGTGCGGGAGCAGTCTCCTTTGCTTCGATAGCCTTTACGGTGCCGTCCTCTTTGTAGGAAACATCATACAGCGAGGGCACATATACGCCCTCTATCTTTGCCGCTCTGCGCAGGAATTCGGCTCTGTCGGTGCCTTCCTTCTTGCACTGCTCCATCAGCGCCATTACCTCAAGGTTCATCTCCTCGCCCTCGCCGATGAAGAAAAGGTCGAAGAAATCCGCAAGAGGCTCCGCATTGCACACGCAGGGACCTCCGCCCACAACGATAGGCGAAAGACCTGTTCTCTCGCTTGCAAGCACTGGAACACCTGCAAGGTCGAGCATGTGCAGGATGTTGGTATAGCACATCTCATACTGGATGGTAAAGCCGATGAAGTCGAAATCCTTTATGGGGTCAAGGCTCTCCAGTGCAAAGAGGGGGATGTCACGCCTGCGCATCTCCTCCTCCATATCGGGAAGCGGCATGAAAACACGCTCGCACCAGTAATTCGGCACGGCGTTCTTTAAGCCGTAGAGTATCTTCATTCCGAGATGGGACATGCCTATCTCATAAGTATCGGGAAAGCAGAATGCAAAGCGCACGTCCACCTTGCTCTTATCCTTCACCACTGCGCCCACCTCGCCGCCGATATAGCGGGAGGGCTTCTGTATCTTCAGCAGGAACTCGTCCAGCATCTTCATGCCCTCGGCTCCGCCTGTGTATCTTCTTTCAGACATCTCATTGCTCCTTTTTTTGAACATATATGAATAAGTATATCACATTTCTGACACTTTTGCAATAGCAGAAGCACGAAATAAAACGCTCCGAGCATATCACTCAGAGCGTTATCTTCATTATCTGCGTCTGTTCTTCTTGTTTTCCGCCTTGCAGAGATACATGTGCCTGTCAGCCTCACGGATAACATCGCTGATGCTCTCCACCTCTGTGAAGCACTTCATGCAGAAGCCGACGCTTGCGCATATCTCATACGGCTTTCCTGAAAGACGGTTGATCTCATCCACGATGCCGCGGTATTTGCTCACCTTGTCTATCATGGTCTTTTCGGTGATATTCTTTCCCACACCGATGAGATAGAACTCATCGCCGCCTGCTCTCACTGCGACCTCGTTGTCGTTAGTCACCTTAGCAACGGCGTTGGCGATGGAAGTAATAGCGAAATCGCCCTCGTTGTGGCCGTAGTTGTCGTTGATATGCTTCAGACCGTCCAGATCGAATACGATAGCATAGAAGTGATCCTTCTTGTCCGCATCCTTCAGCAGCTTCTTCAGTGCGATATCCATACCACGGCGGTTCTTCACGCCTGTCATTCTGTCCACTTCCGAGTCATCCACCAGACGGTGATTTACTCTCGACATCTGCAGCGCATTGTTGATGTTACGCATCCAGTTGCGGACAACGCCTGTCAGCTTCATGCGTTTACAAAGCTCGGACTGCACTACCGCATATCCCAGCGTATTCTGCTGGAAATGCACGGGGATGAAATAGAACACATTCGGCTTTTCACGATATTCATACAGCACAGGATGCATCAGCTTAGTATCGAACAGCATCCTGTCATCATCGGTGTAGAAATAATCCACATCGCCGCGCTGCTGCAGCTCATGGGAAATGGAATGGATATTGCAGCGCATCTTGCGGGGATATCCGTCCTTCTGCATGACCTCTGTATCCAGCCAGTTCGGGCGCAGGCAGAGATAAAAATGATCCAGCGGATGGATGAGATAAACCTGCTGATCTATGTTGCACAGGCATTCCTCGGGAGTCTTTGACTCGGTAAGAGCCTCCAGCATATAGCTGTCCATCAGGTGATAAAGATCATCGCTGTTGTTGACCGTCTTATCGTCGAAATCACGGTTTATCCTGTAAAGCGAGCCGCTGAGCTTTCTGATAAGATGGCGGAAATCCATGTGGCATCCGCAGCTGAGACCGATGCACAGATTATCCTCATCGCTCTCGCTCACAGAAAGAACAGGCTCGCCCGCATCTATCTCGCTGCGCAGAAGATCTATAGCCTTCACTGCCATGGTGAAGTTATCGGGAGAATAGGTAGTGATGCTGCACTCGTTCATAAGTGCCTCCTGAGTGGCATCAAAGCCCGTAACGATCACCTGCTCAGGCACTTTAACGCCGCCGTCGATAAGAGCGTTTGCAAGGCCGATAGCCATGTGATCGCTGCCGCAGATGACTGCGTCAGGCATTGCAAGCTCTCCCGAAACGATCCTTTCGGCAAGCTGCTGACCGGAGGAATACCAGAAATCACCGAAGAATACCTCTTCTTCCTTTACCTCCCTGCCACGCTGCTCCATACCGTCAAGGAAGCCTGCAAGGCGGGCATCTTCCACGCCCTCCACCTGAGAGCCTGCAAGGAAATATATCTTCTCGCACTTATGCACATCGATAACATGGTGCGTGATATTCACGAAAGCAGAGCGGTCGTCGGTATAAACGGTCGGGTAGTCTGCCATCGGCATATCGAGACAGACAACAGGCTTTCTGCAGCGCTTTTTCAGCATCTGCTCCACCCTGCGGAACATGGCGTCGTCGTTCATGGCGATAAGAGGCAGCGAAACAACGACCACTGCGTCAAACATATCAAAATTGATAAGCTCAAGAATATTGCACTCTGCATAAAGATAATCCTTATAGAAATGCACTGCATTTACCAGCGGAGAAAACACAGCGAGATCATAGCCGTATTCCTCGCAGCGTGCCATAAGTCCGTCCATAATGCGCTGCTGATATATATTTTCGGGGCAGTTCATGATACATGCGATCAGTTTACGCTTTTCCAATGTATCCGCTCCTCTCTTTATTTAATCTCCACCAAATGCGGAAGTAAAATTTTACCATAAAGTGGACATAATATACCACTGTAGTTATTTTATCACATCTGTTTGAAATTGTCAATCAAATATCAAATCAAAACGAAAATTTGACATTTCCGACAAAAAGGTGTACAATAATTGTATATCACAAAAGAGGGAAACACAGATGGATTCTACAGAAGCATACTATAAAAAAATGACAGAAACGCCGGTCTCACGGCTTATAACAAAGCTCGGCATCCCCACCACTATCTCCATGCTGGTGACCAGCATATATAACATGGCAGACACCTATTTCGTGGGAGAGCTGGGCGAGAGCCAGCAGGCAGCCACGGGCATACTCTTTACGCTGCAGGCTATAATACAAGCAGTCTCCTTCATGCTGGGACAAGGCTCGGGAACGCTCGTATCCAAAGCGCTGGCGGACAAGAACACCAAAGAGGCTTCCTCGTATGTCTCCACCGCATTCTTTACGGGAGCCGCCACAGGCACTGCGCTTATGGTGCTGAGCCTGATATTTCTTGATCCGCTGCTGCGGCTGCTCGGAAGCACGGATACCATCCTCCCCTACGCACGGGATTACGGAATGTGGGTGCTGCTCGCCTGTCCGTTCATGGTATGCTCCTTCGTGCTGAACAATAACCTGCGTTACGAGGGCAAGGCGCTGTATGCGATGTTTGGTCTTGTAACAGGAAGCATCATAAACATCTTCGGCGACTGGCTGCTGATACGGGTATTCTCCATGGGCGTTTACGGCGCAGGACTTTCCACCGCAGTTTCGCAGGTGATAAGCACCGTGCTGCTGTTCATATTCCACCGCAGGATGGCGCAGGGCAGGATAAACCCGAAATTCATAAGCAGAAAGCTGAACACATATCTCACCATTATGAAGGTCGGCTTCCCTGCGCTTATCAGACAGGGACTTACCTCCATCTCCAACGGCCTGCTGAACAACCTCACAAAGCCCTACGGCGACGCCGCTATCGCAGCCATGAGCGTTGTGGGCAGATACTCCATGCTGGTAATGTGCGTGGGACTCGGCATAGGCCAGGGCTTCCAGCCTGTGGCAAGCTTCAACTATCAGGCAAAGAAATACCGCCGTGTGAAGCAGGGTCTGCTGTTCACCATGGCGGCGGGATTCGGTCTGGTGCTGATAATGTCGCTGCCGGGACTTATAGTGCCTGAATTCATCGTAAGCCTCTTCCAGAAGAGCGAGGATGTTATAGAGATCGGCGGCGTTGCGCTTCGTGCGGCAAGCATCGGCGTGCTGTTTTTGCCGCTCTCCATTCCCGTGAACATGCTGTATCAGAGCATACGCAAGGCAGGAGTCTCCTCCGTGCTTTCCATGCTGAGATCGGGACTGATGCTCATCCCTACCCTGCTCATCACCACCACGCTGTGGGGACTCACAGGCGTGCAGATATCGCAGCCTGCGGCGGATGTGCTTACAGGTCTCACCTGCATACCGTTCATACTGTATTTCCTGAAAAAAACGCCCAACGAGGACGCTGAATAAAGCTTTATACCAAACAAAAGGCCGCCCATTACGGACGGTCTTTTGTTTGATAAAGGTCAATTTTCAGGCGAACGAGAAAG
>JAZSEG010000261.1:0-13082 GCA_045531575.1 Oscillospiraceae bacterium | reverse complement strand
TGGCTCACAGAACGACATGGCTACGATCCGACTTCTTTTTGGCGTTATGCTTACAAAGCACAAGCGCATAAAGTTTGAGCATCTTGCCATGTGCGGCGGTGCCGCAGTTATGATCCCCGCAGCGATGTGCTGCGTGCTTCTGTTCAGATACTCGGGTGACCCGACCAACCGTGGTCTGGGTGTATTTCTGATACTCTATGTGCTGTTCTGCGCATGGTTCGGAGATTCGGGTGCATATTTCGTCGGCACCTTTCTCGGTAAGCACAAGCTTTGCCCAAATATCAGCCCTAAAAAGACTGTTGAGGGTTTCATCGGCGGCATTATCACCGTCGGCGTTGTTGTTGCTATAACAGGTCTTATTTTCGATTTTCTTGTATTTGACGATATCCGCATCAATTATCCCGTTGTCATCATCGTAGGCATGATAGCTTCTGTTTTCGGCGTGCTGGGAGATCTTTCCGCCTCCGTTATCAAGCGTGAGTTCGGCGTGAAGGATTTCGGAAATCTCTTCCCGGGTCACGGCGGCGTTCTTGACCGCTTCGACAGCGTGCTTTTCGTTGCACCTTTCGTGTATATCGTTTGCCAGTATTTCAATCCCATCATTGCATAATTTCTCCTCTGCTGCTGATACTTAGCAGGGTGAGATATTGCATGGGAGATCATCTGCCCATTCACTTCTGTGGATGGGTGGTTTTGTTAAAAAGGATATGTTATGGATAGATCTATCGTTTTGCTAGGCTCCACAGGCTCAATCGGCACTCAGACATTAGACGTCTGCCGTGCGCATAATATTAGGGTGAAAGCCTTGTCTGCCAACAGCAGTATCGAGCTGCTTGAACAGCAGGTGAATGAGTTCCGTCCCGAATATGTCTGCGTTACAGATGAGCGCAGCAATTCGGAAATGAAGCTGCGCCTTGCCCATACCGATGTGAAGCTTTTATGTGGTGTTGACGGCTTATGCGAGCTTGCCCAGCTGCCAAGTGATACTGTGGTCAATGCCGTGGTTGGCATGGTGGGACTTCGTCCGACGCTTGCGGCCGCTTCCGTAGGAAGAACGATAGCTCTCGCCAATAAAGAGACCCTGGTTGCTGGTGGTACACTGGTCAATGAAAGCATCAGGCAGAACGGCGCTAAGCTTCTACCCATCGACAGTGAGCATTCCGCCATTTTCCAGTGCCTGATGGGTTCGCATGACAGTCCTGTTGAAAAGATAATCCTCACCGCATCGGGAGGACCTTTCTTCGGAAAGAAACGTTCCGAGCTTGAAAATGTCACCCGTGAACAGGCGCTGAAGCACCCCAACTGGTCAATGGGCGCAAAGATAACCATTGACAGTGCAACGCTGATGAATAAAGGTCTTGAGTTCATCGAGGCGATACGACTTTTCAATGTTCGTCCTGAGCAGATAGAGATAGTCGTTCATCGTCAGAGCATCATCCATTCCGCCGTCGAGTTCGAGGACGGCGCTGTTATCGCACAGCTTGGCAGTGTAGATATGCGCATTCCCATCCAGTTTGCGCTTACTTATCCGCAGAGACTTCCTTGTCCCGCTAAGAAGCTCTCCCTTTTTGAGGTTGGAGCGCTTACATTCGATCGCCCCGATGAGGAGACTTTTTCCTGCCTCGGCGCAGCACGCAGAGCAATTACTATGGACGGTAATGCGCCGTGTATCATAAACAGCGCAAACGAAGCTGCCGTAGCGCTATTCCTGCAGGATAAGATACGCTTTCTTGATATCGGCGAGGCAGTGAACGAAGCGCTCGTCAATATCGAATATATTAAACAACCCACTCTTGAAGATATCTTAGCTACTCAGCAGGCAGCCGAGGAATATGTCAGAGCAAGATTCGGAGGTCATTAATGTCAATTGTTATCGCAATTCTCGCATTCTGTGTTATCATCATAATTCATGAGCTTGGTCATTTCACAGCCGCAAAGCTGTGCGGAATACAGGTGAATGAGTTCGCCATCGGCATGGGGCCTGTCATCTTCCGCAAGCAGGGCAAGGAGACAGCTTATGTAATCCGCCTGCTGCCCATCGGCGGCTCTGTTTCCATGGAGGGCGAGGACGCTAACAGCGACAATCCACGCGCATTCAACCGCAAGCCAGTATGGCAGAGGATGATCGTTATAGTTGCAGGTGCGGTGATGAATCTTGTGCTCGGCTTCTTTGTAGTCATGATCTCACTCGGACTCACCGAGACCATCGCCACAACTACAGTCAGCAGCTTCCGAGAGCAGGCTGTCAGCAGCAGTCAGCTGATGGTAGGCGACAGGATAACAAAGATCGACGGACTTTCCGTGTTCACTTCCAGTGATATCATCTATAAGCTGCAGAGCGGTGTTGATAAAAACGAGCAGGGAAACCTCGTGTTTGATTTCACCGTTGAGAGAAACGGTGAAAAAGTCGTTCTGAACGATGTGGAGTTCACCTCCGCCGTTTATGAGGACGGCAGCAGCTCCATTTACTTTGATTTCACCGTTCAGCCTATGGAAAAGAACTTCGTCAACATGGTGAGCGAAAGCTTCAAGGAGTCCGTTTCCACAGGCAGGCTCATCATAATGACACTGTTTGATATGCTCCGCGGAAGATACGGCATCAACGATCTCTCAGGCCCTGTCGGTGTTGTGGGAGTGGTTGCGGAAAGCGTTGCAAAATACGATCCGTCCGTGTTCTTCAGCATTGTAGCGTTGATTACTATAAATGTCGGAGTGTTTAATCTGCTGCCTATCCCTGCATTGGATGGCTGTCGATTCCTGTTCCTTGTGATCGAGCTTATCCGCAGAAAGCCTATGAAGCCCGAAGTTGAGGGAATGATACATTTTATAGGCTTTGCGCTGCTTATGGTGCTTATGCTGGTAGTGACATTTAACGATATTGCACGCCTGTAATCGGAGGTAGATTTGAGTAAGAAGATTGTAGACGTCGCAGGACTTAAGCTCGGCGGCGGTAAGATATATATTCAGTCCATGCTGAATACCCCTGCATCCGATGTGGAGCGCAGTGTTGCTCAGGCAAAGGCACTGGAGGAGGCAGGCTGTGAGATAGTCCGTGCGGCTATCCCCACGCTTGAGGATGTGCGCCTTATCCCTGCAATAAAGTCTGCGGTGAAGATACCGCTTGTGGCTGATATCCATTTCGACCACCGCATTGCTGTTGCAGCTGTTGAAGCAGGCATTGATAAAGTGCGCATTAATCCCGGAAACATCGGCTCTCCCGAAAAGGTGAGGGCAGTAGTGGACGCCTGCAAAGAACGCAGGATACCCATCAGGATAGGCGTGAACAGCGGCTCGCTGGAAAAGGAGCTGCTGCAGAAATACGGCTCGCCGACTGCCGAAGCGCTTGTTGAGAGCGCCGCAGGACACATCCGTATACTTGAAGACCTGAATTTTGACGATATCGTTGTCAGCATCAAATCCTCTGATGTTCGCCTGATGATAGCAGCCTACAGGCTGTTTGCAGAGAGGTTTGATTATCCGCTGCACCTCGGTGTGACCGAGGCAGGCACTGAGCGCATGGGAATGCTGAAATCCGCTGTTGGCATAGGCTCGCTGCTGTGCGACGGCATCGGCGATACCATCCGAGTATCGCTTACTGCCGACCCTGTCAGGGAGATATATGCGGCTAAGGATATCCTCAAAGCCTGCGGCATCGGCGGCGGTGTGGAGATAGTTTCCTGCCCCACCTGCGGCAGAACTAAGATAGACCTCATCGGGCTTGCGCAGCAGGTCGAGGAGCTGTGCCGCAGCGTTGATCTTGATATAAAGGTAGCTGTAATGGGATGTGCCGTGAACGGTCCGGGCGAGGCAAGAGAAGCCGATATCGGGATCGCAGGCGGCGACGGCGAGGGTCTCATCTTCCGCAAGGGAGAGATACTCCGAAAAGTCCCAGAAACCGAGCTTCTGAATGAGCTGAAAAAAGAGATAGAATTACTGAAGACCGAAAGGAAGTTTTAAATGTCTGCAAAACTCAGTGAGCTTTTTGATACACTGACATTATCGCCGTCAGTTGCCGACGGCAGAGTGCTGAAGATAGTATATACCGAGTCTAAGAACACCCTGATGATGAATCTGGAGCTGGACGAGCTTGTGTCAGCCGAGGAGCTTCTCTCCCTCGGCGAGCAGCTTACGAAGTCTCTGGAGGGCACCGAGGTATCTGTTTTCCCGAAGTACCATGCTTCGCTTTTCACAGCGGACTACATCACCGAGATAATCTCGCTGCTTAAAGCAAAGCTTGCGGCAGTGAACGGATATCTTGATGAATGCGATATCACCGATGACGGCAGTACATACGAGATATCCCTGAAGCGTGGCGGCAAGGATATCCTGCTCGGCATGGAGATAGACAAGAAGATAGAAAAATACGTCCGTGGCTTTTTCGGACTTACAATAAATATCGTATTCACAGGCACTGAGGAGCTTGATATCGAGCAGGTGCTGGCTGATGAGCTGGCTGCACCTGTGCCTGTTATTTCTCTCACACCGCCTCCTGCGGCTAATGAGAACAAATATCAGGGCGGCAACGGCGGTCAGCGCAGCGGCGGTGGTGGCGGCAGACGTCCTTCCGTGCTTGCTGAGGCTAAGGAGATACTGCTGCCGTTTGAGTCCCCTAAGTTCGAGAGCAAGGCGCAGCTTTTCTACGGAAAGGGAATTTCCGAAGAGCCGCTGCCCATGTCCGAGGCATTCAACGAGGGCGACGAGGTGACCGTCTGGGGCGAAGTGTTCAAGACCGATGAAAAGACATCCCGTGACGGAAACACCTTCATCTATACCGCATATTTCTCTGATAAGACATCTTCTCAGATACTGAAGATAATCACCCCCTCCGAAAACAGCGATACAATAAAGAGCAATATAAAATCGGGCAAGGCGATCATCCTCACAGGTAAGTTTGAGTTTGATACCTTTGCAAAGGTACTTAATATACGACCCTACTCCATCGCTTCATTGAAGCTGAAGCAGAAGAAGGACAACGCCGAAGAAAAGCGTGTTGAGCTTCACATGCATACCACCATGTCCGATATGGATGCGCTTACTCCCGCAGGCGATCTTGTAAAGCAGGCATTCGCATGGGGACATAAGGCTGTTGCGATAACCGATCATGGCAACGTGCAGGCTTATCCCGAGGCAATGAACACCGTTGAAAAGATACGCAAGGACGGCGGCGAGATGAAGGTCATCTACGGCATGGAAGCGTATTTCGTAAACGACAGCGGTGCGCTTGTGAGCGGCTGCAATGATTATTCCGTAAATGATGATATCATCATTTTTGATATCGAGACCACAGGTCTCAGCAAGGAGACCGAGCGCATCACAGAGATAGGCGCAGTAAAGCTGCGCAACATGGAGATCGTAGAGGAGTTCCAGACCTTCGTAAATCCCGAAAAGCCTATCCCTGCGAACATTGTCGAGATAACAGGCATCACCGATGAGATGGTAGCAGATGCACCCTCCGAAAAGCAGGCGCTTGAGGATTTCATCGCTTTTGCAGGCAATGCAGTGCTCGTTGCGCATAATGCTGATTTCGATACGGGCTTCATCCGTCTTGCATGCGAGCGACAGGGTATTGATTACTCTATCCGCTATGTGGATACCCTTGCGCTGTGCCGTGCTGCGCTTCCTCACATGAAGAAGCATAAGCTCGATATGGTCGCAAAGGAGTACAAGCTGGGCAACTTCAACCACCACCGTGCAATCGACGATGCAAAGATGCTCGCCCTTATCTATCAGCGCCTTATCGCTGATGCAGGCAAGGGAAGAACGCTCGAAAAGCT
The DNA here is from genome assembly GCA_045531575.1 of Oscillospiraceae bacterium. Classification (GTDB taxonomy): domain Bacteria; phylum Bacillota; class Clostridia; order Oscillospirales; family Ruminococcaceae; genus CAG-115. The sequence continues at coordinate 7,308 of JAZSEG010000261.1, read as the reverse complement.
GGGCGATCTTAACGGCATCCTCGGCAATGTGGATGTAAAGAAGCTTCCCACCTATCACATGATAATCCTTGTAAAGAACAAGGCGGGTCTGAAGAATCTCTATAAGCTCGTTTCCTATTCCAACCTTAACTATTTCCACAGAAAGCCGAGAGTTCCGCTTTCAGAGCTTCTGAAGCACAGAGAGGGTCTCATCATTGGCTCTGCATGTGAAGCTGGCGAGCTTTTCCGTGCCATCCTCGATGGCAAGACAGAGGCAGAGATAGAGGAGATCGCCTCCATCTATGATTATCTGGAGATACAGCCCATCGGCAACAATGCATTCCTCGTGCGTGATGGCATGGTGCAGGATGACGAGGGTCTGCGTGAGCTTAACAGGAAGATAGTCCGTCTCGGCGAAAAGCTGAACAAGCCCGTTGTGGCTACTTGTGACGTTCACTTCAAGAACCCCGAGGATGCGATATTCAGAACTATCCTGCAGGCAGGTCAGAGCTTCAAGGATGCCGATAATCAGGCACCTTTGTATTTCAGAACGACTGACGAAATGCTTGCAGAATTCGAATATCTCGGCAAGGAAAAGGCGTATGAGGTGGTTGTCAGGAATACCAACATGATCGCCGACATGGTGGACGAGGATATCCGCCCCATCCCCAAGGGAACATACACTCCCTCCATTGAAGGTGCTGAGCAGGAGCTTCAGGATCTCTGCTGGACAAGAGCAATGAACTGGTACGGCTACAACGACGAGATCCCCGAGATAGTTTCCGCACGTCTCACAAAGGAGCTTGACGCTATCATCAAGTACGGCTTCTCCGTGCTTTATATGATCGCTCAGAAGCTTGTAAAATACTCCGAGGACAACGGCTATCTGGTAGGCTCCAGAGGCTCGGTAGGCTCCTCCTTCGTTGCGATAATGTCAGGTATCTCGGAGGTTAATCCTCTTGCACCGCATTACCGCTGCCCCAAGTGCCGCTGGAACGAGTTTGTTACTGACGGCTCTGTCGGCTCAGGCTTTGATCTGCCGCCCAAAAACTGCCCTCACTGCGATATTGATATGATCCGTGACGGTCATGATATCCCGTTCGAAACGTTCCTCGGCTTCAAAGGCGACAAGGCGCCTGATATCGACCTTAACTTCTCAGGCGAAGTACAGGGCAAGGTACACAGATATACTGAAGAACTGTTCGGTAAGGATCATGTGTTCAAGGCGGGTACTATCTCCGCTGTTCAGGACAAGACCGCCTACGGCTTCGTAAAGAAATACTGCGAAGAGCGTGGCATAACCTTCAACAACGCCGAGATGGAGCGACTTTCCGTTGGCTGCACAGGCGTCAAGAGGACCACATCCCAGCACCCGGGCGGCATGGTAGTTGTGCCTAATGATTACGAGGTATACGACTTCACAGCCGTTCAGCACCCCGCAGATAAGACCGAGAGCGACATGATAACGACGCATTTCGACTTCCATGCGCTCCATGATACTATCCTGAAGCTTGACGAGCTGGGACACGATGTTCCCACGCTGTACAAGCACCTTGAGGATATGACAGGCATGAAGATAGCCGATGTTCCGACAACGGATCCTGCGATCTATAAGCTGTTCGTTTCCGTTGAGCCGCTCGGCATCAGTGACGAGGATCTCGGCGCAAAGTGCGGTACTTTCGGCATCCCCGAGTTCGGCACGGGCTTTGCTATGCAGATGCTTCAGGATGCACAGCCGAAGAACTTCTCCGACCTGCTGCAGATATCGGGACTTTCCCATGGTACTGACGTTTGGCTGGGCAACGCTCAGGATCTTATCAAGAACGGCACCTGTACCATTTCCGAGGTTATCGGTACCCGTGATAACATCATGGTATACCTGATGCATAAGGGCGTTGAGCCTGGTCTTGCATTCAAGATAATGGAGATCACCCGAAAGGGTAACGCACTGAAGCTTTTCAATGATGAGATATATCAGGCATTCAAGGATAACAACGTCCCCGAATGGTATGTGGAGAGCTGTAAGAAGATCAAGTACATGTTCCCGAAGGCGCATGCTGCGGCGTATGTTACAGCTGCTGTTAAGCTCTGCTGGTTCAAGATATACAGACCGCACGAGTTCTATGCGGCAACGCTCACGAAGCACACCGAAAACCTTGATGTTGAGAGCATCCTGAAGGGACATTCCGCAGTCAAGAACAAGATGAAGGAGCTTCAGGCACTTCCCAAGATGGAGGGCAAGGACAAAGCTACCTTCGAAGCGCTTCAGCTTGTAAATGAAATGATGCTGCGTGGCATTCAGGTGCTGCCTGTAGATTTCAAGAAATCCAAGGCTGCCACTTACGTTGTGGAGGACGGCAAGCTGAGACTGCCATTCCTTGCTATCCCGGGCTGCGGTGAAAACGCTGCGTACCGCCTGAAAGAGGTCATCGATAACGGTGATTATATCTGTATCGATGATATCCAGAAACAGAGCGGACTCAACAGCACCGTAATGGAAAAGCTGAGTGAGATGGGCGTGTTTGCCGATATTCCGCAGTCTGCACAGATGTCGCTGTTCTAATAGCGGCTGTGTTTTGTTGAAACAAACTGTGCAATATTACGAAATATTATAGTTTGCTTGACAATGTCATGGTAATATGGTATCATATTACCATGCTACTACACTAAAGTGTATATAAAAGAACAAGAGAGGACGACAAAATTGAAAAGATATGATCTGCTTACTCCCGAGGGAACACGGGATCTGCTCTTTGACGAATGTATAGCGAAGCGCATAATTGAAGAGCGCCTCAGAAAGATATTCAGCGGCTACGGCTATTCCGAGGTTGTGACCCCGGGTCTCGAATTCTATGATGTGTTCAATGGCAAGGTACGCTATTTCCCGCAGGAGAGCATGTATAAGCTCGTGGACGGCAAGAACCGCATGATGGTGCTCCGTCCCGACAGCACGATGCCTATCGCACGTCTTGTTGCTACAAGACTGCGTGAGGAGCCGCTGCCCCTGAAGCTGTTCTATAATCAGAGCATCTTCATGGTGAATCCCAAGAACAGCGGCAGAGACGATGAGTTTGCGCAGAGCGGTATTGAGATACTCGGCGGCAACCGCAAGGCTGCTGATTACGAGGCTCTCGTGCTTGCCGTACAGGCGCTTTCCGCCTGCAGCGAGGAATTCCGCCTTGAGATCGGCGAGAGCAGCATCTTCCGCCTGCTTATTGCGCAGCTCGGTATCGACAGCGATGATGCGGATACCATTCAGGCTCTTATCGAGACAAAGAACTATCCCGCACTCAGCGATGCGCTCGCTTCTTACAGCGGTGCTGCTGCCGAGGCTCTCAGAGCGCTGCCCACACTTTTCGGCGGGGAAGAGGTATTCGCTCTTGCAGATAAGTACATGATAACAGCTGAGCTGAAGGCTAAGCTTGCATCCCTGAAGGAAACATATGATTCTCTGCAGAAGGCAGGTATCAGCGAGATAAAGGTAGACCTCGGTCTCGTACATAAGAAGAATTACTACACAGGCATCATCTTCCGTGGTTATGTTGAGGGCTACGGCTCTCCTGCTCTTTCGGGAGGTCGATATGATAATCTCATCGGCGATTTCGGCAGAGATGTTCCTGCGGTCGGTTTTGCTGTAAACGTTGAAGCAGCGGCAAAGGTGCTGCTGAAGTCTCTGGGCGCAGATATAAGCCTTACAACTCCCGCGGATGTTCTTGTTTATGCGGCAGAAGGCTGCGAGGTGCAGGCTCTCATGCATTGCAACAAGCTCATAAACGGCGGAAAGACTGTATTCAACTCCGTTTTTGATAGCGAGGAAGCGGCAGCGGAGTATGCAAAGTCTCACGGAATCAGCCGTATGGATATCGTGACTTCCGCAGGTGTAACAGAAAGAGCATTATAAGGAGACAGACAGATGGAAAATAAGAAGATAAGAATTGCTCTCACAAAGGGCAGACTTGAAAACAAGACCGTCGATCTCCTTGATAAGATCGGCTATGACGTTTCGGAGCTTCGTGACAAGGGCAGACGCCTTATCCTCACCATTCCGGGTGAGGATATCGAGGTAGTTCTCGCAAAGGCAGCAGACGTTATCACTTACGTTGAGCATGGCGTGTGCGATATCGGTGTTGTCGGCAAGGACACCATCATGGAGTACGGCGGAAAGTTCTATGAGATCACCGATCTCGGTTTCGGCAGATGCAAGTTCGCTCTTGCAGGCAAGAAGGGCGATGATTTCTACAGCGGCTACGGCGTAAAGACAGTTGCCACAAAGTATCCCAACGTTACCCGCGGCTATTTTGAAGCAAAGGGCATGGACGTTGACATCGTAAAGATCGAGGGCAGTGTGGGGCTTGCTCCGCTGGTGGCTCTGGCAGACGGAATCGTGGATATCGTTGAGACAGGCACAACGCTTAAGGAAAACGGTCTTGAGGTATTCGAGGACGTTGCTCCCATCTCCGCAAGACTTATCGTAAACACAGTAAGCATGAAGCTCAAGCAGGAGCGCATCGCAAAGATAGTAAAGCAGATAGAGGAGAATTTGTGATATGATAAAGATAATCAAGGCTGACGGCGCAGAAAAGGAATTTCTCGCCGAGGTTGAAAAGAGAGCAGGCGAGGTAAACGCCGATGTTGAGAAGATAGTAAAGGACATCCTCGCTGATGTAAAGGCAAACGGCGACGCAGCTGTCAAGAGCTACACCGCAAAGTTCGACTGCCCCAACGCTCAGTTCTACAGAGTTCCCGATGAAGCTATTCAGGACGCTCTGACTGAGTATAACGAGACCAATTCCGAGTTCGTAATGGCAATGCTGAACGCCGTTGAGAACATCACCGCATTCCACACCCGTCAGAAGCGTGAGGGCTTCTGCGTTACCGAGGAGAACGGCGTTATCATGGGTCAGCGTGTACGCGGACTTGATAAGGTAGGTCTGTATGTACCCGGCGGCACTGCAGCATATCCCTCCTCCGTTCTGATGAACGCTATCCCTGCAAAGATCGCAGGCGTAAAGGAAGTTATCATGGTTACACCTCCGCTGAAGGACGGCACCGCAAACAAGGATATCCTCGTTGCGGCTGCACTCTGCGGCGTTGATAAGATATACCTCTGCGGCGGCGCACAGGCTTGTGCGGCTCTCGCATACGGCACAGAGGAGATCCCGAGAGTATCCAAGATAGTAGGCCCCGGCAACATCTTCGTAGCCACCGCAAAGAAGCTGCTGTATGGCACTGTTGATATCGATATGTTCGCAGGCCCCAGTGAGATACTCGTTCTTGCTGATGAGACCGCAAACCCCAAGTACCTCGCCGCAGATCTCATGTCTCAGGCAGAGCACGACAAGCTTGCCTCCGCTATCCTCATCACCACAAGCATGGAGGTTGCAGAAAAGACACAGGCAGAGATTGAGCGTCAGGCTGCAATGCTCTCCCGTAAGGAGATCATCGATTACTCCATCGACAACTACGGTGCGATAATCGTATGCGACGATATGGACTACGCAGTAGAGCTTGCAAACGCACTCGCTCCCGAACACCTTGAAGTCGTAACAGCTAATCCCATGGAGTACATCGGCAAGCTGGATAACGTAGGCTCCCTGTTCCTCGGACAGTATTCTCCCGAGCCTCTCGGTGACTACTACGCAGGCCCCAACCACGTTCTTCCCACCAGCGGAACTGCACGCTTCTTCTCGCCCCTCGGCGTGGAGAGCTTCACAAAGCGTTCCAGCTATATCTACTACACAAAGGACGCTCTGCTCGATGCAGCAGACGATATCATCCTTATTGCAGAGCGTGAGAAGCTGACAGCACACGCTAATTCCATCAAGGTAAGAAAAGAAGATTAAGGAGCTGTATTATGAACAGAACAGCAGAGATCACACGCACAACAAAGGAGACAGATATCTCCGTAAAGCTTGACCTCGACGGCGGCGCTAAGGCTGTTATCGACACGGGCATCGGCTTCCTCGACCACATGCTGACAGCCCTCGCCATCCACGGCGGCTTCAGCCTTGAGCTTTCCTGCAAGGGCGATCTGTACGTTGACGGTCACCACACCGCAGAGGATGTGGGTATCGCCCTCGGCACCGCGTTCAAGGACGCTCTCGGCGATAAGTCGGGCATCATGCGTTACGGAAGCGCATTCATTCCCATGGATGAGGCGCTCGGCTTCTGCTCCCTTGATATCAGCGCAAGACCGTTCCTCGTGTTCAACGCTGATTTCACTAATGAGAGGGTGGGCGAGTTCGACACCTGCCTCACCGAGGAGTTCATGCGTGCATTTGCTTTCAATGCAGGGATCACCCTGCACCTGCGTGTGGAGTACGGCAGCAACGACCACCACAAGATCGAAGCGCTGTTCAAGGCATTGGCTTATGCGCTGAAGGCTGCTGTCAAGAAGAACTCTGACGGCTCCGTCATCTCCACAAAGGGAACACTGTAATGCAAGGCTACAACCTTATCGCAGTATTTTCCCCCGATAAAACAAAAATGCTGATGTGCAAACGGATAAAAGAGCCATACATGGGTCTCATAAACATGGTCGGCGGCAAGATAGAGCCGAATGAGAGCGGTCTTGACGCTGCCTACCGTGAGCTTTATGAGGAAACGGGCATCCTTCGTGAGGATATCCCGCTCACCCATCTTATGGATTTCACATATCCGCTGGATCCCTGCTATGTGGAGGTGTATGTCGGTCAGCTGCTTCGCAGTGTCGAGGTCACAGGCGACGAGAATCCGCTCTTCTGGAGCGATCTCACGCATGATTTCTTCGATATGAGAGAGTACGCAGGCGAGGGCAACATCGGTCACATTATGGAGCATATCAAGCTCAATTACGATAGAATTTTCCGTAAGGAAGGATAAACTATGATAGCAATTATCGATTACGGCGCAGGAAATCTGTTCAGCGTAAAGAATGCGCTGGATTTTCTGGGTCTTGAAAACAAGATAACCAAGGATCCTGCCGATCTCCGTGCTGCAGACAGGCTCATTTTGCCTGGTGTCGGAGCATTTGCTGATGCTATGCGTATGCTGAATGAGAGCGGTCTCGTTGAAGTCATCCGTGAAGAGGTGAAGAAAAAGCCGCTTCTCGGTATCTGCCTCGGTATGCAGATGCTGTTTGAAAAGGGATACGAGTTTGGCGAAACGGATGGCCTGGGACTTATCAAGGGCTGCGTAAAGCTGATGGAGCCTGAGGGAAACCTCGCCATTCCGCACATCGGCTGGAACGAGCTTGAAAAGAACGAAGAATGCCCGCTGCTCGCTAAGTGCGGGGAAGGGGAGTATGTGTATTTCGTGCATTCCTACGCCGCAGAGTGCGACAGCAAGAAC
>JAZSEG010000126.1:0-4204 GCA_045531575.1 Oscillospiraceae bacterium | reverse complement strand
AGCTTCACGCCGTTGTTCCAGTACACCTTCACCGCACCGCCGCCGAGTGCGAACATCTTCTCGAGAAACTCGGGAAAGCGCTCGTAGAATCTGTTCTCCCTCAGCACATCACGCAGAAACTTCTCCGTTTCGGGGTCAGCGCTGCATATCTCGGTACCCTCGGTGAAGCAGAGTCTTGCAAGCTCGCCGCAAAGCGCCTTTGCAGCGCCCAGCGAAGCCACTCTTCTGCTGCCGCCGTTAAGACCGCCCTTTCGGGTGTAGCGCCACTCGCCGCCGCCGTTGTAGATATCCTCCCAGCGGGTGATATCCGCATACGCAGCCGAAAGCATGGGACTGCATTTCTCGGCATTCCTGCCGAGCAGCCAATTTCTGAAACCCAAATCCTTTCCTCCTTTATCAGTTACGGAGAATCCTCTCCGGCGGAGCCTTTCCCCGCTGACATGATGATAATCTATCCGCAACTGCAAAAAACTGCAAACGTAAAAAGAGCATAAAAAAACCTCCCCGAAGGGAGGTATGAGACCGTCGAAAAAGTCCCGTTGGGACTTTTCCGCCGAAACATCCGCACTGCCCGCACTCGCCGGCGCCGCTTGCTTTGCAAGCCTGCGCCAACTCGCACAGGTGTGCGGATAGAAGTGTTTTTTGACCGAAGTGAATTCGGTCAAAAAAGTTATCAAAATGCCCGCTTTGCGGGCGAAAACATAGCTTTTCGACAAGCTTAAACCTCCCCGAAGGGAGGTTGTGGATATCTCGCTATGATCGCTTTACTAAGGCGTTCACGCCTTGCACAGCTGCCAGAATGCCACTGCACTTGCCGCCGCAACGTTGAGGGAATCTACGCCGTGGGTCATGGGTATCTTTACGGTGTAGTCGGCAGCGGCGATGGTGCTTTCCGAAAGTCCTGTGCCCTCTGTGCCGAGGAGTATAGCAAGCTTCGGCTCTGCCGCAGGATCGGGATGATCGATGCTGACCGAGCGGTCGGTGAGCGCCATTGCTGCGGTGGCAAAGCCAAGCTGCTTCAGTTCGATGAGATAATCCTCCTGCGCAAAATACGTCCAGGGTATCTGGAACACCGTTCCCATGCTGACTCTCGCCGCACGCCTGTAAAGCGGATCGGAGCAGGGTTTTGTCAGCAGCACTGCGTCCACATTCAGTGCGGCGGCAGAACGGATGATCGCTCCGACATTGGTGGGATTCACCACATCCTCCAGCACTGCAATGCGCCTTGCGCCGCTGCATATCTCAGCAGCGGACGGAAGCTTCTTTCTGCGCATGGCGCACAGCGCTCCCCTTGTCAGCTTGAAGCCTGTGAGCTGCGTCAGCACATCGAAGGGTGCGGTGTATACCGGCACATCCCCGAGCCTTGCGATAAGAGGCTCGCTGTCCAGCTGTTTATCCTCGATGAGCATAGCTATCGGCTCGTAGCCTGCGTCCAGTGCAAGACCTATAACACCGCTGCTCTCCGCTATGAAAACGCCCTCCGCAGGCTCGTAATAATGCAGCAGCTGCGGCTCAGAAAGACGTGCAAAGATATCAAGCTCGGCAGCCGAAAAATCTGTTATACGAATTATATCCATCTCAGCGCACCTCTGTCATCCACACACGCATCTGATTCTCGCCACGGTTGCCCCATGTGTAGTACGGGATTGCCACAGCCTCGCAGGGAGTATCATTAAGCGGAGCAAAGCTGTAAAGGCTGCCGTTATCCTCGCTTCTGTAAGCCTCTGCGGTGATGGTGAATGCGCCGTCAAGAGCCTCGTTGCGGTCATCCGATACGGTAAGCTTTCCGCCACGCTTCAGGGAAAGCGGCAGGATATCGCCGTTGTCCACGCCCTCGAAGCAGTAAACAAGCGGACCTCTTGTGATGGCGGTGCAGCCTGTAAGCTCAGGCACCTTTGTGCTGGCGTAAACATATCTCGGAGTATCATCCAGTGTGAGCGCAAGCTCATCACCTGCCGTGATATCCACATAAACATAACCCTTTTCAGGCGCCGTGTCAATAGCAGCGCCGTTCTTCGTGAGGGAATACTCCCCGCTCCATGCAGGAATGCGCACCGCCATTCGTCCGCTGCCCTCTGCCACACGATAGTTCACTGTGAAGCCGTAGGGATACTCTGTCCTGCAGATAAGCTTCACACCGTTTGCAAAGGACACCTCGCCATCCGCATACAGGTGGCAGAAGCAGGTATCGGAATTCTCGCCGTAGGCATACTTGCCGATGGAGGAGATGAGTCTCGCCGCATTGGGAGGACAGCACGCACAGGCATGCCAGCCGGGGCGCTGAGTTTTCGTGTGCCAGTGGGTGGATGCACACGCCGAAATACCGGGGATTATCTCCAGCGGATTGCAGTAGAAGAACTTCGTGCCGTCAAGCTGAACTCCCGCAAGCACGGTGTTGTAGAATGCACGCTCCATCACGTCCGCATATTCGCTGTCCACGTCAGATTCCAACATGCGGGAAGCAAAGAACATCAGTCCGATGGAAGCGCAGGTCTCGTTGTAGGCGGTATCGTTGGGAAGGTCATAGTCCACGGTGAACGCCTCGCCGTTAAGGGAGGAGCCTATGCCGCCTGTGATGTACATACGCTTTCTTGTGATGCTCTCCCACAGCCTGCGGCAGGCAGCCATCAGCTCCGCATCGCCGTTCTCGGAAGCCACATCCGCAGCGCCTGTGTAGAGATAAACCGCACGCACCGCATGACCTACAGCGTCATTCTGCTGCTTCAGAGGCGCAAAGCTCTGCTGATAATAGTTATCCTCGGCGTTGTTGCCCCAGACCGTCCAGTCACGAGCAGCCTTTTCACGCTTATAGAACTCGGTATCCACGCCACGATTGTTGACGAAATGCTCCGCAAGCTCCAGACAGTGCCTGTTGCCCGTCAGGCGATACATCTTCATAAGTGCAAGCTCCACCTCGGGATGGCCGGGGTAGCCCTCTCTGCCCTGAGTTATGAAGATATCGTAGATATGCTCCGCATTCCTCTCCATGACCCTCAGCAGCTTGTCCTTGCCTGTGGCTTCATAATATGCGCAGGCAGCCTCCATCATGTGGCCCGAGCAATAAAGCTCGTGACCCTCCAGCAGGTTCGTCCAGCGCTTTTCCCTGTCCTTTATGGTGAAATAGGTGTTGAGATAGCCGTCCTCGTCCTGAGCGTCAGCAATGATGTCGATAAGCTCATCAGCGGTCTTTTCAAGCTCCTTGTCGGGGTAGGATATCAGCGAGAAAGCCGCAGCCTCCAGCCACTTTGCGGCGTCGCTGTCCTGAAACACCATGCCGTAAAAGCCGTCGCCCACATCCTCACCACGCAGCGCCTTTGCTGCATTGATGAAGTTCTGCACCACATGGCTCTTTTCCGCACCCTCTGCCCTGTCGTTCAGAACATCATACTGATAGGGGATCACGGTGTCCTTGATGAGTCTCTGCCAACGGTTGATGAAGCCGCCTGAAATGTATCTGCCCGAATCTATCTGCCTGTGTGTTTTCATAATCATGATTCCTTTCTTGACAACAACCTTTATATGTATTATAATCTTATTACAAACTGAAATAAATGGATAATATTCCGAATTATATGGAGGATTTTCTTGAACGAGATAATTTTATCAAGCTCTGTGATGCCGATACTGTGCGGCTGCGATCATCTTGTGGCAGCAGAGCCTTTCTATCACGCAGACCGCACCGCAGATTTCCACGTTATGATATATGTGACGGAGGGGGTCATCTATGTTACGGAAGATGATACCGATTACGAAGTGAAAGCAGGCGAGCTGCTGTTTCTTAAAAGCGGCGTTCGGCATTACGGAAAGCACCTCATCCCCCGAGGTACGAAGTGGTATTTCGCCCACTTCACCTGCCCGCAGACAGAACTCCCTGCCTTTCAGCCTGACAGCACGCCCATTCCGCAGTACACCACGCTCGAAAGCTCGCTTGCACTGCCGAAGCACCTGACCGATCTTGCAGGCACCTCGACGGAGCGTGACATTGAGGAGCTGATACGCCACTTCAATTCGGATGATCCTCTGCGCTGCTGGAGCCTCAATGCCGAGCTGTTCTCACTGCTGAGCCTGATAGCGCTTTCGGAGATGGACAAAGCAGCCGAGCCATCCTTTGCGGAAATGGTGTGCCAATATCTTTCCGAACACATGAGAGAGCCGTTTTCGGGCAAGCGCATCAGCCAGGAGTTCTATCTCAGCTACAAGCACA
>JAZSEG010000289.1:0-2654 GCA_045531575.1 Oscillospiraceae bacterium | reverse complement strand
GAAGCTCTCTGCCTTATCCTTTAAGAACGGCAGACACATAGATACTTCTGCCTTGCCCTGACATATAGCTATCGCCTTTTCACGGCAGGTGTTATATCCGCAGGAACCGCAATTCAGCTCGTCTGCAGGCTTTACCTTGCCCATCTGACGCAGAATACTGCATATCTCTGTTTCGGTAGGATGGGGAAGTCTGTGTTCAATAAAGCTGAAATTCTTTTTCAGTTTTACAGGCTCGGGTTGCACCACATCGAAATCCTTTGTGCCTGCATAATTTGCTATCGCCATATAGTCCTTGATGGGCGCACGGTGATATTTCTCCATAACGGGACCACCGATACAGCTGCCAACGCAAGCTGACATCTCGATAAAGCACTTGTGTATCTTTCCGCTTTCTATGTCCTCAAGAGCAGCCATACAGTTTTCTATACTATCAATTGCGATATAGGTGTAGCCTGTTTCCTGCTCCATCGACTTCAATATGCCGCCTGTCGTGGGGAAAAAGCGTGTACGGCTCTCAGTGGTGACATCCATCTCCGCTTTAAGCTGTATGCGTTCGGATTCCAGCCACTCTGTAAGCTCCTCAAAGGTCAGAACAGCGTCAACAGCCTCGCCGTAATACTCTGCTTCGTCCTTTTTGGCAACACAGGGACCTATAAAGACGGTCTTTGCGTTGGGATATCTCTGCTTGATATCCATACAGTGTGCCTGCATGGGAGAAACTACATCGGCAAGATATTTAAGCTCTGCGGGATAGTACTTCTGTATAAGAAGGTTGATGGAGTGACAACATGAGGATATCACGATATCCCTGTCGTCCTCCTTGATCATACGCTCGTACTCGTTCTTTACGATAGCAGCGCCTATTGCCGTTTCTTCAACATCATAAAAGCCAAGCTTCTGCATAGCTTCACGCATTGATGCTATACCCACTCCATCATAGTTTGCAGCAAAGGACGGTGCAAGGCTGACGATAACAGGAGTACCACCCTGAAGCAGCACCTTGACTTTTTCTACCTCGCTTGTTATCTCCTTTGCATTCTGCGGACAGACTACAAAACACTGACCGCAGAGTATACATTCATTTCCTATGATATGCGCCTGATTGCCCGAAAAGCGGATCGCCTTTACGGGACAGTGCCTGATACACTTGTAACAATTTTTACAGTTGGATTTCTTTAATGTAAGACAATTTGCCATAACTGTTATTTCCCTTCACGGCCTAACCGCTTAAGCACATTTTCGCCGAAAAACTCTTTAAAGCTCTCACGGGTGACACCTGTATGGATATCATCGTCGATCTGAACGGTAACTCCGATACGGTTGCACTTTCCTATGCAAAAACTGCCGGCAAGAGCCACTTCATCCTCAAGGCGATGCTCCTCTATTGCTTTCTGAAAAAGCTCCACGATTTCCGCAGAGCCTTTCAGGTGACAGGAGCTGCCTACGCAGACCTGTATTATCATCATAATCTTGTCTTTACCTCGTTCTCGAAGAAGTCTGTTACTGTTTCGGGAGTTACAGAGAAGAACTCATCGCCGATGGTAACGCATACACCCTGCTGACATTTGCCCATGCAGAATGTTCCGCCGAGGTCTACCTTATCGCCAAGACCGTTCTCTGCGATAAGGTACTGCAGCTGCTCAACAACGCTGCGGGAGCCTTTGATATGGCAGGAGCTGCCGATACATACTGTGATTTTCATTGTAATATCCTCCTATTAATCGTAATCTACTACATTTACCCAGCTGAGCAGGAACTCGCGCTCCTTCTCGTTGCCCTTTACGGACTGAGAAGCTGCCACGATAGGCATCCATTTCTGAACATACTGCTTTGCTGTGTTGCTCTTTTCGCAGAACAGGTCAAGATACTTCTGCGCACCGCTGATATCGCCGTTCAGCCAGAACAGAAGATAAGTTCTTGCTGCGTCTGCGGAAGCGTTGCCCTGTGTTGCATGAGCCCAGTCGAGGATATAGGGTGTTCCATCATCAGCGATGATGATATTGGAGGGGTTGAGATCGCCATGGCACACCTTGTTGTGCTTAGGCATACTGTCAAGACGAGTGTGGAGATCGTATCTTGTTGTAGCATCAAGCTCACAGGCACTGATCTTGCTGTTCATTTTGTCCTTGAGTTTATTGAGCATGGGACAGGTCTTGGACTGTATCTCCAGCTGGATATCTACCAGCATTGTGAGATATTCTACCTTCTTGTCGGGGTTTTCCTCCATAAGCTGTGCAAGGGTCTTGCCCTTGATATACTCGGAAACGATAGCCCACTTGCCGTCCATGGTGGTTACTTCAAGGATCTTGGGGATATTAAGACCTGTAAGCTCTATACGGGACTGGTTGAGTGCCTCGTTAAGCACATCAGCCTTGGAATAATCGGAATTGAACACCTTGACGCATACATCGCCGTCACGGTAGATAGTTTTGTTGTTTCTTACTGCTATAACTCTGTCAAGCTTCATTTTGTTACCCCTTTCTTATGCCTTGTTGCTCTTCTTGCCCTTGTTGTATACAGCCTTGACTGCATCGGGCTTCGCATTACCTGTAACGCTCTTTGCGGGCATCTCTGCCTCTTCAAACTGCTTGCCGTAGTAAGCATTGAGGTACATCTGCTTGATCTCGCTCATCAGAGGATATCTGGGGTTAGCG
>JAZSEG010000036.1:0-4774 GCA_045531575.1 Oscillospiraceae bacterium | reverse complement strand
TCGAGCCAGCAGCGTGTGCGCTCGGAAAGCTGCGGACGGCTGAGGGCGATGAATTCCTCCATCCTGTCGCAGTATTCCTCCAGTATCTTCTGCAGCACATAATGCACGGCGTTGCCTATCTCCATGCTGCTGAGGGTGCGCCTGCTGCGCTCCTTTATGCGCAGACCGTTGGCGCAGAAGTATTCAAACCTGCACTTGTTGAGCCGTTCAAGCTTCGTTGCGGAAAAGGTCTTTGAGCGGAACAGCGCCTCGGCGGTCTCGGGGGCAAGGGTGTGACGATAAGCCTCGGCACGTCCGCTGCACAGCCTGTCAAGCTTCTGCGTGAGGGACTTTCCGCCTGTTTTCTCCAGTGCGGCTTTCAGCGTGGAGCGCTTTTCGCTGTTCGTTCGGGATACGGCGGCGTATCTCTGCTGAGCGGCAGCCATGCTGCGGCAGTAGAAGTCCTCGCCAAAGAGCGAAGCGCTCTCCATTGCGATGCCGAACATCTCCTGCACCTGAGTTATCACATCGGACGGCGAAAGCTTGCCGCAGCTGATATCCAGCACGGGGCAGGTTATATACAGCCTCTCACGGGCGGCGGAAAGCGCCCTGTAGGCGAGATAGCGGTTGTAGCAGTGGCGCTCACGCCTGTTCATGCCGAGCTTCACCACGCTCTCGGAAAGAAGCTCGGTCTCGTATTCCGAGAAAAGTCCGCTGTTCACGTCCTCATTCGGGAACATTCCGTAGCTTGCGCCAACGATGAAAACAGCCTTAACGCCCTCTGTCCTTGTTCTTGCGATATCGCCCATCAGCACGCAGTCCTGAGTCTGGGGCGGCTTTGCGAGGGTGGCGGCGGCGCAGATGTCCCTGAAAAGGTCGCAGTAGTCGCTGATGGATATCCTGTAGCCGTCCAGTCCCTTATACACGCCCTCAAATATCTCAAGCATGGTGTTCCACAGGGTCTGATAGGCGCTTATCTGCTCCTTGTCCGAGTCGGAAAGAAGCTCGCTGCCTGCCTTTTTGCAGTGGGCGGCAACGGCACGCTGTATGCCCACGGTATCGAACAGGAAATCGCATATCTCCTGCGTTATCTCGCTGCCTGTGCGGTCTTTAAGGCGCTCTTTCAGCGCCAGTATCGGGGGGATGATGTCCGCCCTTATCTCCTCTGCACGGGGAGTTTTTCCGTTCATCTCGGGGAAAGGCTCGGTGAGATCCTTGCCCTTTAAGTCCCATGTATAGATATAGTCCTCGAAGTCGTTCACATCACGCATGGTGAGCGGCTTGCCGCTGCTCTTCTGCAGAAATCCCGTCTTGAAGTAGCTCAGCACGTTCTCCGCCGTGAAGCTTTTCAGCAGGTTCAGCAGCGAAAGCACGAGGTTCACAAGCGGCTTGTGCAGGATGCTTTCGGGGATATCGCAGAATATCGGCACGCCGTATTTGTCGAAAGCGCTCTCCATGGGCGTTCTGTAATCCGCAGGTGCGGCGCAGAGTACTGCTATATCGCTGTAGCGCAGGTTTTCCTCGGTGGTAAGGCGGCGTATCTCGGCGGCGATGAAGTCTGCCTCTGCGTAGGGGTCATCCGCGCGGATAAGCCGCACGCCCTCTGCGGAGCATTTCGCCTTTTCTGCGGCGAAGATGCCCTCGGAAAGTGCGGCAAGCGCAGGCGCAGTGAAGCGCTCGTTCTCGGTGATGACGGAATCCGCACCCACGGTCTCCTTATCCGCGTCCAGCGAGTGCTGCCGCAGCAGGGAAACGGTGTCGTTCACGGTGGTGAAGATATCACGGCAGCCGTCGGAGTTGTCCGTTGTAAAGGCAAAGGTGATGTCCTCTGCGAGATCCGTCATGCTGAAAAGGAACTCCAGCTGACTTCTTGAAAAATCGCTGAAGCCGTCCACATAGATATGCTCGCCCTTAAAGCAGCCGTGCTGCACGGAAAGCTGCGCCGCCGTCAGCGTGCAGTCCAGCCTGTCGGAATAGGATGCGGAAAGTATCGCATCGTATGCGGTGTAGATGCGGCTTATATCTGTAAGCTTTGCGAACAGGGCAGGGCAGCTGTCACGGAAATCCTCCCGCACTGCGTCGATCGTCTTTTCAAAGCCTGCTGCGGATATTCCCGAGGTCTTGAACAATGTTACCGTGCCTGTCATCTTTGCGGCAAAGCCGGGTTTGAGAGCAATCTTTGCGTATGCGGAAAGCTCGTCCCGAAGCTCGCTCACGGCACGATACATAAGTATGTCTTTGGTTATGACATCTGCAGGCTTCTTTTCGCCGCCGTATTTTGCTATTATCTCATCCGCAAGCTTCTCGAACGTTCTCACGGAAACTGCGGAGAAAAGCTCCGTCCTGCCCTCGGCTGCAAAGGCTCTGTAAAGCGCCTTTTCCGTCTCGAACTCATACTGGTCGGGAACGATGACGAGCGCTCTGCTGCCGTTTCTCACGTCCTGCAGCAGCTTTTTTCTCAGCCTGCCCGAAACATCGGCGCACGCCCTGCCTAAGATAAACTCTGTCAAAGCCTTACCTCCTCCTTCACGGAATAAACGTAGCTTCTGCCCCTCATGCCCACCTGCTGTATAAGTCCTGCCTCACGCAGCACCTCGAGCCTGAGAGAGCCTGCGCCCTCCTTCAGCGGCTTCATGAACTCCTTTTTGGTGAACTCCTCAGGGAGACCCTCGGGCAGATATATGCGGTAATCCTCGCTGCCGTGGAGTATCGTCTCGGAAAGCAGCTTCAGCGGAACCTTTTCGATGTGCAGCTTCTGCCTTACACGGCGGTCTCGCAGCTCGGGCAGCTTATCACCGCTGAAATATACACGCTTCTCCACCCTGAGCCTTGCAAGGATGAAGCGCACCTTCTCATGGCCGAGAAAGCTGCGGATGGAATACAGCTCCTCGAATATCTTCACTTTCGGGTCTTTCTTGCGGAAGGGAGTCTCCTTCACTATCTCGCCCGAATCGGTGTTTATGTAGACCGTGCGGGTCTCGTACTCCACGGGGTGCACCACCGTCACGAAAGCAGCGGCGGTGAAGTCCTGCAGCTTATCTTTAAGGCGGTAGAGCGCCTTAGTCTGTATCTCGAAGATGCCCTCCTCGCTTACGGCGTCAGCGAAATATCTGCCTATCTTTATCTCCTGCTCGTCGGAGTAGGGGGCGTAGTAATTCTTCAGCACCGCATGGATGAGCTTTTCATTCTGCGTGCCGACAGAGCCGTGCATGCCCCTTATCCTTGTCATGGCATTGCTCAGCGCATGGGAAAAGCGGTCGATATCCTCGCTCGGCTGCTCACGGCTGCGGATGAATTCCGCCACAGCGCCCTTGTCGTTGCTGCCGATGACTATATCGGCGGCGCTTTTCAGCTCCTCGCAGGCATTTGCGACCGCCACGCCCGTATCGGCGGCGGTTATCATGGAGATATCGTTGTTGTTGTCCCCGAAGCACACAAGCCTGTCCGCACGGGTAAGCTCCAGTACCTGCAATATCGCTGCCGCCTTTGAAGCGTTCCTGCTGAATATCTCAAACCAAATCTGAGCCTTGTTGTAGGTGTCGTGCATCATGCTTGTGGAAAAGCCGTTCTCTCTGCTGAATACCTCGTACATCTCTGCGATATCCTGCTTCGGGTCAAGCAGCGTGAAATAGAACACTCTGCCCTCGAAAAGCTCGCTGTAATCGCTTACGGGGCGCAGGCGCTTGTCCTTGATGCGAGGCTCCACATAGCCACGCACCTCGTCGAGCCTGTCCCTCAGGAACGATACCCGCTCTCTGCCGTCGATATAGGAATAGACAAGCGGCGCCATGCCGTTTGAAACGAAATATTCCCGTGCGATATAAAGGCTTTTCGGCGTGAAGATGTTCTCAATGATATGCTCACCCGTTTTGGGGTCAATGACAAATACCCCGTTGAAGGTAACAGCGGGGCAGGAGAGATGAAGTTTTTTCAGCAGCGGCGCAGCGCTTGAAAAGGAGCGTGCCGTTGCAAAGGTGAACAGCACGCCGCCTTCGATAAGCCTGTTGAGAGCCTCGGCGCTTTCGTCCGAAATGCTCATATCCGAGCGCAGCAGCGTGCCGTCAAGGTCAGTGGCGTAAAGGGTGGGCATAATTTCTCCGTATTGTCGTTATTGGTATCAGAATTCATTACAGTGCTCAACAACAAAGCGGTGGTCGAGCATATATTCTCTCAGCTGAGCCATGGTGGGCAGACCCGAGTTGTCGCTGTCGTTCTGTATCTGGATGCAGCCTACGGCGTTTGCACGGATGACCGCCTCGCCGAGGGGCAGTTCATCGCAGATTCCGCTGATGAGACCTGCAGCGAAAGCGTCGCCTGCGCCGAGAGTGTTCACCACCTCGTCCGCACGGAAAGTCGGCACGATGCCGCTCTCCATGGCGCTCTTGTAGAAAGCGCCCTGCTTGCCCATGGTGATTACGACCTTTTTAGCGCCCATTGCGAGGTAGTGGTCTGCGATATCATTCGGCTCGGTGAGACCGCACAGCTTGCCTGCCTCGTTCAGGTTAGGC
The DNA here is from genome assembly GCA_045531575.1 of Oscillospiraceae bacterium. Classification (GTDB taxonomy): domain Bacteria; phylum Bacillota; class Clostridia; order Oscillospirales; family Ruminococcaceae; genus CAG-115. The sequence goes on along the minus strand of JAZSEG010000036.1, from coordinate 287 downwards.
AGGAAGATATCTGCCTTTGCTGCGAACTCGTTTATAAGCTCCAGCGCATGCTTGTCCGATGTCCAGAGGTTGCCACGCAGGTCGGGGTCGAACACCACGGTGATGTGCTGCTCATTCGCACGCTGGATGAGCCTGCGGCACGCCTTTTCTGCGGTATCGGAAATGGTGGGGAAGATTCCTGTTATATGCACCGCACGGATATCCGAAAGGTCGAGAGCGTCGATATCCGCCTCGCTGATAAAGGAAGCGGCGGTCTTCTGGCGGTAGTAGTGGATCTCATGCTCGGA
>JAZSEG010000264.1:0-14118 GCA_045531575.1 Oscillospiraceae bacterium | reverse complement strand
GACGGAAACTACGTTCTGATGAACGATATCGAGCTTGACGGTGAAGAACATCTTTATATTAATTCATCGTTAGGTTTTACGGGTAAGTTCAGCGGCAACGGTCATGTTATCAGCAATGTGAACAGCGCCGCTTACGGATTGTTCAATACGAATTCAGGACTTATAATGGATCTTGGCGTCGAGGGAACAGTAACGGGATCAGATTATGTCGGCGGAATCGCTGGCATAAACAGCGGCACTGTCAGCGGCTGCTATTTCAAGGGTGATGTAAGCGCACAATCACAGCCGGGCGGCATTGTTGGACATAATGAAGCCAGTGGCATCGTTGACAACTGCTTCGCAATTGGCAGCGTTACAGGCTCGGGCAATTATGCAGGCGGTATCGTTGGCTATAATATGGGTTCTCTGAGCAACAGCTACTGCATGAGCGATGTAACTCTTACAGGCACATATACCGTCAAGGGCGGCGTGTGCGGCACGAATGGCGGCACTATCACCAACTGCTACTACAACAAGGATATCTACACCGATGAGGACAGCACTGATGGCGTTAAGGGACTTTCCACACTGGATATGACAGCGGGCAATGCTCTCACAACGCTGGACTTAGACGCAGATATCTGGGCAAAGTCCGATAACGACAAGGAAAACGGCATCGCATACTATCCTTATCTTAAGGCATTCGGCGAGGACAGCGCTCCTTCCGTTTCCTACGAAACAAAGCTCAGCATTGAATATGATGAGAGCAAGGATGTGCATGTTTACGGCGAGGATCTGTATTTCATCATCAGCGCACTTGTGAAGTTCGATGGCATGGAGGAGTTTACTCCTGCAGTTGACAGCTATGCACTCGGCGAAAGCAAATTCAGACTTGTATATGGCGACGCAGGCATCACTGAATATTTCTCCATCTACGATTGCGCAGAGGCAGAGATGAGGACAGTGTATCCCGAGATCATAGCATCAGGCGAGCAGACCATAACAGTCGAACTGGACGGCACTGACAGTGACTTTTTCTGCGATACCACAGAATCCTGCACTATAACCGTTGCAAAGGCTGTTATTGACAGCGTGACTATCGAGATCGACGCACCTCAGCCTGAGGTTGCTCTTGATATGGAGCCTGTTGTAACTCCCGAGGGAATGTATTATGAGTTGGTATGGTTTGATGACGGCAATAGTAATGTAAATGATAACGATGGCGAGTATGGCAATACATATCGTGCATGTTTCTGTATCTGGACAGACGGCAATCACAAGTTTGCCGATACGGTGAGCGTAACTGCGCCCACAGAGGATTTTGAGGTTGAGTTTGACGGCGATCTTTATGTGTATATCTACTTCCCCACACTTCCCAGCGGTAACATACCCGATAATGTGGAAGCAACCATCGGCGACGGCGAGATAGCTCTCAAATGGGACGAGGTTGAAGGCGCAGATCTGTATCGTGTACGCAGAAACGACGGCACAGGCTGGGTGAATTACGCTGATATCACCAATACATCCTACACCGACACTGATGTTGAGAACGGCACTTCTTACAAGTACGCCGTATATGCTCGTGTGGACGGCGAGTGGAGCAAGGCTTCGGATATCGTAACTGCAGTTCCCGCAGGCATTGTTACTGTCACATGTGCTGATTACATCGAGGATAGAGTATATCTCGAGTGGACAGAGTACGCGGGTGCAGAAGTATATCGTGTGCGCAGAAACGACGGCACAGGCTGGGTAAATTACGAGGATACCGAGTATCCTTACTTCGACGATTACGATGTGGAGCAGGGCAGGAGTTACCGCTATGCTGTCTATGTAAAGACAGACGGCAAGTGGAGCGAGGCATCCAATATCGTAACGGTAGCTATTCCTGTTGAGATAGTTTATCTCGAAGCGGCAGTAGGCGACGAGATCACACTGGAGTGGTACGACACAGGCGCTGATCTGTACCGCATCCGCAGAAACGACGGAACAGGTTGGGTGAATTACGCAGACGTCACCGAGACTTCTTACATCGACACGGATGTGGCAGTAGGTACTAAGTATCGTTATTCGGTATATGCTCAGGCAAACGGAATATGGAGTGAGGCATCCAACATCGTATCGGTGTCCGTTGCACCTGCAGCAGCTGAGAATATTACTGCCACAGCAGTCGGCAGCGGCGTGCTTGTCGAGTGGGATGAGGTAACAGGTGCAGACCTTTACCGCATCCGCAGAAACGACGGCAGCGGCTGGGTGAATTATCAGGATCTCACCGATACATCGTATACCGATACAGATGTAACAGCAGGCAAGTATTACTATGCTGTTTATGTGAAGGTAAACGGTGTATGGAGCAAGGCGTCCGATATCGTATCTGTTGTTGTTAAGCCCGCAGCTGCTGAGAATGTAACTGTAACGGCTGACGGCGATGCTATCCTTATTGAGTGGGATGAGGTAACAGGTGCAGAGCTTTACCGCATCCGCAGAAACGACGGCAGCGGCTGGGTGAACTACAAGGATATCACCGATGCATCGTACACCGACACGGAAGTAACAGCAGGCAAGTATTACTATGCTGTTTATGTGAAGGTAAACGGTGTATGGAGCAATGCATCCAATATCATAAGCGTAACAGTATGAACTGAATAAGAAAACCGCACTGTGGCATTGATATGCACCTCCAAAAGTGTCTGACTTTTGGGGTGCATATCACTCATTAAGGAGTCGGGGGATTTTGTAACACAATAAAAAAGTGCGTCTTTGTAACGCTCCAAAGGAATTGCGCTGCCACAGACAAATAAAAAAGGACGCTGAAAAAGCGTCCTTTTTTATTTGGTCGAGATGACTCGCGCCCGCTATCGCTAGCGACCTTTGTCCTTTATAACATAAGCTTTCGTAGGCTTCGGTGTTTTGCTAGATAATTATACGACTTTTAAGAATGCTTTATTCCTAAACGAGTTGATGACAATATTTTTTATCGCTTCCATTAAATGTAATGTTTTACTTTTATAATCTTCATAGTCCACAAGCTCAACGCCTCTTACCGTATCGCCATGCGCAATAGAATTTCGCTTACCAAGTAATTCATTTATAGTGTGTTGATATGGATCGACGGCAGTGTAGTCAATATCGAACTTATAAAGAAGAGCTTTTAATACATAGGATTTTAGATTTGATTCTGTGTTAACTGCATTTTCGGGTATTTTAACCTTTTTGATAATTAGATTAGAATAGGCACCCATAAATTCTTTTCGTCTAGAATATCGATGGAGCCGCGAATCTTTATCTATTAATTCACCATGCAATTCAATAGGATGGTAATTTGTATCCTCAAGTAAATTGAATTCTTTCTCTAAGGAAGAAGCTGCTAATCCTAAAGTGACTTCATTTGTCTTCAAATTCAATCTGCTAATATAGTCAGCATATATTGTCAACGCTTTTTTACAAAAACCTTCAAAATAAGAATACATCATTACAATAAGCATTTTCCTGTATATTTTCTTTTCTTCATCATCATGGGTTGCTAGTCCTATACAGTTTTCGCATTTACATAATTCTTCGATTCGACTCGAGTATTCGTATTCAATTTCATTTTCAAGGTCTTGTAACAACTTTTCAAAATTAATAATCATCATTACTCACCTAATGTTTGAATTATAAAATTACATCTTGTACTCATGACACCAGAAGAGTTCTTGCCACCACCCGTCGTTGATGCTTTAAAGCTTTCATCTTTTTTGGCATTATCAAGCTTTTCTTTTAGGATTTCAATTGTCATTTCACCTGAGTCCAATTTTTCTAATACAGTTTGAACACCATAAGTAATTGCTTCGAATTGATACACATTAAACCCTGATAAGTTTTGCGAATTTTTCTTGTATGCGGAAAAAACCTTATTTCCGCACGCAAGATTTAGATAATTAAACGTTTTATTAAAAATTTTTTCTTCATTTTCATAATCAAATATTGGCGCTAAGTTAATATCGCTCAATGAAACCTTTTCCATATAATCTGTTAAAAAGGAATCAATGTGGTGTGTAAACGAGTTTATATCATTTTTTATAGCAAAGAAACGTAACACTAATTCTTCAGCAAATTTCTTTGCTTTCTTTTCAGAATGAATGTAGCTAATTGTATTTTGGAAGTCGATGTTTTGTGCAAGCCTATTTATAAAATCGATGAATTTGGAGTCAATTAGACGAATTGAACAATTACGAATCTCTTGAGGTGATAGTTTTTCTCCTCCTGTGTTTAATCTTTTAAACATATGATACTTTAAGGTTGGATTAATTCCTTTACGTAATACTTCCATTCTGATAAAGCAACGTTTTGCGCGTATCTTTAAGTTTGTAGGAAGTTCGTCATATGATAGACCATTTAATTCAGGAACAATGTCACAATTTTCTAATTTGAAATTATTTATTGTATACTCATCATTTTCTATATCTTCAACAAGTTCTTCGATATAATCAGTTTCTGTTTCTTTTTTAGGAGTTGCAATAATATTGAAAACGCCTCTAAAACATAAGTAGCTAGATATCCTTTGCAATCCATCAATAAGTTCATATTTACCATCTTCAATTTCAATTACATATATTGGGGGTATTGGCATTTCTAAAAGCAAAGATTCGATAAATCTAGACTGCTTACCCAAATTCCATCTAAATAATCTTTGATAGTCTGGGTTAATTATCAATTCACCGTCTTTGTACATATCTGCTAGTTCATTAAAAGAGATATCCAATGAAGTGATTTTTAATTCCTTGATTTGGTTGTCGATAGTGCTTTGAATATTATTCATATTTATCCGCCTTTCGTAAAACAATTATTCTTTCTCGAGTTTTGGTTGTTCCTTTGTATTTCCTACTATTTGAATTTATATACCTCATATTGTTAGATACAAGATATGATTGCTTATCAATAGATCTATATCCCAAATGCATAAACATTTCTGTAACACATTTTGACAGATTGACATTTATATTTTTAAAATAAGAATCTTGGACAACAAAAATTACAATGCCATTTGGTTCTACTACTTTGTCAATTTGTTCGATTGAAAGTTGCATTCCGTAAAAATATTGGAAATAAGTCTTATAATAGTAAGTTTTTGCTGCTTTGCTATTATGATGTTTTATTTTTTCTAGAACTTTATTAGCGGTGGTTGAATTCATAATGAAATTCTCTGCCTCTAAATAATTATAAGTTATTTTAGGAGTTCCAAGCATTGTTTTTCTCAATTCATTTATTGCATGCTCAGAAAAACCAATTATCGCTAATTCTATTACAGTGGAAATAGCATAATCAATTCGTGTACAATATGGTGGAGATGTAATGACAACGTTAATCTGATTTTTAGGTATATCTATTGCTTTGGAATCAGAAAGAATGATATGTGATTTGCTTTCCTTTATTTCAGTAAAATTATTTTTTGCATTTAATATATACCTAAAGAATTCATCAAGTAATTCATTTTCGGTAATTTTAATTTTATTTTGTATGTTTTGGGTTTTAATCCAAGTTGGATTTGAACACATTATATTTGATGTAAAGGATTTAACAGTGTGGAACAATGCCATATAGTAGAAACAAATATCACACGTAAGTGTGTTAATGTCCATCAAATTGATAGGAATGGCATCTTTAAATCTTAGCACTTCAATCTGAATCAAGTATTCAAAGCTTCTGATTAATTTTACAGATTCTTCATCAAACCATGTTAACAGGTAATCTTGCTCTATCGTAATAAAAATATCTTGTTTTAAATTGTTTGAATTCAAAACAGTTGATAAAAATTCTCTATTTACTAAATTGACATTGTATTGCTTGGCTTTCGATATAATAACCATTGCTGGATTAATATCAAAACCAAAGTTTTCATACCCTAAATAATTAGCAACTAAATTGGTAGTGCCTGAACCTGTCCAAGGATCCAGTATTTTGGGACAATCAAATTGTGTGGCGAATTTATTTAAATATTTATATACAAATTCATCTGAATATCCAGCGTAATAGTTATACCACATACTTTGACCAAACATAACATTATTCTTTTTTCTCTTTGGTGATGTTTTCAAATTACTCATATTATCTCACAAACCTTATCTGCTCATTTTACTTCGAAAACTGTTGTTCGTCAATCTGATAGATATTATCAAAGCTGAATTTGCTTTTGCTGAATGTATCGAAGCGAATGTTGATGTACATATTATCTTAATAGTATGATGGTTATGAATATGATAGCTCAAAACATATCAGTCATCTTTGACCATAAAATAACCATCCATCACTGTATAATCTTCTGTCAACATAATGCTTTACACCATTCTGATGGACTATTTCACAAGCATTCGCGTTGACTTATGACTTAAAAACAATTTTGCCAACTATAATAATTATACAATGGATTTATCTTTTTTTCAAGGTATAATGATATTATTCTGCTGATTTCATAAATATATTGTGTTTATATATTGATTGTTGATTAACTTTTGAATTATCGCCAAGACAGAATAAAACACATACATTGCATATATTAGAATGAAAAATTCAGAATCTTTGGTATACATTATAGTCATAATATGATAGTTTTCTTTCGTTGACTTATATATTATCTCCATGTAGCTATATAAGCTACCCGATTAATTATCGGATCATAGAACGTTCCCCTGAGCGTAATTGCTCAGGGGATTTTTCTGTTTCAAGGAGGAAATCATGGCACAAAAATTCAACAATCAGCACTACTGTACCAAGGACATCTCAGAGCGGCTCCCAATCATGACACAGGTTATCTTATGGGAGCTTATCCAGACTATGGAGGTCGAAGAGCAGGACTATCTTCAGGTGTTCACACTCTCTGTCGAGAACGGACATCAGAAGATCCTGCACGAGCAGGAATGTCCTGAATACTCATCGGAACATCTGTTTCCAAGCACCACACCCATCACAGGCAAGATATTCGTCATCGATGACGAGACCCACTCAACCATGCTCTTTGCTGAAGAATACTGATTTTAGGAGGACAATACAATGCAAAACGATATCATTTTCTGCGACCGCTGCGGATGCGAACTCACAAGCGATTCTGCTCACTATTTTGAGGACGAATATCTTTGCTCGGACTGTCTTGACGATTCAACCATTGTCTGCTCCTATTGTGGCGAGCGTATCTGGAGCGACGACAACGCAGGCACTATGAGTATGCCGCTGTGTGATCGCTGCTACGACAACCACTACACATCCTGCGAGGACTGCGGCAGGATAATCCATCAGGATTACGCCAATTACTACGACGATGACGATTGCCCTTACTGCGATAACTGTTTCAGCCATCGCAACAGCGGTCCTATCCGCGACTACAGCTATAAACCTGATCCCGAGTTTTTCGGTGAAGGCTCACGCTATTTCGGCGTGGAGCTTGAAATTGATGAAGGTGGCAAGATCGGAGATAATGCGCAGGCTCTCATCGACCTTGCAAATGTGCTTAATGAGCATATCTACATCAAATCAGACGGAAGTCTGAATGACGGTATGGAGATAGTAACTCACCCTATGACTCTTGATTACCATAGGTCGGATATGCCGTGGGAGCGGCTCTGTGGCAAAGCAATTCATCTTCGCTACAAGAGCCACAAAACAACCACCTGCGGCTTGCACATTCATGTGAACCGCACCGCATTTGGCGAGGCCAGAGAGGAGCAGGACGAAGCTATCTCTCGGGTACTTTATTTCGTGGAGCATCACTGGGCTGAACTTCTTAAATTCAGCCGCCGCACAGAATACGCTATGAATAAATGGGCGGCTCGTTACGGCTACAAGCACGACCCTAAAGAAATCATGGAGAACGCCAAGAAAGGCGGTAATGGTAGATACGCATGTGTCAATATTGCAAATTGGAGCACTATCGAATTCAGAATGTTCCGCGGCACGCTCAAAGCAAACACCATCATAGCTACTCTTGAATTGGTAGACAAGGTGTGTGATTTGGCTCTGTATCTCACTGATAAGGAAATTGCAAACGTCAGCTGGACGACATTTGTAAAGACGCTCGATGCTACAAAGCATAAGGAGCTTATTGCATACCTCAAAGAACGCCAGCTCTACGTCAACGACCCAATCGACTTTATGGAGGATGATTAAATATGTGTGCAATATTCGGTTTGATTGATTATAGGAATTACTTTACCAAGCACCAACGCGAAAAAGTCTTAAAGGTGCTATCAAAGGAGTGTGAGGTCAGAGGCACTGATGCTACTGGATTTGCATATATCCACGACGGCAAGCTATCAGTATTCAAGCGACCTCTTGCCGCTCATAAGATGAGACTTCGCCTGCCATTTGGGAGCAACACCATCATGGGACACACCCGTATGGCAACTCAGGGCAATAAATTTGAAAACTACAACAACCATCCGTTTTCCGGTCGTTGCGGTATGACAGACTTTGCTCTAGCACATAACGGCGTACTTCACAACGACACCAAGCTTCGCAAAGACCTCAAACTCCCTGCGACTAAGATAGCTACGGACAGCTACATCGCAGTTCAGTTGCTGGAGCAGAAAGACACCCTCGATTTCACAACCATTGCAGAAATGGCGGAACAGCTCGAGGGTTCTTTTACTATTACGGTGTTGGACATGGCTCGCAATATGTATTTCATAAAAGGTGATAACCCATTAGCTCTGTATCACTTCGAACGAGAGGGCTTCTACATCTACGCAAGCACTGCCGCTATACTCGACTGTGCTCTGATAACGCTCGGACTTGTGACGAAGTTCTACACCGAGATTGACGCGAAATGTGGCGACATAATCTGTATCTCTCCCAGTGGCGAGCTAACTTCCGCAAAGTTCAACACTGCCAAACTGGATGCCCTCGACTACTATTACAGCTACCGCCCCTACTGGTGGACTCATGCCGAGCCTGAGGACTATGCCGAATGGTTCGAGAGCGCCGCTGTCAAGGAATTAAAGCAGTTCGCAAGCTACATCGGAGTGTCCGAGAAAGACATCGACTTGCTGTTGGAATACGGCTACACCGTCGATGATGTTGAGAATCTTCTCTACATTCCTGAGGGTGTGGAAACTGCTATCGAGGAGATCCTTTGCGAATACGCCTATTGCGGAGGTGAATGGTAATGCGCAACTTCGTGTTCGGATATGCTAGAGTTTCCACAGAACAGCAGAATCTTGAACGTCAGATAGATATGCTTGAAAAGTACGGCGTTGACCACATCTACAACGAGAAGATGACGGGCACAAAACGCAACCGTCCTGAGCTTGAAAAACTCCTTGAACGCCTGACCGAGGGGGACACCGTAGTTGTGGAGTCCCTCTCCCGTCTCGGGAGAAGCACGAAAGACCTGATATGGCTGATGGAAACATTCAATGGTCGAGGTGTCAACCTCGTTTCGCTCACGGAATCCATAGATACGACTTCAAGCACTGGAAAGCTGTTGTTCACGCTGATGTCCGCCCTGGCACAGTTTGAGCGTGATGTTCTGGCTGACCGCACCAAAGAAGGCCTTGCCGCTGCGAGGGCAAGAGGACGTAAGTGCGGGAGACCCTCGATTGATAAAGAGGCCGTACGAAAGGCTGTAAGGCTCTACAAGACAGGCGAGTATACCGTTAGAGAGATAACTGAGCTGACAGGCGTGAGAAAGACTACGCTATACAAAAATCTGTGATTAGATAAAGGAAATCGGCATCAACAATAGCGACACCGATTTCTTTTTTATCGTATAACACAATACCCAACGGCATCCGCCGCACTCGGGATAGGCAGCACGCCCGTTCCTGAAAGCACCGCAGGCACTATGAGTATCGCAGCACTTATGCACACCGCAGTGATAGTACTGCCGCAGTATCGGCTGATGAGCATCACCGCAGCTCCCACTGCGAAAGCCGCAAGCATCCTGACGATGAACATAAGCACAAGATATCCGAGGATGCTCGTTTCAAACGGCACGAACCGCAGAAATTCAAGGCTCTGCGCAGGTGTACTGAGGTCGTTGTAGCCCTCTGCGCCGATAAGTAGCACCTGCGGAGCGAACACCGCCACCGTCACAAGAACGCTCGTAATACCGATGATGGAAAGCTTTATCGCTGTAAGCCGTCCTCTGCCCTTGAGAGAGGAGCGCAGAGCAGAGTTCATGTTGCAGCGGTTTTCGTTTGCGCAGATACCTGCGAATACTCCCACCAGCGCAAGCATAATATACAGCGCATTTTTATTCGTGGTTGCAGTGTCGCGGAGCAGCAAAAGCTCGTACAGCTTCGGCTTTATCAGATGGACTTTTATGCCCGTTTCGGCGGTGTAGGCAAGCCCCCTGTCCACCGTATCTATCAGCATTTCAAGAGCATCAAGGTCCTCCGCCATATCCATAAGGCGGTTGTACATCTTCATAAGCTCATCGTCATGCAGACCGCCGTTTGCGTCAAGCTTTGTGAGATAGTCATCACGCAGCACATCAAACTGCGCCTGGAGATTGTCAAATTCCTCGCTCATCTCATTCTGTAAATCAACAGTCATCTCGCCCGTGTACTTCTGATAATACTTCTCCTCCGAGCGTGTGTAGGACGGCAGCACATAGCGGTACTGAAACGCAGAGCTTACCGCGATATACAGAATTACAGCAAGAATTATCACACCCTTCTGATTTATGAACACCTTTTTCGTTTCCCACAAGGGCAGCGGCATTGAGGGAGCCTTTCTGCTGAAAAAGCTGCTCACCCTGTCGATAAGCTTGCCGCCGAGCGAGAGACTTGCTCCGCCGCCTGAGGTGAATATCACGCAAAGCACGCACAGTAAAACGAACAGTGCTCCTGTCACTGTAAGCGCACAGGGCAGAAATCCCACTGCCTTGCCGAAAATGTTAAGGTTGCAGTATTCGCTGAAAAACACATCTGTCCTCAGTACCGCCGCTATGTTGCAGAATTTAAGCGGAGCAAGCCTGTCTGTGGGGAGTATCGCACCGTAAAAGATATATTCTGCAACTATCGCAATACCGCAGACCGCAAAGCCTATCGCAGACTCCATGACCGAACTTATCAGATACAGCAGAAGTCCGCAGGTAGCCGCCGCAAGCGCTTTCATCAGCACTGAATACACGAGATAGTCGAGTATCGTTATGCGAAATGGACACAGCGAAAACTCGGGGACGGACTGTATCGGGCGAAGCACGCTCATATCCCCGCAGGTAAACTGTGCTGCCGCAAAGCAGACGAGATGTATCAGAATGCTTGTCAGAAGCGCAGTTATTATGATGATTCCCGTCCTCTGCACTGACAGCAGCCGTCTGCCGTTTTGGGTGCTTCGGATGAGGGTAACAAGTCCCTTTTTGCGCTCCTCGGTAAAGGCGGCGGCTATCAGCAGAGTTACCGCAATTATTACGATATCGCCCGTAAGATACCCCGACAGAAGCACAAATCCCTTGTTCTCACCGAGCACAGGCTGAACTCCGTCCAGCGCCGCATAATCCTGTGCGGTCTTGCGGATATTCTCCGCAGAAAAGCCGCCTGACAGCGCCGCAATGGTGTTGTAGTTATCTGCATTGTCCTGAACAGACTGCAGAAACTCGGGATAGCCGTTGATGTAGTCGGACAGCTCCTCACCTGTGAGAGTGGTCGCCTTGCTCTCGTCACCGCAGTCGTACAGAAAGAAGATACCGCCCAACAGCACCGCTATCAGCAGATAAAGCAGCGTTCTTCGGGAGAGCAGCACTCGTCTTAATTCGCTCATTGCCTGCCCTCCGCATAATAGAGATACACATCTTCGAGGTCAATCCTGTTCGTAACAGGCGAAAATCCCTCGGGGCATTTCTCGGCTGTAACTCTCAGCACAAAGCCCTGTTCAGTCTGATATATCTGTCCTTTTCCGAAATCCGCCTTGCGTGCGGAGATATCCTCATAGCTGCCGCACATCTCAAACACCTTGTCCCTTATTCCTGCGATAAGCTGTGACGGCGTACCGATTGCCGCAGGCTTGCCCTTGCACAGCATTATCACGCTGTCGGCTATGGATTCGATATCGCTTACCACATGAGTTGCGAGAATTACTGTACGCTCTCTTGCGATATCTGAGATGTAATTGCGAAGCCTTATACGCTCCTCAGGGTCAAGTCCTGCTGTCGGCTCGTCGAGGATGAGTATTTCGGCTCGGTCAAGCATTGCCGCGGAGATAAGCACTCTCTGCCGCATACCGCCCGAAAAGCTGCCCAGCCGCTTGTGCGCCACATGGCGAAGCCCCACCACATCAAGGAACTCCTCCGTCTGCGGCTTTATCTCCCGCATTTTCATACCCTTGAGCGAGCCTATGTAATGCAGAAATGCACGGGCGGAAAAGTCCTCGTACATTCCCTGAAGCTGTGGAGTATAGCCGACCTTCTTGCGGAATTTCGAACCCAGTTTCAGTATATCTGTGCCGTTATATAAAATTTCCCCGTCAGTCCTTTTGATGTTGTCCGTGATAAGATTCATAAGAGTGGATTTGCCTGCGCCGTTCGCGCCGAGAAGTCCGTATACTCCCGTCCCGAAGGTGAAGTTTATGTCATTGAGTACGGTATGCTCGCCGTACTTTTTTATGAGGTGTTTAAGCTCCAGCATTGTTATCCTCCTTTGGTTTCAGAAGTTGATAGAAATCGAAAGGCTCATACCATTCTGCCTGTCCCGAAATGATGTCATCTATCTCACAGCACAGGACAAGCTCGTTAAATCTATCGGTGTAATCTACACGAGGATCGTCGTGATTGAAATGGGTGCAGATATATAGCTTTCCGTTATGTGATTTCAAGCCGTATTCGATGTATTCTTTATCATTAAATTCATCAATGTGACGAGGGACAGGAGCGTCCCACATATTGTAATCAGCAACGGCATTTCCGCCCTTATCCATAAAAAGCACCTTGTCCTTATTGGCTGCCGCAATGCCCTCGCTGCCAGTAAAGTAATGCGTATCCTGTATGATGAGGTACTCACCGTTCCACATAAACACCGCATTTGTGAACGGCTGTCCGTCAATGTCAAACTGCTCGGAGAGGTCTGTCACAGTGCCGCTTTCAAGGTCGTATTTAAGCAGCTTTGATGGAACTTCTCCCTTTGTCGGGGTTGAGTAATAAACACAGCCGTCAATCACCGCATAAGAGGTGAACTTTTCCGATAATTCCACCTTTTCGGTGACTCCGCTGACTAAATTATAGCGGTACAGCGACTTGAAGTTGTTGGTGTTTTCCATCGAGATAGTGTAATACAGCCACTCCTCGTACAGGAAATAATCGCCCTGTCCGTACTGTGTTTTTGTGAGGTCTACATCGGGAGCTGGCAACTTGTGATAGCTGCCACTTTCGATGTCTATAATCATAGTGTTCGGGGTGAAATCTGTCATTAATGTAGGCAGGTCGTAATCATAGAACGGCACTATTGCCAGTCCACGGTGTACCGCCATTACTCTGCCGAAGTTCATTGCAGAAATACTATGAAGTATTTCGCTACCCATCGTGGTCTGATAAGTGCAAAGCTCGGTAAATTCCGTGCCATCTGCTTTCACACGCATCAGCTTGTAGTATTCCTTTTCGTCCTTCTCTACATACTCCGAGGCGGAATAATACACATACTCGCCGCTCTTGCAGATGTTAGCGTCATAGAATACGCCCTCTTTAGTTGCGGTGCAGTATTCGTTGCCGTCGTGGGTACATTCGGGCTTTGCGCAGAGGTACACAGCCTTTCCCGTAGCCTTGTCATAATAGCACAGCGACAGCAGGAACGGGTCGATATTGCGGTAAAAGCCGTCCTCCGTTTCCATGATGGCATTTCCCCAGATGTCAGAGGGGTTTCCGCTGATGTAATCGGGGTATTCTGTTTTGCTATCCGCACAGCCTGTAAGCGAAAGCGCGATACACGCTGCTGAAATTATTGATATAAGCTTTCTCATAAATATCACTCCTTTAACTGCATTGTAACCTACGGACATAAAAAAATCAACCGCTTATGCAGAAGCGGTTGATTTTCGTGCAGAAGCGGTCGGGTTGAAGCAGCTTGCAAAGCAAGCAGCTTCAACGCTGCAATCTCCCTTCCGATTGCCCTTATGGCAATCGCTTCTGCTGCGCAAAAACAGGTCGATCGCTGTAACGGAACAGTGAACATTTTTTAG
>JAZSEG010000197.1:0-19305 GCA_045531575.1 Oscillospiraceae bacterium | reverse complement strand
TCTTCCTAAGACCGCTTGGCCTCCGACTTAGCTTATCCGCAATGTGAACGCCGTCTATAAATTCCTCGCACTCGTAGAAGTTCACCTTATACGCGATCTTCAGCTTATCGAGAATGCGCATGGCGTTCGTCTTTATCTCTTTTTCCTTTGCCATAATGACCCCTTAACGCAAAAATTTCTCCCCGCCTGTGGCAGGGAGATTTTTTATCAGAATACGTAAATATCCTCGTCGGTGATAGCATCGAGATCGTCCAGATCCTCTTCCAGACACTCTGCAATATCCTTATTTCTCAGCAGGAGAAATGCGACCAGACCTGCAGCCAGTGCAGCGATGGAAATGATACCTGCGATGATAGCAAACTTCTTGGACATAATGATTACCTCCGTACATAGATTTTTCTTACGATATCATTGTACCACGAAAAAAACGAAAAATCAAGAGGTTTCGTCAAATAAGTATACCATCAAGATGATCGCATTCGTGCTGGATAATCTGCGCCGTGAATCCGCTGTATTTTCTGCGGCACTTCTTCAGCTTCATATCGAGATATTCCACCTCGATGCTTTCGTGGCGGGTAACAGGCTTTGTTCCCGTATGGGACAGGCAGCCCTCCTCGGTATCGTAGGTCTTTGGCGAGCGCCATTTTATCTCAGGATCCAGCATTACGGTGTATCGCATTCCATCCTGAAATACGATGATGCGCTTCAGCACGCCTATCATATTCGCTGCCATGCCCACGCATTCATGGGAATGCGCAGCCACTGTATCCAGCAGATCCTGCGCAACAGGGAGATCCTCCGCCGTTGCAGGTGACGACTTCATTGAAAGCAGGAAATTATCCTTGCATATCGGTCTGACCATGATATCCTCCTTATGCGCACTATGCAGCATCCGTGCATTTATCGATACATCCAGCTAAGACCTAGAGAAATGCGCAGAAGCAAGGAAACAGGTGTTCGGCTATACTCAATGTATGCCGAACGCCTGATGACGCAGCATCTGTGCATTTATCGAAGGTCTTATACGGTAGCCTTGTGGTATACCTTCTTACCCTTGCGGATGATTACTTCTGTATCAATTGCGATCTGAGTATTTGCATCCTCGATGATAACATCGTCAACTGCGATGCCCTTGCCTGCGATGAGGTTTCTTGCCTCACGCTTGGAGGGAGCAAGCTTTGTTGCAACCAGCAGATCAAGGATGCCGATCTTGCCGTCAACTGTCTCTACCTTTGTGGTGGGCATATTCTCTGTGCTGCCCTTGCCGCCGAAGAGGTTCTTCGCAGCCTCCAGAGCCTTGTTCGCTTCTTCCTCGCCGTGAACAAGCTTTGTCAGCTCGTATGCAAGGATCTCCTTTGCCTTGTTCAGCTCGCTGCCCTGCCATGCGTCCATCTTCTCGATCTCCTCAAGAGGCAGGAAGGTCAGCATACGGATGCACTTCATAACGTCTGCGTCCGCAACGTTTCTCCAGTACTGGAAGAACTCGAAGGGGGAAGTCTTTTCGGGATCCAGCCATACAGCGCCCTTTTCGGTCTTGCCCATCTTCTTGCCCTCGGAGTTGAGCAGCAGAGTGATGGTCATTGCGTGAGCGTCCTTGCCCAGCTTCTTTCTGATAAGCTCGGTACCGCCCAGCATGTTTGCCCACTGGTCGTCGCCGCCGAACTGCATGTTGCAGCCGTAATCCTGGAACAGCTTGTAGAAGTCGTAGCTCTGCATTATCATGTAGTTGAACTCGAGGAAGGTCAGACCTCTCTCCATACGCTGCTTGTAGCACTCGAAGGTCAGCATCTTGTTTACGCTGAAGCACGCGCCTACCTCACGCAGAACATCGATGTAGTTGAGGTTCATCAGCCAGTCTGCGTTGTTTACCATGATAGCCTTGTCATCAGAGAAGTCGATGAAGCGGCTCATCTGCTTGCGGAAGCACTCGATGTTGTGCTCGATATCTTCCTTTGTGAGCATCTTTCTCATATCGGACTTACCGGAGGGGTCGCCGATCATGCCTGTACCACCGCCCAGAAGAGCGATGGGCTTGTTGCCTGCCATCTGAAGTCTCTTCATAAGGCAGAGAGCCATGAAGTGACCAACGTGAAGGGAATCTGCTGTGGGATCGAAGCCGATGTAGAAGGTAGCCTTACCCTCGTTTATCATCTTTCTGATCTCATCTTCGTCTGTTACCTGTGCGATAAGTCCGCGGGCAACGAGTTCGTCGTAAATCTGCATTTTTGTGTTCTCCTTTATATTTATTTGTTTTTTGATGTATTTTAATGCCGCATTTCATGCGTAATTAAAAGCCTTTTATACCTCTGACGAAGCCGCACAGTTTCATCATGGGCTGCTCGTCAAGATATTTCCTGTACTTTTCGGGAGCCTTTGCAGGGAAGTCTTCCTCCACATCAAGCTCCTGCTCGTAAGCGAAACGCTTGCCGTCAGATGTCTTTATCGTAAGCACCATAGTATAAGCTGTGTTACCATATCTTCCGCACTGCGTTTCCACGTCACAGCTGAAATAAGTTATCTCGCTCAGCGGCAGCTTCTTGCTGAGAAAGCCATAGTGGATGTTCACATGCTCCTCATCCACCGTTATCCTGCCTTTGCCTAGCTTTGCCTTGAGTATCAGCGCCGCCGCCATCACTCCCACACAGGAGATATACGCTGCAAGACCGCCTGCACTCCGCATGCTCACATGATAGCTGAACAGAACAAACAGCACCATCAGAGGAATGAAAGCCATTGCCAGCATGATGACTCTTGTTATCGGAGTGCAGTCAAAGCCGCACTCGACACGGGTGTTTTCCGATCTTTCTGACATAGCGCCTCCTTTACAGCTTCAGCTCCATTTTTATCGTCCTCGGGGTCATGCCCAAACTATCGTAGAAACTCAGCGCCTCGGGATTTGCCGCTGCTGCGCCTAATTGGATGCAGCTGCATTCATTCTCCCTTGCCATACGCTTTACCTCTTCAAAAAGCTCTGTGCCAATGCCCATTCTGTGGAAGCTCTCGTCCACAGCAAAGTGATCTATGTAGCATATCCTTGCAGGAGTGCGGTCAACGCTGTCCCGCTCGAATATTCTTACTGCTGCGTATGCCCTGATGACTCCGCCATCCTCAGACACCAGAATACATATATTCTCATCCGAGAGCAGCGATTTCATCTCCAGCTCAAAATACTGCTCAAACGGCATACGATGGCTATCGGGAGCGATGCGCACATGATGCTCATGCAGCTGTCTGAAGATCACTGCCAGTGCTTTTATATCGCCTTTTTCGGCTTTTCTTATCATTGTTTTGCCTCCTTCTTCACTTACCTGAACAAGGAAGGGCATAGACGATGGAATTTTTATTAAATTCCACGGATATCACACCTTTCTGCGTCGCTTCAGCGGACGCTTTTATATGTCAGCAGAGCATCAAGGATACGCTCGGTGTACTTGTGGCTCTGCTCATAGTCGTAATTATAGGCTATCTGTACGAAGGAATGCTCGCCTATGGGATATATGCCCACCGCATAGCCCTGCGCACGGGTTCCTCTCTCGATATCTGCAGGATAGTACCAGCTGTAGATATACATCTCTCCCTGAAGCGTTCTGCGGCTGAGATCCTCAAAGCCTGATTGCTTTACGCCAAAGGTCAGCAGCTCCTCGGCATAGCCTGCGGGCGTGATGCTGCTGTCCTCGATATACAGCGCATCCAGTACTATCTCGTTGCCGTCACGGAACAGGGAGCTTAGTCCCCGACAGGCAAGCAGCGTCTTGCCGGACTCAAAGCCTTCGACTTCATGCATATAGTCATAGGCAACGGAATAGTCTATCTCGCCGAGAATCTCCATAGTGAAATGCGGAGTTACCTCTGTACAGGTGAACAGTCTGTTTTCGGGAGCGATGTAATCGGTATCCACAGGGATATTGAAATCACCGTCGCCTGCAGGATCATTCACCCATGTGAGCGACTCCACCATCTTCAGGATAGTATCCTCCACTTCCTGCGACCATTCGGGATGACTGACATTTATATAAAGGCTCTCCCGCTCGTTCACCTGATTCACGCAGATATACGAAGCGTCGCTGTAGCCCTCCACTTTATGCCTGAAGATGGCGCAGTCGTTAGTGCCGCCGTTGTTCTTCACCCAGATTATCTGATATTCGGGATCCTCGCCGTAATAATCCAGCAGCTTCTGCTGCTCGTTCTCCTCATGGCAGGCGTACTGCACATATACGACGATATCATCACGGCTGTCATTAAGGCAGACGTAATATTCGCCGTTGCCCGTGTAACCGCCGCTGCGCTGGTACTCCATGCCGAACGGCTCATCCACCGAAAACCACAGATAATCCTCCGAGAAGATGTAGGTACCCTCGGGCATTTCTATAGGCTCCTCAGTCTCGGCTGTTTCCTCTGTGGGAAGAACCTCGGGGATATCAGGCTCTGCAAGAAGCTGTATCTCGCAGGTCTTTGCCATTTCGTATATATCCTTCTCAAAGATGTGAACAAAGTCATTCTCTATGATATAATAGAAGATCAGAACACCCTTATCAACAGGATACACCACATTCACAATGGTGTATTCCGCATAGTATACCTCAGCTGTGGTGATAAGATACTCTGTTCCGCTGTTCGTCATCATTGTGTGGTTCTCGACATCTGCAACGGAATTGCCGA
This sequence comes from Oscillospiraceae bacterium, assembly GCA_045531575.1. Lineage (GTDB taxonomy): Bacteria > Bacillota > Clostridia > Oscillospirales > Ruminococcaceae > CAG-115. Next base: position 14,646 of record JAZSEG010000197.1, on the reverse strand, counting down.
TCTCCTCCCACTTTACAAGCTCCTCCTCAACGGAATAAGGGTCATAGTAGAAAATATGCAGCTGCAGCTTATCGTTGTATCCATCGGGATAATCTGCGGAAAGCTGCAGGGAGCTTATCTCACCCACATGACCCCATCGGGGAGACTCCGCAAGCTCACAGTCAGCGTCATTCGGTATCATGCAGCTGAAGCTGAGCCATTCACTGTCGAAGTTTATTCTGTGCGCACCCACGCCATAATCAGGGACGGCGCTGTCAACAACGACCTCCTCGGATGCCGGCTCTGAAGTTTCGGCAGTATCCGCCTCCGCAGTGACAGAGATATCCGCAGTAACGGCTTCGGCAGTGCCGCTTAACTGCGCATCAGCCGCCGAGCGGGACTCGCAGCCGCACGTCAGCGAAAATATAAACATGAGCAGAATATATCCGAGACGTTTCATGCCACACCTCCGTCACATCGGCAGTATGCCGTTTATCGCCATATTGTATTCCTCGATGAGCTTTGCCTTCTGCCAGTCCAAAAGGAATACCTTTGTATTATCGAGTTCATTTACGATCTCATTGGCAAGCACAGTCGCTTCGGCAGTCATACCAAGCATATGCAGGATATACAAACGCATTATCTTAGCATCCAGCTTATCCACCTTGTCGGCCTTGTAGCCAAGCGTCTGATCTGCCATCGGAAGCGCCAGTGAGAAACGTCCGCAGGCACAATGCACCATGCAGACCGCCATGCTTACAAGCATCTTCACGCTATCCCTGCCGCTCTGCAGAAGTGAAGTTACCTGTGCAGACCTGTCCGCAAGCATCATATCCGCAAGCTGCGGCTGACCTGTTCTGACAGCAGCTGCCGCATATATGTAAATGTACAGAGCGATCAGTGCTGGCTGATCCTCAGGTATAACAAGAGTGGATAAATAGGATAAGGAATCCTGCGGAAAACCGCCTTTCTCAAGCACCTCTGCATAGCCAAGCTGATCCATCGGCGACGGATCACGGTTGATCATCCTCTCCTGCTCGTACACCTGACGATAATACGGACTGAAGCCATAATCGTTCAGCGCCCTGTATAGCTTTACATTTGCTTTATACGCAAATGTTGAGATCATCGTAATGAAGATCAGCACCACGATTGCAATTATAACCAGCAGCGCCAGCATACCCACAACACCTGTGATATCAAAACCGCCGTTCGCCATCTCCAGCACAGATACTATCACACCAAATCCAATCGCTATTCCGAATATGATGCCTGAGCTTTTCAGCATGGATCTGAAGCACATAAGCCAGTATCGCTTTTCAAAATTCATACCAACCATCCTTATCCGCAAAACACCTAACAAAAAAGCCCTCCTGCACTTGGCAAGAGGGCGAATAGATCACGGTACCACCTCAGTTTACGGCATTTCTGCCGCCTCGGACAGCTGTAACGGGCTTACCCGTGCCGCACTAATCGCATAGCTTTCGCACAGCCGCTCAGGGATGTAATTCGCTTGCCGCTATCCTGCTGCCTCGCACCAACGCGCCGACACGGATGTCGGCGTTTCGAAGCCAAAAGCACGGCATGGATGCCGTGCCGCCTTGCTTCGACGGCAGCTCTCTGAAAGGAGATCACGGGGCTACTGGGTTCCCGTCAACGCTTTAAAAATATATTCTGTTACCGAAATTATAGCACATATAAAAAATAATGTCAAGAGGGCGGAATTACCGCCCTCGCATTTATTAAAGCAGATCTGCGATATCCAGCACAAGTCTCTCGGACTTCTCCCAGCCGAGACAGGGATCGGTGATGGACTTGCCGTAGCAGCCCTCGTCCACCTTCTGAGCGCCGTCCTCTATATAGCTCTCGATCATCAGACCCTTTACCATGCTCTTGATCTCATTGGAGTGACGCATGCTGTGCAGGATCTCCTTGGAGATACGAACCTGCTCAAGGTACTTCTTGCCGCTGTTTGCGTGGTTTGTATCCACGATGCAGGCGATGTTCTGCAGATTCATTGCGCTGTATGCATCATACAGGGTCTTGAGATCCTCATAGTGGTAGTTAGGCTGAGAATGATCGTTGGCGTCCTGATAGCCTCTCAGAATAGCATGGGCGAGAGGGTTGCCGTCTGTGGTTACCTCCCATCCTCTGTAGATGAATGTGTGCTTTGCCTGCGCCGCACGGATAGCATTCAGCATGATGGAGAGCATGCCGCCCGTGGGGTTCTTCATGCCTACAGGACACTCCATGCCGCTGGCTGTCAGACGATGCTCCTGATCCTCAACGGAACGGGCGCCGACCGCAACATAGCTCAGCAGGTCGGAAAGGTAACGGTAGTTGCTGGGGTACAGCATCTCATCAGCACATACGAGCTTTGTCTCAGCGATAGCACGAGCGTGCAGCTTTCTTACCTGAACGATGCCCTCCAGCATATCCTCACCCTTTGTGGGATCGGGCTGATGCACCATGCCCTTGTAGCCCTCGCCTGTGGTGCGGGGCTTGTTGGTGTATATTCTAGGGATAATGATGATCTTATCCTTTACCTGCTCCTGAAGGCGTGCAAGTCTGCCGACATAATCCATTACGGATTCCTCGTGATCTGCGGAACAGGGGCCGATGATGAGCAGGAACTTATCGCTCTTGCCTGTAAATACATCTGCTATCTCTATATCACGCTTTGCCTTTGCCTGCTTTACCTCTTCGGAAAGAGGGTACATCTCCTTGACTTCCTTAGGCACGGGAAGCTTTCTGCTGAAATTCATTGACATGGTCTTATATCTCCTGTTCTTTTGATTTCAATTTCCGAGTATTAGTATAGCACTTCTTTTTTTGAGTGTCAATATCTTTTATCACTTTAAAACATAAAATCGTTAAATTGGTTTATTTTCCACACATTCAACTAATGATATTTGTGCAAATTGCAACCTCATCATTTCCATATATTAAAACTAAGAACAAAGCCTCCCACTGTTCCCCATACATTATATAATTCGCAAAAAAATCTTAAAATACGCATATTTCCTCTTGAAAACAGCAGCAAATAATGATATAATATTAAAGTATTATGCAAAATAAGCGGCGGACAATCCGCAGCACAGAATAAAACGAAAGAAGGAAACTATCATGGCAGATACCATGCAGGGTCTTAAAAGAACACATTACTGCGGCGAGGTAACTCTCGACGCTGCCGAGGTCGTTGTAGGCGGCTTCACTCAGCGAGTAAGAGATAAGGGCAGCCTTATCTTCATCGACCTGAGAGATACAACAGGCATCGTTCAGCTGGTATTCGATGAGACTACCGAGAAGAGCGTATTTGAAAAGGCAAAGAGCGTGCGCTCCGAGTACGTTCTTATGGCAAAGGGCAACGTCCGCGCCCGTGAGAGCGTAAACAAGGATATCAAGACAGGCGATCTGGAGATCATGGTAACAGAGCTTCGCATCCTCTCCAAATCCCAGACCACTCCCTTTGAGATAGTAGATAACTGCAAGACCAACGAGGAGCTGCGCCTGAAGCACCGTTACCTCGATCTTCGCAGAAAGCCTCTGCAGGATAACCTGAAGATGCGCCACGAGGTTGCTAAGTGCGCCCGTGAATACTTCTACGAGAACCGCTTCTATGAGATCGAGACTCCCATGATGATAAAGTCCACACCCGAGGGTGCCCGTGACTATATCGTTCCCAGCCGTATCCACAACGGCAAGTTCTATGCGCTTCCCCAGTCTCCCCAGATCTACAAGCAGCTGCTGATGATCTCGGGCATGGACAGATATATCCAGCTGGCACGCTGCTTCCGTGACGAAGACCTCCGTGCAGACAGACAGCCCGAGTTCACCCAGATCGACCTTGAGATGTCCTTCGTTGACGTTGAGGATATCCTCGAAATGCTGGAGGGCTTCGTTCAGCGTCTGTACAAGCAGGTACTGAATGTGGATATCCCCACTCCACTGCCCCGCCTGACTTACAATGAGGCTATGGAGCGCTACGGCTCCGATAAGCCCGATACACGCTTCGGCATGGAGATCACTGATATCTCAGATATCGTTAAGAACTGCGGCTTCTCCGTATTCACAGACGCTATCGCAAACGGTGGTTCCGTTCGTGGTATCGTTGCAAAGGGTGCTGCAGATAAGCTCACAAGAAAAGAGATCGACAAGCAGGTAGAATTCGTTCGTGGAATCGGCGCAAAGGGTCTTGCTTATGTACGTTGGGTAGACGATGCTCCCAACTGCTCCTTCGGAAAGTTCATGGGCGAGGGCGAGCTTGAAGCTATCCTGAAGGCTCTCGGCTGCGAAAAAGGCGACGTTGCTCTGATCGTTGCTGACAAGAACAAGGTAACTCTGCCCGTACTCGGTGCACTGAGACTGAAGCTCGGCAAGCAGCTCGACATCATCCCCGAGGGCTGGAATTTCCTCTGGATTACCGAGTTCCCCTTCTTCGAGTACGACGAGGAGAGCGGCGAGTGGCTGGCAATGCACCACCCCTTCACCATGCCTATGGACGAGTGCCTCGATTATCTCGAGACTGATAAGGAAAAGGTTCGTGCAAAGGCTTACGACCTCGTTCTGAACGGCGTTGAGCTGTCCAGTGGTTCCATCCGTATCACTGATTATGAGCTGCAGCAGAGAATGTTCGAGCTGCTGGGTCTCACAAAGGAAGAGATCGACGCAAAATTCGGCTTCCTTGTGGATGCGTACAAGTACGGTGCACCTCCTCACGGCGGCGCAGGCATTGGTCTGGACAGACTGGCTATGCTGATGTGCGGCTGTGACTCTCTGCGTGATGTTACCGCATTCCCCAAGGTTCAGAATGCAAGCGAGCTGATGAGCGAGGCTCCCTCTGTTGTAGCTGATGAGCAGCTGCAGGAGCTGGGTATCGCTATCATCGCAAAGGACGAAGAATAATTTTCCGCACGAAGTGCGGACTGGTTTAGGTCCAGCCTTTTTAAAGGCTGGTGGGGTATGGGGCAAAGCCCCATGACTCGGAGCGAAGCTCCGAAAAAGCGTTCAAGGCGCTAAAGGGGTTTGGGGGAAAACAAGAGTTTTCCCCCAACATTTCTGATGGCTGGATGCCATCAGAAATGAACATGAAACATACTTGATTATAAAATAAGGATGGTGTAGACATGGACAAACAGGAATATAAAGAGCTTGCTTCTATGGTAGGAAATGGTGACATGAAAGCTTTCTCTAAATTATACGAGACCATCTACCGTGAGATGTACTACACCGCATACTATTCTCTCGACAACGAAGGCGACACCGTCCGCATCATAACCGAGACTGTGCGCAGCGCATTCAAGGGCATTGGCAAGCTGCATTCCGAGCAGGCGTTCCGTCTTTATATGATGAAAACGCTCTGCAATAAGATCAAGATATGCTTCAAGGAATACGCCGCAGAGGGCAACGAGATACGCTATGACGAGAGCAGGCTCCGCCCGAATGAGGACGGCGTGGATATCAAGCAGGAATTCAACCGCCTGCCCGATACGGAAAGACTTGTGGCTGCGCTGTATATCGGCGGCAGGTTTCTCTGCGACGAGATTGCACAGTATACGGGACTTTCCGCTTCCAACGTAAAAAAGAGACTGGAATATGCCATGGATCTGCTTGAACTTGACTGACAGAAAGGAGGGGTACGCTTGACGGTATCAAAAATACATGATTATATGACTGAAAAGGTAGTGCCTGAAAGCGTGATGCCGCAGAACATCGCCGCCTGCCTTATGGATGACGATCCCGTTGTTCCTGAGCTGGACGCATTCACCTTTCTGAACAGAGTGCGTGCATTGGGAATAGGCTCTGCGGACTTCCTTTATCTGCTGAAGGGCTGCGGCGCTCCCGAGGAAGCGGTGGAGAAGATCGAAAACAACCCCGCAATGAATCTGCAGTCGCTGATCGTAACACTGGAAAGCTCAGGACTTACCTCGCAGGACTATACACGCATGCTCTATACTGCCCGTCAGATATGGGAAAAGACCCTCACCGTGCGGCTGGATAAGGCAAATGCTGCACCTGCAGACGAGGATGACGAGGATGTATACGAATATGTATCGGAGGATGAAGCTCCTGTTTCAGATGAGAAGGAGTTTGTAGTCGATATCCCGAAAGATACCGACGACTATGACTCTGACTATACTTCCGATGAAGAATACGAAGAAGAAACAGAGGTACCCGACGAGGAGTATGATTATCCCGATGAAGAGGATAACGATGCTCCCAGGTATAAGGACGTAACTCACGGCAGGATAGGCTATCAGCGCATCCCAAGAGAAGAGGATCTCCCCGCAAACCACAGCGGAAAGATAGTTGCCGCTTCTATCGGCGCTTGCGTGCTGCTGGGTCTCGGCGTGGCTATGGATCATACAGATTTCTTTACCACCGAGGTCAAGCTCCCCGCCGCTGTTATGGCACTGGATCACACCGAGATATTCAACGATATCTACACTGCCTACACCGCAGGCAGCTTCGGTGGCGAGAGCGTTATTCTCCCCTCAGATAGCAACGGCAGAGTTTTCGGCGATCTGCTGATAACTCAGCCACAGGAGTTGGGCGTCTATAACGTGGGAGACAGCGCATTTGCTGCGGCTCCCGAGCTGATAACCGTCTACACTGAAAAGGATGATAGTGCGTCCGTTCTTTGCGAGATATCCCCGCCCGAGGGTGCGGAATTTATCGATATAGTCTGCAATCAGGAGCTGCTTGCCGCAGTATTCGCCGATGAAAACAGCGTGGGCGTTGCCGCCTACAGCGACAAGGGCGAAGTACTGTATACGATACATCAGGCAGGCGTGCTTACAGATATCTGCACCGATAAGATAGACACTATATCCTTCGGCACGGTGTTTACGCCCGATTTCTCAGAAAGCTTCACCATCGATCAGACAGAGCAGTATCTGCCCATCATTTCCGCAGGCGGCAAGGTGCAGACAGTACCTGCCGACAGGATAGCACGAACAGCAGGCACAAACGGCTGCAGCTATGCTGTCTACGGCGAATACAGCCTTGCGGATGGCTCGCTTATATCCGATGCGGCAGCACTCGGCGACCCTGTTTATTCCGACGCCGAAAAGTTCATGGCTGTCATGAAAGCAGACAGCGGTTATGATATCATAATCCACAGCGACAGCGAGGGAGAGCCGCTGCTCACAACCCACATAAATGACCTCATCGCCTGTGATATGGGCGACACTGTTGCATTCATTCTCAGCGAGGACGCAGAGCCTTATGACAGCGTGATCAAAGCCGACAAGGAGTTCAACATCGTTGCCACTGCCGAAAGAGAATCGGACGGCTCCACCACGATATATCTGCATAGCTTCGATTTTGAAAGAGTCGCAGCTGTGACGAACATCCCTGCGGCGGTCACATCCATAAAAATGGATCAGGGCATGCTTTATATCTATGACGAAAACGGCGTTGCAATGGTGCTGGATGTCAGCGATGTTCATGCGCCCGAGATACCCGAGCTTACAGCTGCAAACGGTGTTATCCGTGGCGACTATGCACTCTGCAGCAGCGTCACCGAGGGTCTGCTGAAGCTTACGCTGTACAAGCTTGAAGGCGACAAAGCAACAGATGCAGCCTCCACCACAAGAGCGATCAACGCCCCCGAGGATGAGCTTGCCACAATGTGCAACGGCAACACCATCCACATCGGTGAGTATCGTTATGCTGCCGCCTACACCTACTTTGACGGCGTTTCCGTTATCTCGGCGTACGCACTGTTCGGCAGAACAAATACCTCCTACACGCTGTTTGACGATAAGAACGGCTTTACAGCAGCAATTCCCCTCGGAAACAGGCTGTATCTGTTCTACGGCAACAACGCAATAAAAGTCGAATAACACAAAAGACCCGAAAAGGACACATATCCTCTTCGGGTCAGATCTTTTTACGCTGCATCAGAGTGCATCCTGATGCTTTAACTCATAATCCTTCACATATCTGTCAGCGCTCGCATAGATCTTTTCAAACGCAGCATTGTCGCTTGCCAGAACATTCTTGAAGAAGCGGTATATCTTCTTACTGTTCGGGAGCCTTGCCACACGCTTTGCGATATATTCATGTGTCGCATACAGCTCGGGATTCTCCATGATGGCAATACCGAAATCGATAAAGCGCTTTTCATCGTGGAACTGAAGATAATTGCAGGCAGTAACGATGCTTGTGTAGAAATTCGGGGAGATTATTACCTCGCCATTGAAATCCGTATCGCCTGTAAGCAGAGCCTCAAGCTGCGGCTCGGTCAGCTTATCGATGGCAAATGCAGATTCTATCATCTCGCAGTCAGGCATAAGCTCGCACTTATCGTGAACTTCCTTCGGCATCATATTATTGCTGAGAGTCTTTCTGCGGACAATGGAAAGCTTTCTGGAAATAATGGGGAACTGAATCGGCTTGCTGTCTATACGATTTTCGAGCAGGTTGCGGAGCATATCCTTCGGGAAAAGCTCCAGCGGGATCTTAACAGATGCACTACGATAGCCCGTGATGCCTTCACGCTCCTCCTGAACAGGTGCAGCCGCTTCTGCGGGAGCCTCCTCGCCCTCTGCCTGAGCAGGTGCAACAGGTGGAATGAACGGAACTGTGTAAGTCTCGTCAATGCGCTCTATAACTGCGCACCTGAACGGGATATCTGCCATCGCACAGGATGCTGCACCGTGATGTCCCTTCAGCAGGACTGAGTGAAGTCCCGAAACATGGTATACTATGCCCTGATACTTTCTGGATTTGACCGCCTCATCAGCTGTCCCACGCTTTTTCGGAGTGTATCCGTCAAGCGTAGTTCCGGGCATCAGGAAGCAGGGACGATATGTGCGATCCTTGCCGATGGTACGATTATGCACCGCCGTGCCATGAACCTCATGGGGAATGTTATATGCACCCCAGAAGAAAGTGCCGCTGCCGTCTGTGGGATAGTATTCAGAGGGATATACGGTATACACGCCGTCGTTCAGCATCATGAATATCTCACGCAGACCCATCTCCAGCGAATCACCGCGGTTTATCTTATTCAGCGAGTTTTCCAGCACCTCAACGATATCATTAGCCATTCCCGCATAGCCCGTGCAAAGGGATACGATACGATCCGTCCTCTTATCGCCGTTATTCGGACAGGACATATTTATAACAGGCTCATTACCGATATAGAATACCTTATTTATAGCTGAGCTGTCGCCTCTTGTAAGATTGTGACCTACCCAGCAGGTACCGATGACAGCCTTTCCGCCCTTAACGGAAACAAGCAGCACATTGCCTGAACCGAGATCAACATATTCGCTTTTTATCTCAATGCCCACTGCAATGCCCCCTTACTTCTGTTCAAGATTGAGCGATATCATATCGGAGATCCCGCCCAGATATTTCTTTTCAAATGCCTTTTTCGGCATATATACTACGGCAGCGCCGTCCTTATAGAAGATGTAGATCTTATCAGTCTCCACGAAGTAATCCAGCGCTCTCCAAGGAACGATCTCCTGCTCGTCATATACGCAGCTCTCGCAGGCGGCAAAGCCGTGAGGACTCACCACAAAGGTGAGAGTCTCGTCAGCAGCAGGATCGCAGCCTGCCATCTTCTGATATTTGTTTCTTGCCAGCGCATGGCATATCAGATATACCAACAGTGTTGCTATTCCGCCGACTATCACCGAAATAGGAATGAAATACAGGATATTATCACGGGTAACACCGATGAGGAAATGAAGCACACCGAATACCACCAGCATGATCACTATCGCTATCAGCCAAAGCACCTTGATGAGACGTATATTCATCATCATGATAAATGCAGCGGCAGTCTCGTTCTCATCAATAACGCCCTCGCCCACATAAGCGTCTGAGCCAATGGGCGCTTCGATATACATATACTTCATAGGAAGTATCCTGTTCTCATGATAATAAGAGAAGCTCTCACTCCTGCGTGCGCTTTCGATTATAGCAATGGCACGGAAATAATCCTCCCTGATCTTGAAGCAGGACTTAGGGAGCTTATATGTATTATTTCCGGCATTGAAGGTCAGCGCCTTTTTATCCTCATGCACGCTCTTCAGCATGCCCCAGTTATAGATAACCGGACGATCCGCACCGAAAGGATAAACGGAAAATGTATCTCCGAAAACAAATGTGCATCCCGATGATTCATCAAAGATCCGCACAGGTCTAAGATCACAAAAAGCCATACCGCACCTACCTGTATATAAAGATTATACTTCACAAATGTATATATATTATTAGTATAGCACATTTTGACGGATAAATAAAGAGCTTTTTCCGAAAAAAGCGACATAAAATTTTGTGCAAATGTGACGATAACCCAAAAGCGTTCGTTTTAATTTATGAAAGACGTTTTTCAGCACTTCAGAAAGGAGGTGAGAAAGTGACAGAACAGGAATTCACAAGGCTGTTCGGAATGTACCGAAAGCTTGTGTATCATGTGGCATACTGCAACATAGGAGATGCGGCAGAGGCTGAGGATATCTCGCAGGAGGTGTTTCTGAAGCTTTTTACGAAGCCGCCGCACTATGAGGAGGACACGCAGGTGAAGGCATGGCTCGTCAGTGTGACTGTGAACCGCTGCCGTGATGTGCGCCGCTCGCTGCATTTCAGGCTGAGAGATCACACCGAAGAAGAGCCTGTTGCTCCCCCGCCCGCCGAAAACAGCCTGCTGCAGGCCGTGATGTCGCTCTCTCCGAAGCTGAGGTGTGTTATGTATATGTACTATTACGAGGGCTATCCCACAAAGGAGATAGCAGATATCCTCGGCATAAAGGAGACCGCCGTGACCTCACGACTCATGCGGGGCAGAAAGGAGCTTAAAAAGCTCATCGAAAAGGAGGAACTTCTATGAATTACAAGGATATATTCACCGCTGCCTTTTCCGAGGTCGCACCACGAAAGAGCGAGGACGCTGCGGCACGGGAAATTATTGAGAAAGGCAAAGCTATGAAAACTGCAAAAACATCCACAAGAAAGATATTCACATCCATCGCTGCCGCTGCGGCGGTGCTGATGATAGGCGGAGTTACCGTCGGTGCCGCTACAGGCTGGAGCTTCACTGACGCATTCGACAAACTGTTTGCGGACAGAGCGCAGGACGCTTCTTATGAAAACCCTATCGACTATTCTTCCTATGTTAGTCCCATTGACTTCTCGAAAATGGGCAAGGAACTGGATCACAGCTTTGAGGGCGACGGCTATACGCTGAACGTGCGTGGTGCGGCAGCATCTGACAAGACGCTGTTCCTGCTGTATGATATCACATTCACAGAGGAATTTCTCACTGCAAACAATATCGACAAGGAAATCATTTCAAATCCTGTCAGCTTCATCAAACTGGGCGAAAGCAGTTCATCCACAAACTTCATGTACATGAACGAGGGCAACACATTTTCCTACTGCGAGATGTATCACTGCCATGACAGTTCACTTTCAGGCAAAACAGTAGAAATAGAATTCAGAAGTATAGACGCAGGAAACTACGGAATAATCAGCTGCGATCATGAGTTTGACCTGAAGATAGATTTTGCTGAAACAGACGATGTGCATACCATTGAGCTTGACGAAACAATTCAGGCAGGAGAGGACACCGTTACTCTTGACAAGATAGCGTATGACGCTTTCTCCGTTGAACTTATATTCAATTCCATAACATCCAGTAATCACGTCATGCTTTGGAATACTTTTTTGACGGGATATATCACCAAGACTGACGGTACTCAGATCGCACTGTTAAGTGCAGGCGGTCTGTCTGACGGCAATACAGGTGTCGGCTCCTTCATAGCAGACTACACCATCCCCGTCCTCCCCGAGGAGATAGCTTCCATCACCTTCGGCGACTACACCATTCCCCTCACATAAACAAAGCTGCCCTCTCCGTTATCATGCGGAGGGGGCAGTGCTGTATTGTCACAGATTATATAAGACTCTCTCACCAATAACCGAGCGCAGGCGTCGTTTGAACGGTTTTGCAAAGCAAAATCGGATTGCCATAAGGGCAATCCGAAGAGAGAACGAAGCCATAAAAAAGGGCATACAACGTATGCCCTTTTTTATGGCGGACAGTCAGGGATTCGAACCCTGGAACGGGTATTAGCCGTTACACGATTTCCAATCGTGCGCCTTAGACCAGCTCAGCCAACTGTCCATTTCCGAAATATTTTCGATACACTCCGTATCGACTTGATTATTATATCACAACAAAACTGTTTTGTCAAGCACTTTTTTCAAAAAACTCTGATTTTTTAAAAATTTATTTCGGAATATAATCTGTACAATCCGCCGCAATGCCCGTGCGCTCGCCAAAAACAGTGACGCTGCGGGTCGGAGTCAGCATCGCATACATATCCGCAAAATACACTGCCGCCGCAAAAGCACAGATAAGCAGCAGCTTCAGAATGCTCTTTTTCTTCATAAATATCACCCTGTTAATAATATATCACCTGCTGAGCATTTTGTCAAACAAAGCATTGATTTCCGCCATCCGATGTGATACAATTAGTATATATAATGCTGCAAAGGAGAAACGTTATGGAGGATATCATTCTTAAAATACTGCAGGAGCTTTGCCCTTATGAGGACATCACTGCCGACACCGAACTGTTGGAGGAAGGTCTGCTGGATTCCATGGGAATAATGCTGCTGATAGAGCGACTGGAAAAAGAGCTTTCCGTCAGCATTCCCCCCGAAGCGCTGGAGCCTGAGGATTTCGCCGACGTATCCGCTATCGCCGAGATGATAGAAAGAGTGGCGGAGCGATGATGGATATAATTGACCATCTGCGGCTGCAAAGCGAGCTTCGCCCCCACAAGACCGCAGTTTCAGATGAGCAGACAGCGCTGACGTTTTCACAACTGTACTGCGCCGCCAAGCGCTTTTCCTCCGTTATCTCTGCCAAGACAGGCGGCAGCACGGGTGCGCCTGTTATCCTGTTTTCGGAAAAGGGCGTAGCTTGCTATGCGGCGCTGATGGGCGTGCTGTGCAGCGGCAGCTGCTACGCTCCCCTTGATACGAAAATGCCTGCAGAGCGCCTGCGGACGGTGATAAAAAAGCTCTCTGCAAAAGCCGCCCTGACCACCCATGACCTTGCGGCAAGGCTTGTGGACGCAGGCTTTGAAGGCGCTCTCATATATATTGAGGACATCAACGACTACGCTCCCGAAGCAGAGCCTGTATCGGTCGGTGCTGATCTACCTGCGTATATTCTCTTCACCTCAGGCTCCACAGGCGAGCCGAAAGGCGTTGTGCTGAGCCGCAGAGCGGTAACACACCACCTGATGTGGCAGACCGAGCGGCTGAATATCGGCGAGGATGCCGTGCTTGGCAGCCAGGCGCCGTTCTTTTTCGACGCATCCATGCCCGATATATTTACTCCGCTGTTTACGGGTGCGGAGCTTCACCTCATCCCCGAGCGGCTGTTCCTGCTGCCGAATAAGCTTACCTGCTACATGAACGACCGCGGCATAAACACGCTGATATGGGTGCCATCCGCGCTGATGCTACTATCCTCTGCGGAAAGCTTTGCTGATATGCCGATAAAGGATCTCGGAACAGTGATCTTCTGCGGCGAGGTGCTGCCTGCGCTGCATTTCAACCGCTGGAGAACGCTCTATCCCGAAGCGATATTCGTCAACATGTACGGCCCCACCGAAGCCGCCTACGGCTGTACCTATCACATAGCGGAGCGCTGCTGCGAGCAGGGCGAAAATCTCCCCATAGGCATACCCTGCGAGGGTACTCGTATACTGCTGCTGGACGAGAGCGGCTCTCCCTCGGATACAGGCGAGCTATGCATCATCGGCGAGCGCTTGGCGGACGGCTATCTCTGCGACAGCGAAACGACCGCAAAACGCTTCACCCTCTCCCCTGACGGCGAAAGGATGTACCGCACGGGCGATCTTGCCCGCCGCAACGAACGCGGCGAGCTGAAATTCCTCGGCAGGCTGGATCGGCAGATCAAGAAGCAGGGCTACCGCATAGAGCTTGGAGAGCTGGAATCCTCAGCCTATTGCTGCAGCGGCGTCCTCAACGCCCACGCCATGTACGACAAAGACAAAGGCGCACTGCTGCTCTACTGCGTAACTGATGGCTCGCTCAGCGAAAAAGAATTGTATTCCGCCCTGAAAAAGCGCCTGCCGACATATATGCTCCCCTCTCGGATAGCTTTCATAAACGAAATGCCGCTCAATCCCAACGGCAAGACGGACGAGCGGCAGCTTATCGAACTATAAAAAAACATCATTCCACTGTTTTCCACATAAGCCTTGTTCCCTCAAAGACAGGCTTTATCTCGCCCTTCGCATACAGCCAGGACAGATAGGAGCGCGCAGTGTATCCCACCAGCGCATACTGCATGACATAAAGGCGTATTTTATATTCTGCGAAGAGCTTTTCCAGCAGCTCGTCTATGGTGAGACCCTCGCGGCAGAAGCGCTTGATATCCTCTGCGACCTCGTAAGTGTTGCGCATATTTATCTTTGCCAGCTCGCGGATATCCTCCATCGGCTCGCAGTGGGACGGGATGAACAGCTTACCCTCAAGCTGCTGTATGCGCTGTAACGTATCCAGATGCTTTTCTATATCATACAGGAAAGAGATCTTGTATTTCGGCAGAGTAGCTGCGCTTATCAGCGAATCCGCCATGAACCACACAAAGTCGGATCGTAGCCA
>JAZSEG010000039.1:0-6267 GCA_045531575.1 Oscillospiraceae bacterium | reverse complement strand
ACATGGCTACGATCCGACTTATGTGCGCCTCGGAAAAGCAGGAAAAGCTTGAAAGAGCTATGGAGAGCATCCGTGCCAGATACGGCGGAGACTCCATAGAAATGGCGAGTTTGTGCTCGGTTTCAAGGCTTACTGCAAAAGATATACCAAATACCATGCCTTCATTTCTAAAAACTGAACTATCTTTCTGATATTTTTTGAAAACCTCTTGAAAATTATGGGATTTGATAGTATCATATAGTTATATTAATTTCGGAGGTGTTTTTATGAATAATGTTATCGGAAGAAAAGCCGTCTGTTCAAAGCTTCTGCTAGCAGCGGTAGCGGTCGTTGGCGCAGTGATATTGCCGCAGATATTTCATCTTATAGGCGTGGTATCGGGTGCAGGCGCTTCGGTGGGAGCGGCACTGCTGCCCATGCACATTCCCGTGCTGCTGGCAGGCTTTCTCGGCGGTCCCGTTGTGGGAATCGCTGCAGGCGTGCTTAGTCCCGTTTTAAGCTTTATGCTTACAGGTATGCCTCTTGCTGCAGTTATGCCGCTCATGGCTATAGAGCTTGGCGTATACGGCCTTGTTGCCGGACTGCTCAGAAAGGCTGAGATGAACAGCTTTGTTAAGCTGCTCATCGTGCAGATTGCAGGTCGTCTGGCAAGAGCCGCAGCTACACTGGCAGCGGTGTATGTCCTCGGCAGCGCTCAGCTTACAGCGGATGCTGCATGGCAGTTCGTTACCGCAGGCCTGTTCGGAATCCTTATCCAGTGGGCGCTCATCCCTTATCTCACCGAAAAGCTGAGCGGAGCAAAGAAGCTGCATGAGTGATCTTGAAAGAGCAAAGCAGCTTCTGCAGGATGAAGGATATACCTGCGTACTCTGTCTTGGAGAAAGCGTCCGCACAAGCATGAAGCGTGGTGTGGCACCCATGGTGGAATGGATAGAGAACGGCGTATCGCTGCAAGGCTATTCCGCAGCTGATAAGGTCATCGGCAAGGCAGCGGCAATGCTGTTCGTGCTGGCAGGCGTTTCGTCGGTGTACAGCGAGGTCATGAGCCGTGCGGCAGAGGAATTCCTCGCACAGAACGGCGTGGAGCATTCCTATGGCACTCTCACAGATACGATAATAAACCGCAGGGGAGACGGCCCTTGCCCGATGGAGCAGCTTACTGCAGATATTGATGATACTGCGGAGGCTTATACCGCCATCCGCAATAAGCTTATTGATTTACGAAAGGAAAGCACATGAAAAAACTTGGATTTGGATTAATGAGACTTCCGCTGCTGGACGGAAACGATCAGAAGAGCTTCGATAAGGAGCAGATCTGCCGTATGGTGGATCATTTTATGGAGCAGGGCTTTACATATTTCGATACAGCGTATATGTATCATGACGGCGGCAGCGAATGCGTTACAAAGGAAGTGCTGGTGGAGCGCCATCCCCGTGAGAGCTTCCTGCTTGCTACAAAGCTTCCTACCATGTTCCTGAAAGAGGAAGAGGATATGGAGCGCATCTTCAATGAGCAGATGGAAAGAACAGGCGCAGGCTATTTCGATTATTATCTGCTGCACTGCTTAAATAAGGAAAATTATGCCACCTCCACACGCCTCGGCGCATTTGATTTTGTTATGCAGAAGAAGCGCGACGGACTTGTAAAGCGCATAGGCTTCTCCTACCACGATAACGCAGAGCTGCTGGATGAGATACTCACCGCTCACCCCGAGATGGAGTTCGTGCAGCTGCAGATCAATTACCTCGACTGGGAGGATAATGGTGTTCAGTCCCGTAAGTGCTATGAGGTTGCGAGAAAGCACGGCAAGGATATCATCGTTATGGAACCTGTAAAGGGTGGCACACTGGCGAATGTCCCCGAAAGAGCGGCAAAGCTTCTGAAGGAGAAGGAGCCGCAGATGTCTGCAGCTTCATGGGCAGTGCGCTTTGCAGCGAGCTGCGAGGGCGTTATCTGCGTTCTCAGCGGCATGAGCAATATGGCTCAGCTTACCGATAATACAGGCTATATGGCAGATTTCAAGGCACTCTCCCATGATGAGAATAAGCTTGTGTTCAGGGTTGCGGATATTATAAATTCCGCAGTATCCATTTCCTGCACCGCCTGCCGCTACTGTGTAGAGGGATGTCCCATGAATATCCCGATCCCCGAGTATTTCGCTCTGTACAATGCAGAAAAGCAGGGAAATGCCGAAAGCACCTATGAGGAAACAGGTAAGGGTCTCGGTAAGGCGTCTGACTGTATCGCTTGTGGTCAGTGCGAGGGTCATTGCCCGCAGCACCTTGAGATAATCAAGTATCTTAGAGATGTAGCGGTAACATTTGAATAATAAATTTACCCGAGAGGCAGCTGCTTCTCGGGTGTTTTGCGCTTTATACAAGGTGTTTTTAAAACTTGTTCTCGGTTGTTAATAAAAAAAACTGCAAATTTGTGCAGTTTTTTTCAAAAACCCCTTGACAATTTAGCGAAAACATGATAAATTATATTTAGCACTCAAGGAGAAAGAGTGCTAACACTCGGATGGCAAGAGTGCTAAAAGCAATGGCAAGGTAATTGGTGAAAGGCAGGTACGCTGTGGACGCTAGAGCAATGAAGATACTCGCTGCTATAGTTGATGAGTATATTACAACGGGCGAGCCTGTCGGTTCAAAGGTGCTTGCACAGAAGCCTGATATCAACGTATCCTCTGCGACGATACGAAACACCATGGCGGCGCTGGAGCAGGAGGGCTACCTCGATCATCCGCATACTTCAGCGGGCAGAGTTCCCACCTTCAAGGGCTATCGCTTCTATATAGATAACCTGATGGATCCCGAGCCTGTCAGCAAGGATGCTCTTGCTGAGTTTGATGACCGCATATTTGACGGCGCCGTGACTGATGAGGATATCATCAAGAATGCATCTGAGGCTCTCGCAGAGATCACCAAGTGTGCGACATTCTCATCCAATCATGTTTCGCAGTTTTCCGTTATTACTAAGGTGGATGTGATCCCTACGGGCAAGCGGATGTATGTGCTGCTTCTTATCACCTCCAACGGCGAGGTCAAGAACAGAGTCTGCCGCATGGAGTTCGATCTTACTCACGAGCAGATGGATTTCTTCACACGTTTCCTTAATTCGCACCTGCAGGGCGTGAATCTTTCCAATATGACGGATGAATATATCGCAACCCTCGTTGAAGCGATGGGCAGCTATATGCTGACGCTTTCTCCGCTGCTGCAGGCAGTTTGCGAGATGTCGGGCGAGATGATGCAGGACAGCATCGAGGTCAAGGGCGAGCGTAATCTGCTGGCGTGTCAGGAATTCCCGATGGTGGATGTTATGCGTTTCCTTGAGCAGAAGAACGAGATATCAAATCTGTTGGATAACGCATTTTCAGGCATCAACATAAAGTTCGGTGCAGAGCAGGGAACATTTGCAATATCTAATTCCACCTTTGTAAGCGCAAGCTATTATAAGGATGGCAAGCCCGCAGGCACGCTGGGCGTTATAGGACCTATGAGGCTGGATTACCGCAAGGTGATTCCCTATATAGAATATTTCAGCAATAAAGTAACGCAGCTGCTTTCCACTGATGAGGAGGAACGTCAGCTCGCACAGATAGAAAGAGAGGTAGAGAAGAATGGCGATGACTAACGAGGAAATGACCGAGGAGATCAAGGAGCCTGTGGAGGAAGCTGCTGAGGCAACTGAATCAGAAGCACCCGCTGAGCCTGAGGTCATCGATACCGAGGCGAAGCACGCCGAGGAGATAGCTGCGCTTAAGGATCAGCTGCTGCGCACAATGGCAGAGTATGATAACTTCCGCAAGCGTGTGGCAAAGGAAAAGACCGAGCTTCGTCCGATAATCATTTCGGATGTGGTAAAGGAGTTCCTGCCCGTTATGGACAATCTCACAAGAGCGCTCGAGGCTGAATGCACAGACGCTGCTTATAAGCAGGGCGTTCAGATGATCGACGACAGCTTTATGGAGATACTCACAAAGCTAGGCGTTGAGGAGATCGAGAGCGACGGTGCGATGTTCGACCCCTCCATGCATCAGGCGGTGCAGAGAGTGGACGATTCCGATAAGGAGAGCGGCACTATCGTGACCACATTTGCAAAGGGCTACAAGATTGGCGAAAGAGTTATAAGATTTGCAATAGTAGCTGTGGCAAACTAAAAAATTCGTAAACAATTGCAGCAAAAGCTGCTTCTTAAATTAAAGGAGGACACTAATCATGGGCAAGATCATTGGTATTGACTTAGGTACAACAAATTCCTGCGTATCCGTTATCGAAGGCGGCGAGCCTGTTGTAATCACTAACCCCGAGGGTAACAGAACAACACCCTCTGTTGTAGCATTCACAAAGGACGGCGAGCGTCTCGTTGGTCAGCTGGCAAAGAACCAGGCAGTAACAAACCCCGACAAGACCGTTATCTCCATCAAGCGCCACATGGGTACCGATTATAAGGTAGACATCGATGGCAAGAAGTATACTCCTCAGGAGATCTCCGCTATGATCCTGCAGAAGCTGAAGTCTGATGCAGAGGCATATCTCGGCGAGACTGTTACTGAGGCTGTTATCACAGTTCCTGCATACTTCACTGACTCTCAGCGTCAGGCAACAAAGGACGCAGGTCAGATCGCAGGTCTTACTGTAAAGAGAATCATCAACGAGCCTACAGCAGCTGCGCTTGCTTACGGTATCGACAAGGAAGATGACCAGAAGATCGTTGTATACGACCTCGGCGGCGGTACCTTCGACGTATCCGTTATCGAGATCGGCGACGGCGTACAGGAGGTTCTTGCAACTGCAGGTAACAACCGTCTGGGTGGTGACGACTTCGACCAGCGCATCATCGATTTCCTGAGAGATGAGTTCAAGAAGTCCGACGGAATCGACCTCATCAACGACAAGTTCGCTATGCAGAGACTGAAGGATGAGGCTGAGAAGGCTAAGATCGCTCTCTCCAACTCCACAACTGTAAACGTAAATATCCCCTATATCACAGCAGACGCAACAGGTCCCAAGCATCTGAACGTTACTCTCTCCAGAGCTAAGTTCAACGAGCTGACCGCTGACCTCGTAGAGGCTACAATGGGTCCCCTGAAGCAGGCTATCTCCGATTCCGGTCTCTCCACAAGCGAGATCGACAAGATCCTGCTGGTTGGTGGTTCCACAAGAATCCCCGCTGTTCAGGAGGCTGTTAAGGGCTTCCTCGGCAAGGATCCCTTCAAGGGCATCAACCCTGACGAGTGCGTTTCCATCGGTGCGTGCCTGCAGGGCGGCGTACTGAACAAGGAGGTTACAGGCCTTCTGCTTCTGGACGTTACTCCTCTGTCCCTCGGTATCGAGACAGCAGGCGGTATCTGCACAAGAATGATCGAGAGAAACACCACCATCCCCGCAAAGAAGTCTCAGGTGTTCTCCACATATTCCGATAACCAGCCCAGCGTTGAGATCAACGTTCTGCAGGGTGAGCGTGAATTCGCTAAGGACAACAAGTCCATCGGTACCTTCCACCTCGATGGTATCGCTCCCGCTCCCCGTGGTATCCCCCAGATCGAGGTTACCTTTGATATCGATGCAAACGGTATCGTAAACGTAACAGCTAAGGATCTCGGCACAGGCAAGGAGCAGCACATCTCCATCACAGCTTCCACAAACATGAGCAAGGATGATATCGACAAGGCTGTTAAGGAAGCTGAGGCTTTCGCAGCTGAGGATAAGAAGCGCAAGGAAGAGGTTGACCTCCGCAACGAGGCTGACCAGATGGTATACCAGATCGAGAAGTCTATGAAGGACTTCGGCGATAAGGTTTCCGAGGATGACAAGGCACAGGTACAGCCTAAGCTTGACGCTCTGAAGGAAGCTCTGAAGGGTACAGACATCGAGGCTGTAAAGACAGCTAAGGAAGAGCTTCAGAACGCATTCTACGAGATCGCAGGCAAGGTATATCAGGCTCAGGGCGGAAACCCTGCTGATATGCAGGCGGCAGCAGAGGCTGCGGCAGCTGCTCAGGATAACGGCCCCGTTGACGGCGACGTTATCGACGCTGATTTCAAGGAAAATTAATCGACCATAGTCGGCGCCTTGTGACAACAGGGCGTTGACTGCTTACTGTCAATCATACATTGGTTGTGGCAAACGGAATGGTTTTGCACAGCAAAATTGCATTTCCATTAGGGAAATGAAAAATGGAGTTTGCAGGGTGACCGCTTGCGGTCACTCGCATAAAGGACTGATATTATATGGCTAAAAAAGATTATTACGAGGTGCTGG
>JAZSEG010000255.1:0-5530 GCA_045531575.1 Oscillospiraceae bacterium | reverse complement strand
CACATACTCACCCTTTTTATATGTGCAGAGCCGTGCCTGCAGACAGCACAGCATCGCCGCTATCTCGTCTTCACCCACTCCCGAAAAGAGCTGGGTGTTTTTCAGTATTGGGATATATTTCTCCATAAAAAGCTCCGTTTCTGTTGTAAATACAACCGACTTGTTAGAAATATTATAGTATAATCAAATCAGAAAGTCAAGCACGGAGGTGAAAAAATGAAGCCCAATATCAGAATAACCCTTGTCGAGAAGAAGGGTGAGTGTGACTGCCATAGAGGGCATAAGATCGGAGATTCATTCGATTATTACAGCGAGCGCGGAAAGCTCTGTCCAATGGCGATGCATGTTGCGTTCCCGTATATCGATATTCTCCGATACGGAGGAACACCGCCGAAGTCGAGAAACGGTGAGATACGCTTCTGCTGTCCCGATTGCGATGTTATGAATATTTTCAGGATTGAAACGGAGGAGAATAATTATGAATAATATGTTTTGTTTTCAGTGCGAGCAGACCGCAGGCTGCAAGGGCTGCACAGGCTCGGCAGGAGTGTGCGGAAAGTCCGCCGATACAGCAAGACTTCAGGACGAGCTTACAGGTGCGCTGATAGGTCTTGCGAGATCCACCGAGGGCAATCAGCACCTCATAAACGACGGTACATACAGGCTGATTATCGAGGGACTTTTCACTACCATAACCAATGTCAATTTCGATGATGTGGCGATAAAGCGCCTTACGGAATATGTGAAGCTGGAAAAAATGAGATTTGTTCCGCAGTGCGACCGCTGTGCAGCTCCCTGCGGCAGAAACAACGACTACGATATGAGTAAGCTGTGGAATGCTGACGAGGACATACGCTCACTGAAATCGCTCATTCTGTTCGGTATAAGGGGAGTTGCGGCGTATGCGTATCACGCTCTGATGCTTGGTTTCTCTGACAGCGAGGTCAACGATTTCCTTATCAAGGCACTGTTTGCTGTCGGTATGGACGACTGGGGAATGGACGAGCTGCTCCCTATCGTGTTGGAAGTTGGCGAGATAAACCTGCAGTGCATGGCACTGCTCGATAAGGCAAACACAGACACCTACGGTCACCCCGTACCCACTGATGTAACGCTCACTGTAGAGAAAGGCCCGTTCATCGTGATATCGGGACACGATCTGTACGACCTAAAGCTGCTGCTAGAGCAGACAGAGGGCAAGGGTGTGAACATCTATACCCACGGTGAGATGCTGCCTGCACACGCTTATCCCGAGCTGAAAAAGTACGCTCATCTGAAAGGCAATTTCGGCACTGCTTGGCAGAATCAGCAGAGGGAATTTGCGGATATTCCTGCGCCAGTACTGATCACAACAAACTGTCTTATGCCACCTAAGGAAAGTTACGCAGATCGTGTATTCACAACCGAGCTTGTGGCGTATCCCGAGATGGTTCACATCGGCGAGGACAGGGATTTCATGCCTGTTATAGAAAAGGCGCTGGCTCTCGGAGGCTATGACGAGAATAAGCATTTCACAGGCATAAACGGTGGTGGAAAGGTCACTACGGGCTTCGGACACAATGCGGTGCTAGGCATTGCCGACAAGGTGATCGAGGCGGTAAAGTCGGGTGCGATAAAGCATTTCTTCCTTGTGGGCGGCTGCGATGGTGCAAAGGCCGGACGAAATTACTACACCGAGTTCGTGAAGCAGACTCCGCATGAAAGCGTGGTGTTGACTCTCGCTTGTGGAAAGTATCGTTTCAACGATCTTGATCTTGGAACTATCGGTGGTCTACCCAGAATCATGGACATGGGACAGTGCAACGACGCATACAGCGCAATAAAGGTGGCTGTAGCACTTGCCGAAGCATTCGGCTGCTCCGTGAACGAGCTGCCGCTGTCGATGGTGCTTTCGTGGTACGAGCAGAAGGCGGTGTGCATTCTGCTGACGCTGCTTTCCCTCGGAATAAAGAACATCATCCTCGGTCCATCGTTGCCTGCGTTCATCTCTCCGAATGTGCTGAACTTACTTGTAGAGAAGTATGGTATCGCTCCAATCAGTACACCCGAAGCAGATCTACAAAAGTTTTTTGTAAAGGCTTAAGTTGTGATTTAACGACGGAACAGCTGAAACATTAGAACAGCCCCGTGAGGGGACTATATAAATAATCAAAAAGCGTTGCATGATAGGGAGAATATTCCCAAAATGCAACGCTTGCTCAATATCTATGTTGTTTGTTTTCTCTATAAAATACAAATACCGTGACTGAATTGTATCAATCACGGTATCAGTATTGGTCTGAGTGACAGGATTTGAACCTGCGGCCTCTACCACCCCAAGGTAGCGCGCTACCAATCTGCGCCACACCCAGATATCCAACGCATATGATTATATCATATCCAAAAGGATTTGTCAAGCGGTTTTCGCAAAAAAAATAAAAAAAGCGTATTTTTGTGCTAATATGCCAATAAAACCCGAAAAAAGCGTGTATCTTTGCCGTCTGATTGCTAAAAAATAGGTGAAAAGCACTTTATTTTCAGGGAAAAAAGTTGTATAATGATATTCACGGAGATTTTCCGAAAATATTCAATGAGGTGTTGTAATGGCAATAGTATTAAATATCCTTTGGCTGCTTGTCGGCTTTGTACTGCTGATAAAAGGCGCAGATTTCTTTGTGGACGGCTCGTCCTCTCTCGCCCGCAAGCTGAAGATACCCTCCCTTGTAGTGGGTCTGACCATCGTTGCGCTCGGCACAAGCTGCCCTGAGCTGGCTGTAAGCGTTTCCTCGTCCATATCAGGTGCAAATTCCATGGCGGTAGGAAATGTTGTAGGCTCTAACCTGTTTAATCTGCTGGTGGTGTTGGGCGTGTGCGCAGCTATCACTCCTGTTGCAGTAAGCAAGGATGTCATCAAGCGTGATTTCCCTGTATCCATCGGCGTTATGCTGGTGTTCGGAGCACTGCTGCTTATTGGCTCGCAGAGCTATACTCTCGGCAGGATAGAAGCAGTCATCCTTCTGGTGCTGCTGGTAGGCTATATGATCTGGACAGTTATGGCAGCCCTCAAGGACAGAAAGAACGCCGCTGAAGAAGAAAGCACAGAGAAATTCGTATGGTGGAAATGTGCGCTGTTCATCGTGGGCGGTGTAGCAGCTATCGTATTCGGCGGCACGCTGGTAGTTGACAATGCAAAGGCTCTCAGCCTTGCCATCGGCATGAGCGAGACTCTCGTTGGTCTGACAGTATGCGCTATCGGTACTTCCCTGCCTGAGCTGGTAACATCCGTTGTCGCTGCACGCAAGGGCGAGAGCGATATGGCGATAGGCAACGTTGTAGGCTCAAATATCCTGAATGTAGTATGTATCCTCGGCGTATCGGGACTTATCTCTCCCATCACACTGGGAAGCGCTGAGGTATTCACCAACACCATGATAGATATCGGAGTTTTCCTCGTAACAGCTATCCTCTGCTATATCTTCTGCCTCAACAAGAAGATAAACCGCGTAGAGGGTATACTGCTCGTCATCATCTATATAGGCTACATGACCTATGCAGTGCTGCGTGAGCCTACCATCCAGGCAATGTTTGCCTGATATAAGCACATCATATTTTGTGGAGACCGTATCACTGCGGTCTCCTTTTTATATTGAAAAAAACAAGGTAATATGTTATGATATATGTATAACATCACTACCGAAAGGATGAACGATCATGAGCAAATGGCTTGACAATGCAGTATTCTACGAGATATACCCCCAGTCCTTCCGTGACACCAACGCCGACGGCATCGGCGATTTCAACGGCATCATCGAAAAGCTGGACTATATAAAGGAGCTTGGCTGCAACGCGCTCTGGATAAACCCCTGCTTCCTCTCCCCCTTCGGAGACGCAGGCTATGATGTGCAGGATTACTGCACCGTTGCGCCCCGCTACGGCACGAATGAGGATCTCGTGCGGCTGTTCAACGAGGCTCACACAAGGGGAATGCACGTTCTGCTGGACCTTGTCCCCGGGCATACCTCTGTGGAGCATGAGTGGTTCAAGCAGTCTATCAAACCCGAAAGAAACGAGTATTCTGACCGCTATATCTGGACGAACTCGATATGGGAGAGCGTCGACTGTCTCCCCTGCCTGAGAGGCATATCGCAGAGGGACGGCAGCGTTGCACTGAATTTTTTCTCCACCCAGCCTGCGCTGAATTACGGCTACTACAAGCCAACGCTTTCATGGCATCAGGCAATGGACGACGAGGGTCCTCTTGCCACCCGTGAGGCTATAAAGGATGTTATGCGCTTCTGGCTGAAGGCAGGCTGTGACGGTTTCCGAGTTGACATGGCAGGCTCCCTTGTAAAGAACGACGAGGACGGCAAGGGCAATATCGCCTTGTGGCAGGATTTCAGAGCATTCCTTGACGAGGAGTTCCCCGATGCGGCTATGGTATCGGAATGGGGCGAGCCTGACAAATCCCTGCAGGGCGGCTTCCACATGGATTTCCTGCTGCACTTCGGTCCCTCCCATTACAACGACCTTTTCCGCTGTGAGGAACCGTATTTCTCCAAACGAGGCAAGGGCACTGCTGCGGAGTTCGTGGCAAAGTACAAGGAGAACTACGAGAAGTCGGGCGGCAAGGGACTTATCTGCATACCCTCGGGCAACCACGATATGGACAGGCTTGCAAGAAGCCTCGACACGGATGAGATAAAAGTGGCTTTCGCATTCCTGCTGACAATGCCGGGCGCGCCGTTCATCTACTACGGCGACGAGATAGGCATGCGCTATGTGGAGGGACTTACCTCGGTGGAGAGCGGCTATGGCAGAACAGGCTCCCGTTCCCCCATGCAGTGGAGCAAGGGACTGAATGCAGGCTTCTCCTCTGCCCCTGAAGATAAGCTGTATATCAGGCAGGACGACTCCCCTGACCGCCCCGACGCCGAAAGTCAGATGGCAGATGAGAATTCCATCTACAGCGAGGTAAAGCGCCTGATCGCAGTGAGGATGGACAATATTGCGCTGCAGAGCAATGCAAAGATCGAGTGGCTGAGCGACGCTTATCCATTGGTATACAAAAGAGTATGTGAGGAGCAGCAGGTGCTGGTAGTCATCAACCCTGCGGCAGCGCCTGCGGAATATCCCTGCGAGGGCAGGCTGCTGTACTCCGTCGGCAATGCAGAGGTATCTGATGGCAAAGCAAAGCTGTGCGGATGCTCGGCAGCGATAATTGAACTGTAAACAGGAATTTGACGAGCGTAGCTCGTCAAATTCAATGAGGAATGAGGAATGAGGAGTGAGCGCATTGACGGCGTTGCCGTCAACGCTACGTTCATTCTTACGAATGAACGCCCAAAGCGGCTTCGCCGCTGATTCCAATGCGATGCCCGATGTGTAAAATGCGATCAAACAGCGGTTTTGAGCCACGTTACGGCGCAGCCGTTTTTTAATACATCCGACGAAGTCGGATACAATAATTCCTCATTCCTCATTCCTAATTCCTAATTAATTTGAAACGCTCTGCGTTTCAAATTCCGATTTGTCACACAAAAAGCCGCTTCGT
>JAZSEG010000103.1:0-1837 GCA_045531575.1 Oscillospiraceae bacterium | reverse complement strand
TTGGGCGCTCATTCCTAATTAATTTGAAATTATGATAAAAAATCGCTTCTGACATGTAACATCAGAAGCGATATATATTTATCTGTGATCCATATCTGTATAGGCAGTAGCCTGCTTTACGCTTACATACTGCGGACGGATGATCTTTCCTGCATTCTGTATCTCCTCGATACGGTGAGCGCTCCAGCCCGAAATTCTCGCAACGGCGAACAGCGGCGTGTAAAGCTCGCAGGGCAGCTCCAGCATGCGGTAGATAAGTCCCGAATAGAAGTCCACGTTGGGGCTTACACCCTTATACATCTTGCGGCGGTTTGCGATGATCTCGGGAGCCATCTCAGCCACCATGCTGTACAGCTCGAATTCCTCCTCGCAGCCCTTTTCGATTGCAAGATCCTTTGCGCAGCCCTTCAGGATATCCGCTCTCGGGTCGGACAGCGAATATATCGCATGACCCATGCCGTAGATAAGTCCTGCCTTGTCGAAAGCGTCCTTGTTCAGCAGGCGCACGAGGTAATCACGCACCGCGTCCTTGTCCTTGACGTTGATGTTCTGCTTCATATCCTCGAACATGCGCACCACCTTGATGTTTGCGCCGCCGTGTCTCGGACCCTTCAGCGAGCCGAGCGCCGCAGCCACGGAGGAATATGTATCCGTACCCGAGGATGTTACAACGTGCGTTGTAAAGGAGGAGTTGTTTCCGCCGCCATGCTCTGCATGAAGCACCAGTGCAAGGTCAAGAATCTTAGCTTCGAGGGGTGTGTACTGTCCGTCCTCCCTCAGCAGGCTGAGCAGGGTCTCCGCTGTGGAAAGACCTGCCTTAGGCTGATGGATGACAAGGCTCTTGCCGAGATGATAGTGCTGATAGGAATGATAGCTGTACACAGCCAGCAGCGGAAATACGGAAATAAGCTGCAGGCTCTGTCTGAGTACATTCGCAACAGAAATGTCATCGGGATTGTCGTCATAGGAATAAAGCGCCAGCACGCAGCGGGAAAGAATGTTCATCATATCCTTGCCGGGTGCTTTGAGTATCATATCACGCACAAATGACGGAGGGAGAGTACGATATTCCGTAAGCGTCTGGTTGAATCGCTCCAGCTTTTCCTTTGTGGGCAGCTCGGAAAACAGCAGCAGATAGGTGATCTCCTCAAAACCGAAGCGATCGTCCTTGCGGAAGCCTGCTACTATATCACGGACGTTTATGCCACGATAGAACAGCTTGCCGTCGCAGGTTATCTCGTTTCCGTTTTCATCGTGATCCTTCGCCTTGATGCGGGAAATTTCGGTCAGACCCGTGATAACGCCGTTGCCGTTCATGTCACGCAGACCACGGTACACATTATATGTAGGGTACATCTCGGGAACGATATGATTGTTCTCGGTGGAGAGCTTGGCAAGCTCCTCAATATACGGAGTGATTTCGGAATAGTTCATATTATTCTCCTTTCGTTATGTAATTTTATAAAAATACAATTTTATTATACACTATTTTACATAAAAAATCAACCTTTTTTTAAAATGCAAACTATATTACAAATATGTACGATCCCGCCTGCACGCCGTAACGGGCAGATGGGATCGCAGAGGACTATTAAAATTTGCCTCAGTACTGCGCCGTTCCCGATAACGGCTTAATGCAGACCTCGGTCAGAAGCTGCCGTAGAGCCTGTTCGCCGCAGAGATGATAGCTCTTGCGGAAAGCGGTATCTGCGTCTCCTCATCGTTCGGCAGACCTACTTTTGGCTCGTCAGGTAAGCTCATATCAGCAGCACTTTGCCTTGAAGCTGAGGCAGTCTGTGCACTGACTCTGGGAGGGATCGCACTCGTGGGTGCCTAC
>JAZSEG010000251.1:0-6975 GCA_045531575.1 Oscillospiraceae bacterium | reverse complement strand
TCTTCCTAAGACCGCTTGGCCTCCGACTTGCTCTGCATACGAGTGCATCAATGCAGAGGTGGATCTGGATTCTGTAGTGAATATGTATATCCTGTATGAGATCACCCATGATAATGACTGCGGCGAGGGCAGTTTCTATATGGCGAGAGATTTCAGCGGCAAGAGCAGCTTTGACAGACTCACCTTCACCGCCCCCTGGGATTTCAACTGGGCGTACGGTGATTCTCCTGTGAGAAAATATTATGCAGGCGCATTCAATGCCGAGAGCTTTGTGAATCAGTACGGCGACCGTTCCAATCCCTGGTTCATCCTGCTTATGAGTACAGACTGGTTTACCGAAATGGTAAAGGAGCGCTGGCAGGAGCTTTACAACACAGGTGAGATAAACGGCACACTTGATGCGTGCAACGCATACCTGAAGGAATACTGGGATGATCTTGAAGTTCCGAATATGTGTTGGTCAAACAATGCGCAGGATCTCCTCAAATGGGTGAGAAACCGCCTGAAGTGGCTCAATATGGAGTGGGGCAGCGAGAGCTGATCTTTATCACAATATGAAAAGGACCTGAGGTAGATTCTCAGGTCCTTAGCTTTTTATCAGTGATATTTCGGCTCACAGGTGAGGTTTACGCCGAGGCGCTTGAAGGTTCTCTCATCCACTGCCGAGAGGATAACGGAGGAATGCACTTCGCAGCCTCTGAGGTTGGCAAGCTGCTCCATTGCGAGCCTTGCCTTTTCGCTGGTTGCGGCACAGATGGAAAGCGCTATCAGTGTTTCATCTGTGTGCAGACAGGGATTCGAGCTGCCGAGATGATCCACCTTCAGGCTCTGGATAGGCTCGATAACAGCAGGGGACATCAGCAGTATCTCGTCGTCGATGCCGCCGAGGTGCTTCAGCGCATTCAGCACGAGAGCAGATGCCGCACCGAGAAGATTCGAGGTCTTGCCTGTAATGATGGTGCCGTCAGGAAGCTCCATTGCTGCGCAGGGAACGCCTGCTGCGGTCTCCTTTTCAAGCGCTGCGGCAACGACCCTTCTGTCGGCGGGGGATACTCCTGCCTGCTTCATCATAAGCTCCAGCTTCAGTATCTCGTCATCCTGAACGGTGCCGTTTCTTCTGCCACAGAGCGCTGTGTAATATCTGCGAACTATCTCCTGTCGGGATGCCTCGCAGACGATATCCTCGTCGATTATGCAGTTGCCCGCCATGTTGACGCCCATATCGGTGGGGGATTTGTAGGGGGATTCGCCGATGATCTTCTCGAACATCGCATTCAGCACAGGGAAGATCTCCACATCGCGGTTGTAGTTTACGGTAGTCTCGCCGTAGGCTTCAAGGTGGAACGGATCGATCATGTTGACGTCGTTCAGATCGGAGGTTGCAGCCTCATATGCGATATTTACAGGGTGCCTCAGCGGGATGTTCCATATCGGGAAGGTCTCGAACTTCGCATAGCCTGCGCTGATGTTTCTCTTGTAATCATGGTAGAGCTGGGAAAGGCAGGTGGCCATCTTTCCGCTGCCGGGACCGGGTGCGGTGACTATCACGAGCTTTCTGCTGGTCTCGATGTAGTCGTTCTTGCCGAAGCCTTCGTCACTGATGATATGCTGGATATTCGAGGGATATCCCTTGATGTGATAGTGGTGATATACCTTTATGCCCATGCCTTCGAGTCGTCTCTGGAAAGCGTCGACGGTGGGCTGTCCGTCATACTGCGCAAGCACCACGCTGCTTACATACAGACCGATCTCCGAAAAGATGTTGTACAGGCGGATAACATCCGCATCGTAGGTGATACCGAGGTCGCCTCTTACCTTATTCTTTTCAATATCGGAGGAGTTTATTACGATGACGATCTCCGCTTCCTCCTTCAGCTGAAGCAGCATCTGCAGCTTACTGTCAGGCTTGAAGCCGGGCAGCACTCTGGATGCGTGGAAATCATCGAAAAGCTTGCCGCCGAACTCAAGATACAGCTTGTCTCCGAACTGGGAGATGCGCTTTCTGATGTGTTCTGATTGCAGCTTCAGATATTTATCGTTGTCAAATCCAATCTTGTTATTCATTCCAACACATACCTTTCCAAAATTTATCCACCTTATAGTATATATCAAAATCCATAAAATTTCAAGTGGCAAAGGAATAATTATTCCTCATATCCGCTGTGAGTGCAAAAGATTTCAGACAAGGAGATATCCGTTATGACGATAAAGGTATAATCCTGTCGGAAAAGCAGAAACTATCACCGTGTGGAATACGCACATCAAATATATATTA
Organism: Oscillospiraceae bacterium; assembly: GCA_045531575.1. GTDB lineage: Bacteria > Bacillota > Clostridia > Oscillospirales > Ruminococcaceae > CAG-115. The sequence continues at coordinate 4,700 of JAZSEG010000251.1, read as the reverse complement.
AGGAGATAAAGCTATGCTCAGAAGAATTGCGTTTTTATCAGCAGCTGCTGTAGCTGTTTCAGTCATGACGCTTACGGCTGCGGCGGCAAACGGCGGTGTCGTGGGCAATATCGTTGACGCAGGCGAGGATATAGTAAACGACGTAGTGGATGCGGGCGAGAATGTCGTGGATGATGTGACAGACGCAGTCACAGGAGATAACGATGCCACAGGCGGCACGACAGGCGACGGCACAACATCCGTGCCTGATGAGGTACCCGATATCACAGAGGAAACAGCCGATGTCATCATCGACAACGGCACTGCAAACCCTGATACGGGTATCACGTTCGCCTATGGAGCGGCAGCGGCTCTTGCGCTTGGCGCAGCAGGAGTTGCGCTTACGCTTCGCAGGGATGATTAAAGTAATTTAAGTTACCGAAACCGCTTCTGTTTGACCCATGGGAGCGGTTTTGTATATTTTTCCCAGAAAATTATCGGAAATGACCAAAAAGAACTTCAATTTGTGTGTAAAATGACAGTTGCAATTATTCAAGGAATATTGTATAATTAATCGTGAGGATTTAGTGTTTACTATCCCGTTACTTAATATTTAGGAGGATTATTTCTTATGAAGTTAAGAAGAATTGTTGCTGCTACTTCTGCAGCTGCAATCGCTGCTTGTGCAGTGGCTGCTACCGCTTCCGCAAACTTTGCTAATTTCTACGCTGATGGTACTGATAACCAGCAGTTCGCTTGCCTCGCTTCCAATGACTGGCACGGCGTAATGCTGAACGATGCTGCTGATCTTGATGACGTTACAGGCTTCAAGCTCACACTCTCCATCGAGGACCACAAGGCTTACAAGTCCGACAAGGGCGATGGCTTCTGGTTCGGCGGCGCTATCGGCGCTAACTCTCCTTCCACAGGTTGGAAGAACCTCGCTTCCTGGGGTCACGAGGGTGGCACTGAGGACGTTATCTGGGAAGAGATCGACAAGGGCGTATGGACTGTTACATACCAGGCTTCCGCTCCTGTATTCGCAGCTTCCGATTCCTATGCTTTCTTCTGGATCCAGGATTACTCTGAGCTGAAGGATGCTTACGAGTACAAGATGGTTGACCTCGTTCTGATGGACGCTGCTGGCAACGATGTAAACGCTGCTGACGCTCCTGCTACTGAGGCTCCCGAGGTTGAGGACGAGCCCGTTGTTGACGAGCCTGTTGTTGAGGAGACTGAGGAAGTAGTTGTTGAGGAAACAGAAGAGATCGTAGTTGAAGAGACTGAAGAGATCGTTGTTGAGGAGACAGAGGAAGTATTCGTTGAGGAGACCGTTGAGGATGAGCCCGTTGTTGACGAGCCCGTAGTTGACGAGCCTGCTGTTGATACTGACGCTCCCACAACTGGCGACAAGCAGTCCCCTGACACAGGTGTTGAGGGTATCGCTGCTGTTGCTGGCGTTGTAGCTCTCGCTGGCGCTGCTGTTGTAGCTTCCCGCAAGAGAAAGTAATTAAACATTACGACTCGATAGTTTAAACACTAAGCAATTTGGGCCCCCGATTTTCGGGGGCGTTTTTGCGCCAGCGACGCAGTGACGCAGTGACGCTACGCTTACACCGCTTACACTGCTTACGCAGAGTCGACAGCTTGCTGTCGATTCGTGCAAACTCCATTTCGATTTTCCCTTAAGGAAAATCGATTTTGCTTAGCAAAACCATTACGTTTGCTACTGATCCCCTTTTAAAATGCGCTTATGCATTAATTGAAATGCACCTACAAATACCGATTTGTTTGATTTGTAGAAAATTTCCGCTAAAAAAATATACGGTCTAGCTATATTACTATTGACAAAAATCGATAAATGGGATATAATTATTGAAGTGATAAAAATTACGAAATCAGCACCCTTTAAGGCGGCACTGAGAGGTCGGCAAGGTTGAAATGTTTTCGTCCCTTATGCGATAGCTATAGCTGTACGCAGAAAGCGGAAGATGCGAAAAAAGTTCAGGCCTTTCACCTCACGGTGGAAGGCTTTTTTGCTGGTTTCTGGAAAGGGAGTGATCTGCCGTGTGCTGCACAAAAGGACTTGTGGTAAAGGCTGAAATACTTGATGAGAGCGCGATAGCAAGGGCGGTTACCCGTATTTCGTTTGAGATACTCGAGCGGAACAAGGGTACGGATGGTCTTTGTCTTATCGGGCTTTTTTCGCGTGGTGCGGTGCTCGCCAAGAGGATTGCAGCGAAGATCGCAGAGGTCGAGGGCAGCGATGTTCCCGTCGGTCTGCTGGATATCACTCCTTTCCGTGATGATAAGCCCAAAACCGACGCTTCCGATAACAGCGAGATCGGTTTTGATATAGAGGGCAGGCGGGTAGTGATCGTGGATGATGTTATCTTCACGGGAAGAACGGCAAGAGCGGCGATCGACGGCCTGATGTCCCGTGGCAGACCTGAGCTTATCCAGCTGGCAGCGCTTATTGACAGAGGCCACAGAGAGCTTCCGATACGAGCGGATTACATCGGAAAAAATCTCCCCACATCACGGGAAGAAACGGTGAAGGTGATGGTGGCGGAGCTGGATGGCTGCGACAAGGTAGTTATCTACGGAAAATCGGAATAACGCTTGAAAAAGCATGATATACCTACGGCTATGAGATTTTGGAGGACGTAATGACTTTATTTCTGAAGAACGGATATGTGGTCGATAGTGCTAATGATTTTGAGGGCAAGGCTGATATCGTCATCAAGGACGGCGAGATAGAGCGCATCGGAAAGCGCCTCAGCTGCGCAAAGGCTGACAGAGTTATCGACTGCAAGGGTCTGACGATCATTCCGGGAATCTGCGATATGCATGTTCATTTCCGTGATCCCGGTCAGACTCATAAGGAAGACATCATCACAGGCGGCGAGGCTGCTGTGGCAGGCGGCGTTACAGCGGTTGCCTGCATGCCTAATACCATCCCCACTGTTGATAATGCGGAGACGGTAAAATACATCATCGAAAAGGCTAAGCAGTCCAAGACAAAGGTGTATCCTGTGGGCAGCATCACCAAGGGCTTGCAGGGCGAGGAGCTTTGCGACTTTGAGGAACTCCGAAAAGCAGGCTGTGTTGCAGTATCCGATGACGGCAGACCTGTAAAGAATGCCAGAACGATGGCAAGAGCCATGGTGAAGGCTCACTACGCAGGACTGAAGGTGATCTCCCACTGTGAGGATCTGGATATCATCGCAGGCGGCATCATGAACAGCGGAAAGGTTTCCAAGGATCTCGGCGTACCCGGTATGCACAGGCTGAGTGAGGATATCATAACATCCAGAGAGATCACTCTTGCAACCGATCTCGAAATGCCTATCCACATTGCTCATGTTTCCACTATGCAGAGCATGTCGAATATAAGAGTAGCCTCCAGATACGGCACTATGGTCACCAGCGAGACCTGTCCGCACTACTTCATGCTGACAGATGAAAAGCTCCGTACCCGTGATGCGGACTACAGAATGAATCCTCCGCTGCGTACTGCAGATGACGTAAAGGCTATCACCGAGGGCATCTGCGATGGCACCATCGATTGCATCGTTACAGACCACGCTCCCCATTCCGCAGAAGAGAAGGCGGACTTCCTGAAGGCGCCCAACGGCGTTGTGGGACTTGAAACTTCCCTTGCAGCTACGCTGACTGCACTGTATCACACAGGCAAGGTGAAGCTTTCCAGAATAGTATCGCTGATGTGCGTGAATCCCAGAAAGATTCTCAGCATCCCCGGCGGCTCTTTACAGCCCGGTGATGTGGCAGATATATGCATCTTCGACCCCAATGAGGAGTGGAAGGTGGTTCCCGAAAAGCTGCACTCCAAGTCCAAGAACACCTGCTTCAAGGGCAAGGTGCTCAAGGGACGTGTAAAGTACACGATCGTAGACGGTGAAGTAGTCTATGAGGACAAGTAAGTTAAAAATTAAATTCATATAAAGAGAGGTAGAACATCATGTCATTTGACAGACTTATCGAAAAGATCGAACAGACCCAGAACCCCACAGTAGCAGGTCTTGACCCCAAGCTGGACTTCGTTCCCGAGTACATCAAGGAGAAGTGCTTCGAGAAGTACGGCGAGACCCTGAAGGGCGCTGCAAAGGCTCTGCTGGAATACAATAAGGGACTTATCGACGCGCTGTGCGATATCGTTCCCGCTGTAAAGCCCCAGGCTGCTTATTATGAGATGTATGGTCCCGCAGGCATGAAGGCGCTGCAGAAGACTCAGGAATATGCCCGTGAGAAGGGTATGTTCGTTATCACAGACGGCAAGAGAAATGACATCGGCACCACAATGGAAGCATACGCTACCGCTCATCTGGGCAAGGTAAAGGTAGGCTCCAAGGAGTATGAGCCTTTCATCGGTGACGCTCTGACAGTAAACGGCTACCTCGGCTCTGACGGCATCAAGCCTCTGCTGAACATCTGCCGTGAGAACGACAAGGGCATCTTTGTTCTTGCAAAGACATCCAACCCCTCCTCGGGCGAGCTGCAGGACAGAAAGATCGAGAATATGCCCATTTATGAGGTAATGGGTCATATGTGCGAGGGCTGGGGCAAGGAGCTTCCCGGCAAGTACGGCTACAGCGGCGTAGGCGCAGTTGTTGGTGCAACATATCCCGAGCAGATCGTATATCTGAGAGAGGCACTGCCCACTACATTCTTCCTCATCCCCGGCTACGGCGCTCAGGGCG
>JAZSEG010000290.1:0-1969 GCA_045531575.1 Oscillospiraceae bacterium | reverse complement strand
ATCTGCTTTTACATGGCGGTAAATCAGATAAACAAGGATGCGGTAAAGGAGGTCTGCGCCCTTGCACGGGATACAAAGAACGTGCGTGCGGTGAGCTTCAATTTCCACACACCCTATCCCGATACAAAGGAGCTTGCGCTCTCCGTTGAGGAGAAAACGCAGTGCTGCGAGGATATAAAATACATGATGAAGCAGGGTGCGCCTGTGTTCAATCTGAAGGGCGCATTCAAGCACCTTATCCACAACAGCTTTCCCACGCCCTGCCATCAGTGCGTGGTGATGGAAAACGGCGTTCTCAGCACCTGCGGCAGATGCATCCATGTGGATGGTCTGTGCGAGAAGTGCGGCTACTTCTTCGTGGCGGAGTACACGCTGCTTTTCCGTGGAAATATCCGTATAATCTTCGAGATGCTTAGTACATATCTGAAATATATCTGAGGTATACATGGGAATCATTACGAATCTTACACGCTCCTGGCTGACACGCTCTTTCAGACCGTTCACGTTCCGCAGCGAATACGACGATATCCTGCCCTATAACGACTGCGACAGCCTCGGGCTTTATGTGCATATCCCGTTCTGCAAAAGCATATGCAGCTTCTGTCCCTACTGCAAGACGATATTTTCGCAGGAGAAGATGGAGCGCTACATAGATTCTCTTCTTAAAGAGATACGCATGGTGGGGGAGAGCGGCGGCAGAAAGACTGTCACCTCGCTGTATTTCGGCGGCGGAACTCCTGCCCTTGCAGCGGACAGGATAGGCGAGATAATAACCGAGCTTCGCAGATATTACGATATCACGGACGGCATAGGTCTGGAGCTTCATCCCGACAACGTGAACGTGGAAACTCTGCAGAAGCTGAAAGCCGCAGGCGTAACAAGGATAAGCATCGGAATACAGTCGTTCTGCGAGAAATATCAGCACATCCTCGGCAGAAAGAGCGTGGATATTGAAGCAATGAAAGCGGCGCTCTCGCAGGTGAAGTTCGATACAGTTTCGATGGACTTCATCTTCGCTCTGCCCGAGCAGACCTACGAGGATCTTCGCTCCGATATGGAGACGGCGTTCTCCGCAGGCGCAAATCATGTGGCGATATATCCGTTCATAGATTTCACCTTTACGGAGAGCAAGGTAAAGGCGATGAAGAAGCGTGAAAAGCACCGTCTGCTTGACGATATCACCGCCTACTGCGCCGAAAAAGGCTACACAAGAAGCTCGATATGGACATTCTCCTCCGAGCCTGAGGCACGTTACTCCTCCATGACGAGGGAGAACTTCCTCGGCTTCGGCTGCTCCGCCACGACACTGCTGCGGGAGCAGTTCAAGATAAACACCTTTTCGGTGGAGGAATACTGCCGCCGCATAGACGAGGGAAAGCTTCCCACCTCGCTGACCCTGCGCTTTACCGAGCGGCAGAGGATGGTGTACTGGCTGTTCTGGACAGCTTACAGCACCCGAGTGGACAGCAGAGATTTCGAGAGCTTTTTCGGAAAGCCGCTGCGCAGGATGTACGGCGCAGAGCTGCGGCTCGCAAAGCTGATGGGCTTCATCACCGAGGAGGACGGAGTATTCTCCATGACGCCGAAGGGCGCATTCTATTACCATTACTACGAGAATTTCTACACCCTCGCATATATCGATAAGATGTGGGGCGTGATGCGTAAAGAGGCTTTCCCCGAGGGGATAGAGCTGTAAATTGGAATTTGACGAGCGTAGCTCGTCAAATTCAATGAGGAATTAGGAATTAGGAATGAGGAATATCGGTGTCCCCTTCGGGGACGGATTAAAATGCGGCTACGCCGCAATGCCATGCGACGTTACGGCGCAGCCGTTTTAAAATCTGTCGGCGTTAGCGTGTTTGGACGTTTGTTCACAGAACGAACGTAGCGTTGACGGCTACGCCGTCAATGCGCTCACTCCTCATTCCTAATTAATTTGAAACGCTCCGCGTTTCAAATTCCGATTTAT
>JAZSEG010000032.1:0-6230 GCA_045531575.1 Oscillospiraceae bacterium | reverse complement strand
CCGAGCTGCGTGCAGCGGGAGTATCCAGCAGATAAGGATAGGATGCAAGCTTACTGTCCTTTTCATTTGCAGCCTTACCCCATACAGAATCAGCGATGCCCATATTTTCCAGAGCAGCAGAGCTTGTCATCTCCAGCGTAGAAAGACCTGTAACGCCTGCCCATGCTGTGCCTGTAACACCGCTTCTGTCCTTATCGTAATAGCAGTTTGCGATAACATCCTCAGCTTCATCGAAATATCCCACAAAAGGACCGACATTGGTGCCTGTGCCGCTGACGATGCCTGCATTGAAGCAGTTGGAAACATATGTACAATTTTCAATGCTACCTGCAAAACCGCCGATCTTGCAGCCGTTGCCATTTACGTTGCCAAAATTATAGCTGTTTCTGATCGTACTGACTTCGCGCGCTCTTCCTACTATGCCACCTGCATAAGCCGCATCACCTGTAGTGAGGTTTTTGATAGTACCGTTATTTATACAGCCGTCTATGCTGCCGAGATAGTGATAACCGATAATACCACCCACAGGATTTTCATAATCCAGTGTTACGCTGCCATTGTTCCAGCAGTCCTTTACCTGTACCGCCGCAGTATAGCCTACAATACCGCCTGCATAGGTATCATCACCGTAAACATCACCATAGTTTACGCAGCCTCTGATACCGCTTCCGACAGTTCCGCTGTCCGCATGACCGCAGATACCGCCTGTGTATCTTGTGCCTGTTATAGTCGCATAGTTTGTGCAGTTATCTGTGAATGCTCGGTATGTCGCACCGCAGATTCCGGCTGCAGGAAGCGTAGCTGTTACCTTGCCCGAAGCAGTACAGCCGTTGATATATCCGTAATTATAGCCGCAGATAAGACCTGCAGGTCCATACGCTGTGATCTCGCCTGTTACATCGACATTCCTGATATAACCCGTGCTATATCCGAACAGACCCTGATTGCCTTCCTCATTATTTATGTAAAGACCTGTGATCTTGTGACCGTTACCGTCGAAATTACCCGTAAAGGGAGCTTCCTCCGTGCCGATGGCTGTCCATGTGCCGCTGAGAACAATATCCTTTGTAAGAACATAGTTTCCGCTGAGATCATCAGCCATAGCCTGCAGCCCAGCCGCAGTGGAGATGGGAGTTACCTTTTCAGTATATGTTACCGCTGTTCCCACTCCCTTCAGCGAAGGGAGCTTAACAGTTACATTGTAATTCGCATCATACTTTGTATAATCGCAGGAGCCGCTTACCCAGACATCGTTATCCGCACCATCGGGATCCATAGCTGCGATCGCACTGAGAGGAACGCCTACCGCAGTGCAGTCATATGAGGCGTTTCTATCTGTATTAATACCACGAAGAGGACAGGTAGTGCGGCAGTAATATGTATCATCAATAATGGTAGTCTCGTTGTTACTGCCGCATACAGCCCCAGCGATGCCGTTGGTAGTAACAACAGAACCCGTAGTGAAACAGGTGGTTATATAACCGTTGGGACCTGTAGCGGCCACGATACCGCCTGCAATAGAGCCATCTAGCGCCTGCAGATTGCCTATATTATAGCAGTTAGAAAGAGTACCTGTATGATGATAGCTGGTGATACCGCCGAGATTGATTCCGTTAGATGTAGCAGTGAGATCACCAGTGTTATAGCAGGCATTGATATCGCCTGCATTATACTCTACCACGCCGCCTGCTCTACCATTGAGATCTCCCGAGTCAGCTGTTATATCTGCAGTATTATAGCAGTATTCCACCGTACTGTTGTTGATACCAACGATACCTCCACACATTCTGCCGCTTATCGGTATCTTATTATAGCAGTTACTTACTGTACCGTTATTGGTGTAAACGACCGCAGCCACTTCATTGGCATTAATGCTGCCGCTCTCCATTCCGAGGTTTTTGATAGTGGCACTTGAAGATGTGTAACTGAACAGACCCTGATCTTCACCTTCAGTATCACTGATTTTGAAGTTCTTAATAACTTTTCCATTGCCGTCAAAGGTGCCCTTGAACGGAGCTTCCCAGCCGTCACCGATAGGGTTCCATTCAACATTTCCGAGATCTATATCTGCAGTGAGCTTGTAATACTTGGACACATATTGAATGTCCTTATTATCCACAAGCTCTGCAAGATATGCAAGCTGCGCACCGTTTGCGATAAGATACGGATCAGAAGCCTTTCCCGTTCCTCCCGCAAAACCTGTTGCCACTGTGCCGTCCCATGCAGCCGCTGACGCCTTAACAGGCATGAACATAAAAAGTCCTGCCAGTATAGCAATCACTACAGCCACAATCAACGCTTTTTTACTTAATGATGCTTGATTTGACATGATATTCCTCCATATTGCAAATTAATTATCAATTTAATTTTACACCAGATTCACATTTGTGTCAAGTAAATTAATGGATAATAAGTGATATTACATTTTGCAACGCTTATCATTACCATTATATATTATAATATAATTATCAAGGGATTTTCAAGCCAAAAACAAGAGATAAATGCTTTCTTGTACAATTTTCCCACATAAAAATTCAGCCTCTTCCTTTCGAAAGAGGCTGAAATTATAGATGTGAATTATGCCGCACCGACTATCCATTTAAGGATGTCACCTGCGTCCATTGCATTGATGCTGTCGCTGTGGTTGAAGTCGCCCATCTCAATGTTGGGAGCGTCCTCAAGTCTTACAACGTGGCGAAGTATCGCAGCTGCATCGAGAGCGTTCACTCTGCCGTCATTATTGACATCGCCGAGAAGATCGCTGTACTTGCACGCCATGAACACATAATCGCCCTTTTCTGTCAAAGTGAATTCTGCAAGGCCATCCTCGCCGATCTTCACAGTATCCACATAGATCAGTTCGCCGTCCACCAGCTTGTATACATTTGCAAACTCGCCCGCATTCTTGATATCAAGATCAGATATCAGTGTTGTGGGAAGCTTTGTATCACTGATGCGGAACTTGAACTTTGCACGTCCACGCAGATCATAGGTCATGATGCGTACAGGATATGTGATATTCAGATAAGCGTTTTCAAGCTCTTCCGTATCGGAAAGATCTGCGCCGTCCACGAACCAGTGATTGAGTGTGTTGTACTCGAATGTGAGATGCGCATCACGGTTTGCTATCGCCTTGATGACGAAATCGGGAACGTCTACACAGCCGTTGAGCTGTACTTCAAGCTCTCCGCCGATGGGAAGTGCCTCGATCATTGCTGCGATCTGATGCCAGTTGTGGTTCTTGCCGTTGATCGCAGGAGACTCGCCGTAGGAAGCCATGGGTCTGCCGCCGGGGCCGTCGCTGCTGCCTCCGCCACCACCAGCTCCACCACCGGCTCCACCTCCGCCACCGCCGCTGCCGCCGGTAGACTTAGTGAATGTGCCGGTTATGACATTACTGTCAAGCATGCCATCCTTGATCGCAATGATGTTGAAAGTTGTTGTCTTGCTGATTATAATGGGCTCTGTATATTCTATGCCGTTGGTTCTGGGATCTGTACCATCAGTGGTGTAGAGGATCGTTGCGCCCACTGTAGGACAGCTGAACTGAACATCCATGGAATTATTGAATGCGCCCGGATCGGGAATGAATACAGGATCCAGTACCGTGGACTTGGGCGAAAGCTCAGTCACGGATACTGCCGCACTGGCATTGTGCGTATCTGTCTCCGCCATACGGATGTAAGCGGTGACATATGTGCTGGGCTGAACGCCCTTGATGTAGTTTACATCGGACCAGTCGCCGTTTCCGAATTTGTACTCTGCACCCTCAACAGGCTTGATAGTTGCTGTGAATGAGCCGTCGGGATTGAGTGTGAATTCAAGCTCGATAGCAGGCGGATCCTGATCCTCCTTAGCTGTAATTACGATCGACACCGTAACGTTGAAATCCTCGTAATTCTGAGAAGTTACCACCAGTGCGATCTCAGCACCCGAGCCGATCTTATCGATCGTATTTGTGTTGAGTGTATAGATCACCATGCCGTCTGCAAAGGTTGCCGTATCTGCCATGACATCGTCAGGGTCAGATACTGTTGCAGTGACATTGATGATGTCACCCATGTCTGCAGGAACGCCTGTCACAGCAAGCGTCTTCTCGCCATGAGCACCCCAGCCGTGCTTTGCGTCCAGATGAACATCCTCAGGTGCTGCTGCCTTGGTGATGGTCAGCACCGCAGGATTAAAGGTTATGTCATAATTTGCATTGTTCTCGTTTGTGAGAGTACCCTGTGTGATGTAGTACTCGCCTGCGTCCTCGCCGGCTTCACGGCTGAGTTCGCCTGTGAGGGTCTCATTAGCCACGATATTCTCAACAATATATGTGAACACAGGATCAGTCTCGCCGAATCGCTTTGTAGCAGCCTCAGCGTTGACTGTAACAGTACGTCTCACGATGGATGCGCCTGCAAAGTCGATGGAATCGGGAACTGTGTAGTTGCCATCCGCTTCTCCGTCTGCCGTCATTACATGACCGTCGTTTACGATAGCAATGATAAGTTCCTTGCCCTCGCCGACATTCTCATCCTTATAAAGGATAGTCACGCCGAGAGTATCAATGTAACGCTTTGCACCGCCGACAAGTCCGCTCAGAACGAAATCCTTTGCGTCCACTGTATATCCGACAACCGCAAGAGTGCCGTCATACTGCTTTGTCACATCGCCCTTGAAGCTTACACGAAGCTGCTTGGGAGTAACTCTGAATGTGCCAACGCCATAACCGATATTTGCGGCATCCTCATAGCGAGCCATTACAGTGTATGTTCCGACATCGAGAGCGCCGAACTCGTTGTAAAGCTCGGAAAGCTCACCGAAGCTGCCGTTCATGCCGACATTGCCCTTTGCGAAGGTGTAAGACCACTCTGCTTCGCCATCCTGATCGCCGCTGAACACACCCTGAGGTGCGGGATCAGAACCATAGATAACATTGTCGGTATCTACTGTGATCTGATCATCAACATGATTCTTTTCAGCAACAGTAATAAGTGCTTCCGCAGTAGATGCAGTGTACTTACCGTCAACATCTGCAATGTTGATAGTGATATTTATAGTGCTGTCGATCTCAGCATTTTTCGCTACTGTGTAGGTAGCGTTGTTGATTGTGCTTGTTCCATCGCTTATGGAGATGATCTCTGTCGGGAGACCTTCGGTAAACTCAGGATACTTGGGATGCTCTGCTATGAATCTGAATGTCACTGATTTGCCGGGGATTACTCTGGGTCTTTCAGGATCAGCTTCCACGACAGGTTCAACAGCATTTACATTTATCTGAACGAAAGTGCAAGTAAACGCAAGATAATTTGTATCATCCGGTTCGAACACTGCGGTATAGGTATTTCCGCTTGTGGTGATGTGTCCATCGTGTTCAAGAGTCCAGGTACCTGTCACTATATGTCCGTTCTTCGACATTACGCCGGTATTCTCATCGAACACAGCGTCCTCTGCCTTGTAGCCGTAACCAACAGTATACACTACGCTTGCAGGAGGATCAAGCTCTGCGCCTGTAACTGTAAACTTCCAATCATCACTGGACACGATCTGCTCCGCATAGTTATCATCTTCCTGAACAGAGATCACAAACGTGTAATCACCGGCGGAAGATGTATCGGTAACAAGCTCTCCATCCTTATAGTATTTGATCGTGAAGGTCATCGTAGCATCGGATGCTGTTGCGGTTGCCTCCTTAGGAGTACCGTCGTATGTAGGCTCCGCAGGAAGCTCAACACTGAACATATCCTTTGTGGGTACGATGAGGAACTTTGCCTTTTCGGCAGAATATCTGTATGTGGTCTTGACCGAACCTACCTGAATAACGTGGTCAGACTCACTTGTGATATAAGCATAAATATTGGAATCTGTGGAACTATGCTGCTTAGGAGCATACTCTCCATTATCAACCTGAACATTCTCATTGGCAGGGTTGGGAATAGCCATGAGATATACTGACTTTCCATTACCGTCAACAGGAGAAGTTACTGTATCAGCCTTGACAGAGCCACCAGTGATAACGACTTTATCAGCGCTGATATTATCGGATGTTATCGAGCCGCCGCTGAACTTTACGGTTCCGGATGCGCCATTTATAGCAGCTGCTGTCAGGCTTCCGTTTCCGCTGATCTCCACACTACCGCTGCCAGTCAGTGATACTGCATCTGCAGTGGATGTAAGTGTATTTTCCGAATCGGATGCAAGTTTGATATCTGCGTTTCCGTTTACGGTAATGGCAGCTGCAG
>JAZSEG010000112.1:0-19089 GCA_045531575.1 Oscillospiraceae bacterium | reverse complement strand
GTTATCCGTATCGGCAAAGGCTTCGATATAGTTGCCGTAATCGCTCTCCGCAACCAGCACATCTGCCGCCCTCTCCACGATGTCGATACCGCTGTCTCCATCATAGATGGGAACCTGAACAGGCTCCACCACCAGTCCCTGACCGATGGTGTTCTTGTCTGCGTAGAAAGTGACATAGCCCTCGGGCTTATCCTCTGCACAGGCACTCACTGCGACAGCACCCAGCACTGCCGCTGACAGCATAGCTGCCATGATCTTTTTGGTCGTTTTCATTTTTTTGTTCCTCCGACAAAATTATTTTTCAGCTTACAACAGCAGTGGCAGGTCTTCCGGCTTGGAATGTAGTACTAAACAGTACGCACGTTTCTGCCAGCCTTCCCACGGGATATCCCTCAGTGACCCGACTTTCGTCTTTGACAGAAACGCAGCTTCCTCACGGCAGCGGGGACTGCTGCGGATTTTCACCGCATTCCGTTTTGCCGCCTGTATCATAAACCTTTATAATTATACCGCATGCCGCGCATAATGTCAACAAAACAGCCGCAGAAAGCGTACCTTCTGCGGCTGTAATTATGTATCAAATGTTTTCAGCAGTTCAGACAGCTTCATTTCCCGAAGGTCTGACTTATCGGAATCCTTTCCCGCTGCACCGATGAGATAGCCATTCATCTCAAAAGCACATATATCGGGAAGAAGCGTAGTATCTGCACCGCAAAGCTGCGTTGCAATGCCGATGCCTGTACGTTTCAGAAAAGCCTCTTTCTTCACCCATATACGGATGATATCCTCGGAAGTGACTGCTAAGCGGCGCTCGTTTTCGCTCAGGACACGGGAGCGGATATTCTCGCTTACCTTTCTGTCTCTGCGCTCAATGTCGATGCCGATCTCTTCACCATCCGAAAACGCTGCGCAAACTGCGCCATCCGTGTGCGAGATCGAAAACTGAAGCTCAGTTCCCTTGATATAAGGCTTGCCGTGCGCACCTTTTTCAAAGGTTATGCTCTTTGCAGGAATGCCTGTTCTGCGGGATATCTCCGAACGCACCAGAAGTGCCGCCACCAGCGAAAGTACCTTATGTTCATCGGAGCTTTTCTTCATCACAGAAGCCTGACGCCCCTTGCTCACGCAGCGGAGATATTTCTCCACATCCGAGAACTGCACACCAGTTGTCTCAATAACGATAATATCCAAATCACGACCTCCCAGCCGTTATTCACCCAGCAGATACCACTTACCCGAATACTCCACCATGGAGACCTCCACGGTCTCTGTATAAGTTTCGGATGAGGTCTTGACAGTCACTTTGCAATCAGCGCTGTAGAACTTATCAGCACCGCTGTAATACTTTTCCGCAATTACAGCCAGATCACCATCGGGCTTCTGGACGGAAAGCTCTGTCAGCATTACATCGATAGACTTCACCTGCTTAGGATCGATACCCTTTTCCGCAAGCGCCTTATCATATTCCTTGGCAAAGGTCTTGCAGTAGTCCTCAAAGGATATGCCTGCACTCTGTGTGAGAGCCTTATCAAGATCGCTTACATACTGCGAACTCATCACAGCCTTTATTGCACCATAAATATCAGACTTCTGTATTGCTTTGGTGAAAAAGCTGTCCAGACGTGCCTCCATTGCAGTGCGGTCAATATATTTATCAAGCTTTGCACAGCCGTTCTTTCCCTTGCATGTGATATCGGCATTAACACCAACGGACAGCTTCTTCGGCGTGCCTGTAATGCTGCCCGCAGAATATACAGTGGTCTTTCCGTTGAGCGTTACATTTGCATTCTTTGAGAAACGCAGCTCGCCATAGCACAACAGGCTCTTGCTCTTATACTGATACAGTCTGCCTGTTACTGCCAGTGTGCCGCCGCTCTTCACATTCAGCTTGCCCTTGATGTAGAGCGAGCCTTTGCTGTTTATCCAGAGCTTAGCGCCTTTCATGACAATAAGCGTCGTTCCCGAGGGGATAACAATCTTCTTCGATATCGTTACATTGCTTGTTACGGCATAGGTCTTACCTGCTTTCAGCTCGGTCTTGCCGTTCCATCTTACAGCAGAAGCCTCGTATTCACGCATAACGGCAGCTGTCGTTTCCTCCGCACTTACTGCTACACTCATACACGAAACCATCAAAACTGCGCTGAGGATCGCTGCAATCAATTTCTTCATAGCTGTACCTCTCAATCTGCGGCAAAGCTGTCGCCGCTGTCTGATTTTCTCGCTGCCTTGAACAGCGGACTCTTCTTGGTAACTATCTTTTCCTCTATACCCTGCTCTGTACAAAGGCGCAGAGTGATCTTGCCGCTTTCTATCTTAGGATGGCGTAAGATCCTCGCCCTGCCTGTGCATTCCTCTCGGGATACCGCAATAAAGCAGAATTTCTCATCCTCATACGGAGCATCGCCGCCTTTTAACTGCTTGTGAAGCTTTGTTCTTGCCACCCTCGCTGTGAAATGGCACCAGTCATCCTCAGGAAGAGGACATTCCCCATTCATAGGACAGGGTGCAGCTATGTATCCACCCTCAGCAACAAGCAGCTTTCTTGCCTCCCGTAGCTGAGAAAAACCCTCAGGCGTACCAGGCTCAACTATCAGCAGCAGCTTATCCGCGGCCTTCCATAGCTTCATAAGCGCCGCCTTGCGTGCAGAGGGAGTAAGCTCATTCAGGCAATAGGAGGACACCACAAGATCCGCATGCTCAGTGATATCCGAAGAGGATATATCCTTCTTTATCCACTGTGCATCTATCCCACGAGCCTGCATCAGCTGCTTTCCGAGAGAGATCATACCGTTCTCACGTTCGAGACAGGTAATGTTGTCGCAATCAGTAAGCAGTTCCGCAGCATGACTTGCCGCTCCTGTTCCTGCACCAATGTCCAGTATGGAGTCTATCTCACCCTCCCAGCACTCGAGCGTAAGCTCCAGCGCTTTGCTCACTGCGCCGAAGGTGGCAGGCATCCTCACCGCGGCATAGGCAAGAGTATCTCTCTCGCTGCTGACCAGTATCTTTCCTGCACCGCTCTCACTGCGATAACGCTGAGATATCGCACCTGCAGAAGCAGTCATTGCCCTGATATCCTGTCCTGCCGCAAGCTGTTCTATTGCAAAACGAAGCTCTGATGGAAATTCCATCGGCATATCAGCTCCTTAAAAATAGTTGTTTCTTATCTCCTTGGCTGCATATCTGCCCTCAAGTAGCTGTCCGTTCTCCTTGGGGTGAAGTCCGTCGCGGAGATATTTGCCCTCACCATCGATGACCTCGAATTTCTCGCAGATACCGCAGTTGCTGTAGCAATCTATCATCTGCACCGACATTCCCTGACACATTCTGCGCATGATCTCCAGCTGCCTGATGGTCTTTTCGTTATGCTCAGGGGTAGCTGTCTGCAGAGGAGTCAGCACGAAAATGCGGCACTCGGGATAATGCTCCTGAATCATCTGTATGCACCAGCGCATAGCGCCTGCCTCTGTGAAGATATCTATATTCTCATCATCGAGGCTCTTGCCTGTAAGCGCCATTTCGGGATCGCCGAAGCTGTCCTTATCGTCATTCGTTCCCATGGCAAAGGCAAAGATATCAGGCGCAGGATACTCGCCGCTCTCCACCTCTGCGATGAACTTCTGGATATGCACCACAGCACAGTTGTTCATGCGCATCTGCATCTCATCAGCGTCATCGGTGGGCTCCCAGCCACCGCTTATTCCTGCGAAGCCTTCAGAGCCGTAATCCTGCGTGGTTATAGTCTTTCCGCCGAATTGGATGCTTCTCTTATACCACACTGCGCTGCCTACCGCAACATTGTGATGCGTTTTGAGCTTGAGTTCATTGAAAACATGGTAAGACCACTGCAGGCCTGCTGTAATACTGTCTCCGTCTACACCGAAGTTCAGCTTTTCAAATTTATCCATAAGGCATCTCCTTAAAAATAAGATATTCATTTATATTGTAATACAAATCGTCACATTTGTAAAGTGCTTTTTCAGAAAACTCCGCTCAGGTCAAAATCAGGAGTATATTCCTCCCTTGCCGAGCTTCTCTCCTGCATGAATCCCTGCAGGCCTGCTTCTATGACCGCATCCAGCGCCTTGTTGTACTCAAAAGTCGTGATGCGTCTGCCGAGCCTCGGATGCTCCTTTGCCTTATAGAACGGCGTATATTGACTCATAAGACTGAACAGGATATCCCCGCCAAAGCGCTCTCCGATACGCCTGATGATCTCCACCGAATCCTTGTAAAGGTATGGCAAAACAAGATGCCGCACGACCGTGCCACGCATCAAGAGATCACCGTCAAAATGCGGCTTTCCTGTCTGCCTCAGCATCTCTTCCACTGCCGTCATTGCGGTGTCGAAATAATTCGGTGCAGAGGACAGCTTTGCCGCCTCCTCCGAAAAATACTTAACATCAGGCAGATAAATGTCGATATATCCATCCAGCATGCGCAGAGTTTCTACCCTTTCATAACCACCGCTGTTATACACTATCGGAAGATCAAGTTTCCCCTTCACCATATCCAGTGCTTCGATTATCTGCGGCACAAAATGCGTGGGATTAACGAGATTTATGTTATGTGCGCCCTGTGCTTTAAGCTCCATAAAAATCTCGGCAAGGCGCTCTACAGTGATATCTGCACCCCTGTTCTCTGCGCTGATATCATGATTCTGGCAGTAAATACACCTCATCACACAGCCCGAAAAAAACACCGCACCGCTGCCGTCAGTTCCGCTGATGCAAGGTTCCTCCCAGTGATGAAGCGACGCTCTTGCTATTCTGAGCTTATCACCTGCACCGCAGAAGCCATTCGACTTACTTCTGTCCACCCCGCACTGTCTCGGGCAGAGAGTACATCCCATCTTGTCCTCCTCAAAATAAATTCCCAAACACACGGCTTGGGAATTCAGTTATTATTTCTTCTGCTCCTTGACGGTGATATTACGCACAAACTCGTAATCGGGAGTATACCAACCGTTTTCATCATGCAGGGTCTCAAGGCTTACAGCCAGCACGCCGTTCTCCACATGGGTGAAGTTCAGAGGACTTTCTGCCACCACATCATATGTAAACACGAATGTCACATTTGCAGGAAGCTCTGCAGTGTTCTGAAATATCAGTCGGAAGCTGTCGCAGTCCTCAAAAGCAAAGGAAGCGGTGGAATATTCATCGATAAGGATTGGAGCGATCGTCTTTTCCCTCTCCACAAGCTTTCCTATCTGATCCTTCTCCAATGCATAGATATTCTCCGCAGATACCATCGCACCATTCTGCACCACTGCACTCAGGCGAAGATTCTCGTAAGTATAGTCGTGCTGCGAGGGATTTCCCTTGGCGTCGATGCCGTTGTAAACACTGCCCTCCACCACATATGTGGAAGTATCGATCTGCTCTGAACTTATGTTGAATACCGGCGCATAGATTATGCTCTGATACTCGGCAAGTATCTCGGTGATATCCTCCACCGATACCGATTCACCATCAGATGCATTCACTGCGTCAACGATCTCGGAAAGAGTCTCGTTTGCGCTGTAATCGGTTATGTACACACGGGTAATGGATGTGCCGTTCTCCTCGTTGTTCTTGATATCTCCGCAGAAGATCATCTCCTGCGCACTCAGCATGAGAATTAAATATGCCGCAAGCGCACCCACAAGAAGCAGAGTCAGCACTATTCCTATAACTATCTTCATTTCATGTCCTCGATTCTGTTAAATACAATATAAATTTGTATCCCAGTCGGGAATATACGGGTGATGTCTCAGATACAGCTTATACTTCTTATTGATAGAAGCAATCTGCAGCGGTATGCTGAACATATCCTCATTTCTGTGATAAAGCGCAACATTCAGGCGGGGACGGAAATTCTGCAAGGTTACCTTTGAGCCGTTTATTGCCTGCTGCTCGCTGCCCTCCACATCGTATTTGATGATGGTAGCCTCACCACCCTGAAGCATATGATCCACGCTCATCATCTTGACTTCCCTGCCGCGCTTCGGAGCAACATTATCCACCTTTGAACTTCTGCCTGCTCTCTGGCTGAACATCATGGTGGTCTCGCTGTCCCATGCGCCGCAGTTATAAGCCTCCAGCAGACCTGAGCCTATCATATACAGCCTGCGCTTCAGCTTTTCATAGTTTTTGTGATCGGGTTCCATAGCATAAAGCTTCCTGAAATTCATCGAGGTCTCGTTCAGGAATTCCACCAGCGTATCGCCGTTATATGCACCGAGATCCACATATATCTCTTCAGAACCCACCTTCAGCAGATCAAACATCTCCTCGTGGGGAGTCTCACATTCCTTCAGCAGCATGATATCGCCACTGAGCTTATAGCGGATAACATTCTCAAACACCTTTTTCGACTGCTCATCCGCAAGCATTCCATAGACCGTTTTAAGCTCCTTGTAATGCTCCTTTGCATAATCCAGAGTGAACAATCCATCGCCCACTACAGGAACGTTCGGCGCATACAGCTCATGCTTTTCTGCGATCTGATATATTCTTTCCATTACATCAGGGAACTGCGTACCGAAGCAGACCAGGATTATAAAATCATCGCCGTAAAGCTCCTCAATCTCACTGAGCTTCTTTACACGGATGCCCATAAAGCTGTGACCACGCACGAACTCATCGCTCGCCATGATATCGTCCACCTGAACGCCGATACCATCCAGCACGTTCCGTATCTTTTCGGCACCGTCGCCCATGCCATACAGAACTATCTTCTTATCCGTTTCGGCGAGATAGTCCCACAGGCAGCTGTCTATTTCATCAAGAAAAAAAGCCATTTCAACCTCTTTTAGAGCATTTTCAGATCTTCCGCTTCCTTTACGCACTGAACGAACGCATCGGATATCTTAGATCTGTCAAGATTATACAGCAATGCAAAACGGTCAACATTCTCCCAGTTGCCCTTTTCATAGCTGTATGCCAGATTATATACATCACTATATATTCCGCCTCTTCCTAGCAGACCATTCTTGATCTCATCCGTAAGCGGGAATTCCTGCAGAGCACGTTCAAGATTGCCTGTACCGCAATGATCCAGCATGGAAAGCAGACCCATAAGATAATATGCATCACCTTCTCTTGCCGCTTCGGGAATCATCGCCGAGATCTTTCGGCAAAACTTAGCTATCAGCAATGAGAGACGCATCATCTCAACATTATCGTTTCGTGTAATGCGCTGCATTCCCATCAAATATACCCACTCGCGCAGGTAATCAAGGCCCAGAATAACAAGCGCCTGATTTATGGACGATACTCTGTTCCTTACACCGAAATACACGGAATTGATAAGGCGCAGCAGACGCTGACACATCGCGGTATCTCTGGAAATGACCTCCACGATATCGCTTATCTCAGGCTCCTCCTGAGATACCAGCTGCATCACCTGCATGAAGTTTGTAGTAAGCGGTGCCACACTGTTCTTCGACATTATAGTGGGGCGTGCAAAATAATAGCCCTGTGTGAAGGTGCAGCCCAGACGCTTTGCGTACTCGTACTCCTCCACGGTCTCTATCTTCTCGGCGAGAATAATTTTATTGCAATAACGGCAGACATACGCAGTCTCCTCGATCTTATTCTGAGGAATGCGGAAATCTATCTTTACGATATCGCCTATCTGGAAAAGCTCGCTGTAGGTGTTGTTGTACTCAAAATCATCGAGGGCGAGAGTATAGCCTCTCTCCTTCAGATCCTGACATGCATCCACCAGATCCTGATCTATCATGAGGTTTTCCAGCACCTCTACGACCACGATATCCGGCGAGATCATCTTAGGCACGCCACGCTTCAGCAGATTGCCAGTAAAGTTGATGAATGCCTTACCGCCGCCGACAACATCACGGATATCCAGTCCGAAAAAAGCATTCGTCACCACATCAGCAGTGGACTCATCCCCGCTCGTACCGGTATAGATATTCTGTTGTCCGTTGCTGCGATACAGCAGTTCATAGCCGTATACCTGGTTTTCAGTATCAAATATCGGCTGTCGAGCCATATATACATCCATCGATGTGATCACCTTTCGCCATTATCAGAAATATGCATAGTTACTCATACTATAATTATACACTATTGCGCACATTTTTTCAAGCACTGTATAAAAGTTTTAAATGCCCATCACAATTTCGTTAGAATTGCACAATTATCGCAAATTATACGACTATCCAAAGACGATATATTTTGATGAATCTCACAAAAATAAAAACCGCCGAAAAAGGACTGTTTTAACGGATATGCTTCCTGATCCCTCCCATGAGAGATATTATCAAAAGCGCTCCGATAAAGCCTCCTGCGAAGGCATCCTTTCGGCGGTATGGTGGCTATTTCATCACAGCATCAGAGGTTTTTGTTGAGCGACTGTCCCGTTGCTCTTCCCACCACTGCACTGTTGTAATAACCTATCTTCTGCTTGGTCTGCTTCAGCTGCTCCAGCTCCTTGCGGGAATCGATATGCTGATTTCTGAACTGACCCGAGATCACCTTGTCCTTATCAAGGATCCTCTGCTTGCAGATAGACAGATTTTTCTGGACGAGCTGTATCTCCTTGTGGATGTCGTCCAGCGGAATATTGACATAGCTGCCGTTCACAAGCGAGCGAAGGAGGTTTCTCTCCTCATTCTGCTCCATATCGATAACGGTATCGAGATTCTGTTTCAGATCCTCCAGCCTGTCGATTAGCTCGTTGCGCTTGAACAGCGAGCTTTGAAGCACTTCGAGGTCTGCATTTATCATAGAGTCCGTATGCCTTTCGTACTCCTGAAATGTTTCATAGATCTCGCCCAATATAGAAAGTACGGCCTTGCATCCGATTTCCTCTGACATAAATGCTTCCCCCTTTGCGATATATTCTCAGCCCGCCCCAAAACGGGCTGAGAAGAAATTACTTTTTCTGCTGGTTGTTGCGAGCCTGAGCCTCTATCTCTTCCTTTGTCATCTGGCTGATCTGAGTGAATGCATCACGAAGATCTGCTATCATAGGTATGATCTTCTTGATCTCTGTGGCATCCTTATGGATATTAGCCTTCATAGCTTCCTTCTGGAAGAATATATACAGCTGCTCAAGATTCTTTGAGATCGGCACCGACATATCCAGCGCACCTCTGAGTGCGCCCAGAAGCTCCTGCGCCTTAATAAGTGCGTCATTCGCCTTCTTGATATTCGGCACTTCTTCGATAGCAACCACTGCGATAGCCAGCTGCTTTTCGATCTCGCTGTACATTTTGATGACCACCTCAACAGGTGTCATTGTCTGCACAGACTGCTTTTTATATGTTGCATATGGATTAGACATTTTTTATCTGCCCTTCATTCTTTCGCTGTATTACATTCCACCGAATCCGCCGAGATAGGACGACAGATAGCTGGACTGACTGTTCAGATCGGACATCATAGACTCCAGATTTGTGAATACGCCCCACCAGTAATCCTCACGGGTATCGTACTTTTTCTGAAGATCGGAAATGCGCTCTCTGAGATTCTCCATTTCCTTGAAGAGAGTACTATCAATAATTGTAGAGCTGCTGCTCTCGATACCTGCCTTGCGAACAAGAGAGCCTCTGCTCTCACGGCTGCCGGTAGCCTTAACTGCACCGTCAAGGATGCCGTCAAGCTTTGTCATCAGGCCGGTTTCGCTGTTTGTGAACAGCTCTGTAACTGCGTCAAGATTCTCGCTGAGCATCTTATCAAGCTGCTCCTCGTCGATCTCCAGCTTACCGTGTTCGCCGTAATCATTGGAGGTCTTGATGCCAAGGCTGAACAGGCCGATCTTGCTGCCATCATCGAGAGTTACAGTATTATAAAGAGCGGTACGCATCTGGGACATGATGCCTGTAACAGTTCTGTCGTTATACAGAACGCCCTGCTTAGCCATCTTCTCCCACTTCTCGATCTCTTCCTCGCTCATGGCTTCCTTCTCGGCGTCAGTAAGAGGTTCATACTTCTCGCCCTTGGAATCTGTAGCGGGAGCCTTGCCGATGTACTCATATACATCCTCGATCAGCTTGTTGTAATCCTCAACGAAGCCCTTGATGATATCCTTCAGACCGCTGGTATCCTTCTCGATCTCTACAGTGAAGGTCTCGCCTACAGCGATATCATCTGTGAATGCGAATGTTGTACCGTCAAGCTCATACTTGTTCTCGTTGAGATACACAGTCTCGCCGTCCAGCTCGATCGCTGCATTCTGGCCGAGCTCGAAATCGTAGTTACCGTTCTCATCAGTAATGCCGAGAACAGTTGTCAGATCAGAGCCTTCAATGCGGATATCACCTGCGCCGCCAAGCTCCTTAGCCTCAAGAGAGAAGCTGTTGGTAAGAGCGGAATAGCTCATGTTAACGCCTGCTTCACTGGCATTAACTGCCTTCACAAGAGAATCGATAGTAGCATCTGCGCCGACCTTGATCTCAACATCGTTGATCTTAAGGGTGTAGTTGCCATCATCGTCTGCTGCAATGCCCAGATCCTCAAGCTTGGTCTTGCTTGTGATCTTATTGGAGGAAGTACCCTTGGTAAGACCCAGAGTACCACCTTCAATTGCGTGCATGGTGAATTCCAGACCTGTATCATCCTTTGTTGCGGTCAGGCTGGTGCCGTTGAAAGCGAATGTAACACCCTCATCTGCGAAAGCGTTGTTCAGGGCGGAGGTCATCTCTGCCTTGTTCTTGTCCTGTGCAGCCTGTGCAGAGGTATATTCATAAGCCTTGAGCTTTTCTTCATCGATCTCAGCGTCATCCTCAAGATTGTACGCCTTGCGGAAAGCAGCTTCCTTCAGGCTGTTGTATTCCTCGAGAATAGCCTCGTTGCCGTCCTCGTTTCTGCTGTCATAATATGCGCTGGAAACGCCCTCGAAGCTTACGTTCTTGATAACGCCGCCAACATCCATGCTGAATGTATTTGTGCCTGTAACAACGCTGCCAAGATTAACAGTCTGAGTCTTTGCTGCGTCAGAAAGGCCGAAGTTACCGATGTTCTCTGTAACAGATACAGAAGCATTTCCGCCCACAACGAACTCTAAGCCGCCGTCAGCGTTCATCTCTGCCTGCAGGAACCACTCGTGACCGTTATCGGGATCAACAGCGCCCTCGATAGCAGAAGCATTATCGGAACCTGTGTGGTTGCCTGTATATCCGAAGCCGATCTGCAGCTGAGTATTCAGATTGCTGAGTGCATTCTGCTTAACAGCATCCATATCAACTGTACCGTCAGCACCGACCTCACCCTGTCCGGAGAAGCTGATGGTCTTGGTAACGCCGCCGACCTTAACATCCATGGACATGTTATATACTCTGGTAAATGTGCCGTCGCCATTGTCGATATCCTTGCCGCCAACAGACTCAAGCGCCTTGCCGATATCAAGCTTGAAGCTCTCGGGCTTGATCTCTCCACCCTTTACTGTGCTTGCCTTAGCAGTCTGCAGAACAGTGAACTTATGGGAGCCTGCCTGAGAAGATGTGGTGGTGGTTACGTTAAGTCCCTTTGTGCTTGCGCCGGAAGCAGAGCTGATCTCAGAAGCATACTTGTTAAAGGTGGAAGAACCCATGAGATAGGTGTTCTTGTTCAGAACATCAAAGTACTTCTTCTGGAAATCTGTCATCTTCTTGGCAACAGCCTGATAGGCCTCCTGCTGCCATGTAAGCTTTGTGAGCTTCTTGCTCTGGTTATCGATCTTGGTCTGGTATGTGGTCATCATCGCGCTGATGATGGATTCGGTATCAAGTCCCGATACCATACCACTCATACGAATAGGCTCTGACATGATTTATTCCTCCTGTTTATGAGATTTCAGAAGCTCTGCAAGTGCATTGCTCGGAATGTGCGCTGCCTGTTCGTTCGTCTGACGTGCAGCCTTAAGTTCGCTTCTGATTATTTTTACGTCTTTAGGTGCGGAAATGCCGATCTTCACCTTATCCTTGGATATCTCCAGTATAGTTATCTCAATATCATCTGAAATGATAAGGCTTTCATCCTGTTTTCTGGTTACTACTAGCATCCTCACCCCTCCTCATAGACCGGAGCCTTGAATTCATAAGGATCCGGAAGAATGATCTGAGCGGCGATATTATCTCTCGTATTCATTACGATAGGGCATCTCAGATTGATCGTGGTCTTGCGGTAATCATCGGGAACGATAGCAACTACAAGACATCTGTAAGGAGTTTCCTCATCCACCTTTATAAGCTCCTGCTCCTCATCGGAGATCTCGAACTTATAATCGGGGTAGATCTGCATAGGGTCATATACCACAAAGCACGGCTCCTTGCCGTCTACCGACTGCAACCACATGGGGAACTTTTCTTCACCGAGAGGGCTGAGCAGTGCGTAACGCTTTGCGGACTCAAAACCGATGATTCCTGCGGGAAAATCAATTATCGTTTTCTCATCGATCTGAACTTCACCGAAATCTCTAGTAATTATATTCATCAGACGCTTCGGCTCCGTGTTCCACGAAGCCTCTCCTTTCTGCGACGATCTTTTTTATCAGGTCTGGGGCGGCTCGTAATTGGGATTTGCGCTTGCGGGAACGTAGATAGGCTCGCCGACATACTCGATCTCTACTCTCGGTCTGTCTCTTACGATAAGCTCTACGCTGCCGGGGATGAATTCCATCGGCATTCTTGCCATGGTATCCCAGTCGAAATCCTGAGAACCGAGCTGGTAATCAATGTTCAGCTTGCCCTCATCGAAGGTGATATCAGCACCCTCCTTAGGCAGGAACTCCATGATGGTCTGCATCGTTGCACCTGCACGGGCATTCTGAAGAGCAAGCTCCGAAGCGCTTGCACCACGAGCCAGCGCATCGCCATTGGATGCAACCTTAGCAGTACCCTGGAAGGCCAGAGAGAATCCTTCCTGAGCCTTCTGAGCCAGCATATCACCATCGGTCATGTGACCAAGGCCGAGGCTCTTTCTTGCTTCATAGGTATCGATATTGATCTTGAGCGGCTCAGCCTCCATAACGAAGCCGCCGTTCTTTGTGGTGATATTCACCTTAGGCTGTCTGTCCTCAGGCAGCTCCAGCTTTGCTTTTGTTATCTTGATCTCAATAGAGATCGGGATCGTTGTGATTCTAAGCAGATTGCTATCCATTCGGGAACACCTCCTAAAATACTAGTCATTGATTAACGAATGTAATTGAATATCGTATTGGGGAT
Organism: Oscillospiraceae bacterium; assembly: GCA_045531575.1. GTDB lineage: Bacteria > Bacillota > Clostridia > Oscillospirales > Ruminococcaceae > CAG-115. The sequence goes on along the minus strand of JAZSEG010000112.1, from coordinate 5,936 downwards.
AATTGCGCTGGACATCTGCAGACATGCATTGTAAAGCGCTTCATAAGTCTTATAAAGAGTGATCTCGGATTCAAGATCGCTGGCTTCGAGAGAATCCTGACGTTCCTTGAGGTTCAGCTCACGGGTATCATATCTTTCGGAATTGAAACCGATGAACTCTTCCATGTTACCAAGATTTGCGATCTCTACCAGCAGGTTTTCGGAAGCCTCAACGATCTGGTCGATACAGCCGTTTGCATATCCGACATCGCCGTTCTTCAGGGCCTTCGCTGCATCCAGTGTGATCTGGATATAGTTGAAGGAATAAGTATATTCATTATCCACAGTTGCCTTGTTTTCAGCGCCCTGTGTACTCATAACATATACCTTCTTACCGTCGTCAACGGTTATATTACCATCTGCATCAACGGTGGGGATAACAGGACTTCTGTAGAAAGCCTTGTCAAGCGCAGCCTGAAGATTTTCCTGACTCTCGGTCTCAGAAGCACCGGCCTGGAACTTAACCGTCTGCTTTTCGCCGTTATAGAAAACATCGATAGAATATTCAAGGTCATTCTGCAGAGATGCGAGATCTATAGAAGCTGCACTCATCTCAGAGCCGCAGCCTGTAAGCTCAGCACCGTTGAAGGATACTCTCAGACCTGTCTGCGGATCTATCTCCTGTGTTTCCTGATCTATCACCATTCCAAGTCCGATATCAACATATACCTCGTTGGAATAGGGAAACTCCTTGAAATCATCGTAAGCATTGATCGGAACGCCGTGGTAAAGCACCTCAGTAGCATATCCGTCATCACCGTAAAGCAGGCTGAAGGGCTGCTCTGCGTTGCTTTCGCCGCCGAAGATCGCTCTTTCTGCACTGTTTGTGTTCAGAATGGATACCATCTCACGGGCATATGTATCAAGCTGCTGGCTGAGGATCTGAAGGTCTACACCCTCGTCCTTGGTGGTGTTACATGCGTAGATTATCGTTTCACGGATAGTTGCCAGTTCCTCGGATATCTGCAGCATGGAGGTCTCCGCCTCGGTGTAGAACTTATCAGCTACCTCGAGATTCTCCTTGTACTGCTTTGTGCGGGAAAGCTGCTTTCTTACTGTAAGAGCCTTCGCAGCACTCAGGGGATTATCACTGGCACGGCTGAAATCTCTTCCTGTGAATACTTTCTGCTCGGAAGCGTACTTGTTCTTTCCGAGACGCTTGAGGTTCCTGTCGTAATTACGAAGGACCGTTGAATTAGTTATTCTCATTCGGAACTCCTTTCACGATTACAAACCAACTCTGCCTGTGCCGTTTATCAGCTTGTCAAGGCAGTCGTCAAGGGTGGTCAGCATACGGGAGGATGCACTGTACCATTTCTGGTAGTTCAGCATGTTGATGCCCTCCTCGTCCATGTCCACGCCGGAGACCTCGTCTCTTGCATCGAGCAATGTATCTACTGTGGACACCGCACCATCATAGCGGCTCTTTTCATAGGTGATGGTCTGAGCAAGACGGTTACTGATGAAGCTAATATACTGGTAAACGTCGCCCTTGAAATCATGCGCATTGCCAAATTGCAGATCGCTGTTCTCAAACTGAGAAAGCAGATAGATAACGTTTGTGTTCTGAAGTGTTACCGCACCTGTCTCGTCGGTGACTTCATCCCAGCCGTAGTGATACATGCCTGTAAGCTCGTCGAGAGTTCTTACCTGACCGATCATCGTGGGATCAGAAAGCCATTCCTGGCTTACACGGATGTTTGCTGCGGTGAATACCGAACCCTCAGGCTCGGTGGAGAACATCCTTCTGGAAGGATCGTCTGTAGCTCCGTTTGCTTCGTTAAGAGTCTTTGCGATGGTGTTCGCAAACTCGTTTACTGCAGATTTGAAATACGCAATACCGTACTCGCTGTTCTGGTTACCCGTAGCGTATACGCCGTTACCGTTGAGCATGTTGAAGAAGCTCTTCAGAATGCCGTTCTGGCAGTTGATCTGCTCGCCGCTCTCGTAGTAGATGATCGCCTGACCGTAAGCCTCGTAATCATCCATTATCAGACGGTTTACCTTGAACTTGTTTCCGTCTACCACCTGAATGCCACAGAGGTTTACGCTGAACGTGCCGTTCTCGTTTCTGATAACATCAACATCGCCGTAGTTTGAAAGCTCATCAACATACATATTCAGCTGATCGTAAAGCTCGTTAGGGCCATACTCATCAGGATAGTTCAAAAGCTCTCGTGCGATTCTGTCGTTGAGAACATTCATGTCATCAAGCAGATTGTTGAGGTAGAATACTGTATCCTCAAGCTCAGTAACGTAGGTATCCTCGACCTCGCAGAGCTTGTTATCATAATCCTGCAGCAGCTTGCAGAGGTTTACAGCTGCGTTACAAGCGATCGTTGCAACCTCCATACTGTCAGGCTTCTCAACCGAGTAATCCTGCAGCGCTGCGAAGAATTCCTCTGTGAAGTGCTGCAGACCGTCTGTCTCGAAGTTATCGAGGATATCTTCGACCTCGCAAAGGATATCAACTGTCTTTTCGGTCTCGGCTTCTATAGCCACATTCTCACGGTAACGCTTGTCAATGTAGATATCTCTTATCTGGCTCACACCGTAAGCGTTAACGCCCTGCCCCTGTACCGAAAGGTTATTGGTCTGGCTGCACCATCTCAGGCTCTGGTTGCCCGAAACGTACATAGCGTAAAGATCAACACGCTGTCTGGTATAGCCAATGGTGTTTGTATTCGACAGGTTGTTGCCTGTGATATCCAGGCTCTTCTGCGCAACCTGAAGTGTGCGCTTCTGAGTTTCAAATCCTAAAAAAGTCGGACGCATATATTTTCCTCCTAGACTTCTCTGATGACGGTAGAGGAGCTGCCTCTCGTCACCTTGGAAGCGTTTCTGTCATAGGTCTCGGGCTTATTGAATATGCCCGCACGCTTAACGAATTCCTCCTGATTATCCAGCTTGCGCTTTACTATCTCGTTCGTGCGCTGGTTCATCTCTCGGATGCCGTCCACAAGCTCTGTAAGCTGTGTACCGAACATCTTCAGCTTAGCCTGATAATCCTCAGGCGCTTCAGCTATAAGGTCGTTAAGCTTCTTATCCTCAATGCCGAGAGCCTTGAACAGCTCCAGCCTTTTGTTTTCGAGATTCTGGCTCTTCATAACGTAAGCCTGTTCATCGTTGAGGGAATTAGTCAGCCATTCGAGGTCGTCCTCAAGTATCTTTGTGTGCTTCTTCATCAGGAACATCGAAAGCTCCCTGTAGAAATCACAATCTATCTCAAGGCACTTGATGACCGCCTCAACCGTTCTCTTATCCAGCATGACCGCTTACCAGAGAAGAATGTAGGACGCCAGTTCGCTTGCGGGGATACCGCTTTCAGCCGTCTGCTTTGCAGCTGCAAGCTCCTGCTCTGCAGCGTCAGCCTTTACCTGTGCGGAAATGCCGTTCTTAGCAGCCTGAAGCGCCTTTTCAAAGCCGAACTCCACACGGTCCATATTCTTTACGGAAGCGGAGGCTTCTGTCTTGTTTATTTTACTGCTGCGGTTAGTGTTGTACGCCGAGATAACACCTGTGATTCTTTTGATCTCCATAAATCTTTGCCTCCTTATGAGTTATCGGGTTCAACCCGTCATAAATCTTTGTATGCATGCGGAAGATTGCTCAAAAAGGCATATTTCCGCCTATATTAGTTATCGACAGAAATCCCCGAAACTTTAGTGTTTCGGGGATTATTTATGAAATATTTAGCCATTATCCTGCTCTGAAACTGATGCCTTCAGCAGTAAACTCGCTATTCATCGCATAAACGTTCAGGAAATACGATCCGATCGTGCCAACATAATCGTTGTCTGCGTTGTTATCATCGCTGCTGCAGGTGCCGCAGATGATACCGTTCTTCAGCTCGCTGAACGTGGTGAACTGCAGATCAGCCACTGTCGTAGCAGCCGGAAGCTCATCCTCACAGTAGTGAGCAGACATTACAGTGATGTTTCCGTTGCCTCTGGTCGGTCTCTTTGTTTCATCGTCTAAACTTATCTTGCTGGAAGTGATATTCTCCGCAACGTAGTCATAACCGCACTTCACAACTGCATAATAACAACCCTTGCCTGCGTTATTCATTGTGTCGCCAAGGTCCTTCTGAAGCAGCTGCTCGAAAGGATGGTCAGAAGTGGTCGATGTATCTTCGACGATTTCCTGCAGGCTGTTGCCGATAGTCACATAGTCAATACCACGATCATAGCGGACCTTTATCCACAGGAACTTGTTATCAAACACATTACCGCCGCACTTAGCGTCGTATAAGATATAGGGATTCTTGTCAGCGTCGCCCTGAGGATCATCGATAGGATACAGATTATCATCAGCATCCTTGCCGAGATATTCCACGGTGTAATTTTGGAGTGCGGGCGTCAGATAGAACTCAGTGAGCTGATAACGGGTCATGTTATACTGCAGGGAGGCATAGAAATCCGATGCATAGGTCTCTGCCGCCTGCTTCTCGGCGTCATCACTGGAGAACGCAGGAAGTATCACAGCCATAAGCACAGCCATTATCGCAATAACGATGATAAGCTCTGCCATGGTGAAACCCTTGCTTGCTCTTAATTTCTGAAGATATCTTATCACTTATATTCCTCCTTACAGTAAATGCATACGTTTGCGGGCTTGCATATACCACGGCATCGCCGAAGCACAGGCAAAACAGCAAAAGTGCTTATTAACACTAATTCCCCGACGGCTTGCGCCGCCGAGGAAAATAGTTTTAGTTAATTGTCAGCTTTTCAAACGCTAAATTATGCGAGAGAAGTTGTCAGCTGAGGAGAAGTACCGATAACTGCACCAGCGGATGTTACGCCATCATTGGAACCCCACTGGAATTCGCTGTCCTCTGTGATACCGTTCATCAGAGCTTCGTAACCGGGTGCACCAATATCGTCCATGGAAGCGCCATCAGCGTAGTATGTAAGAGCTACACACTTACCCTGATTCATGTAAGCCACGACGCAAACATTCTGTGTGAAAGAGAAATCAGCCTCGAGCTTCTGTACAAGATACTTATACACACCATCACATTCAGCATCAACGGTGTCAGGACCAGCCAGCTCAGTAGCTGCATCGGACCAAAATGCATCTACACCAGTACCGAGTGCCTCGGTAATTGTGTATTTGCCATCTGCGCCAACAGAAATGGTAACTGTTGCCTGAGCGCCATCAGCAACAGCGATGTCCTGCTTCTGTGTGCCGTAACCCTTAGTATCCATCTCTGTGATGAATGTGTTAACGGTTGTCAGCAGGGACTTAGCAGTGGAGTTAGCAGATGTAACTCTAGAGGAAGTAACCTGGTTCAGCATTGTGGGAACGAGAATAGCTGCGAGTACGCCGATGATAGCGATAACTACGATCAGCTCAACGAGGGTAAAACCCTTCTTAGCCTTGAGGGCCTGAAGCTTCTTTATCATTGTAAAGACCTCCTAATAAAAATTTTTTATGTATAACCCCGGCGGGGTTATATCCTTAGCCAACAGAAGATTACTTCTGTTTGTGTTTTAATTATAGCCTATAGTCTAAAAAATTTCAAGTGTTTTTTGAAAAAATTTCATATAAAAAGCGATTTTCGTAAAAAAACTATTAATTTTTGCTCGTTTTATGTGCATTTTCCACAATCAAAACACTCTTGCATGAAAATTCCGTTACATGCTCTTTCAACTTTACGTTGTAGACCTGCTATAATTTTCAGCGGGTTATACACCCATATCCAGATATCTCTTATACTCGTTGGGATCCTGGCATCTTGTGAGGGCGGTCTCGTTTGTGATCTTGCCCATGCGAACAAGTCTGGCAAGGTCCTGGTCAAGAGAGAACATTCCGTCAGCCTTACCTGTTGCAATAGCACTAGGAATCTGGAAGATTTTACCTTCACGGATATTTGCACGGATAGGAGATGTAGC